>DATIDU010000184.1:0-11335 GCA_035456145.1 Gaiellales bacterium | reverse complement strand
ATCCGATCACTCCCTCCCCAGGCCGGGGACGGCGCGTTCACGCCGTCCCCGGCAACGGTTTGCCCCGTCAGAGGGGCCTCGTCGCTTCCTCCCACCGGGCGATCAGCGCATAGAGCACGACGAGCTGAAGGCCAAGCACTGTGAGCGTCCAGATCGGATAGGGCGAGGCGCCCAGGAACCCGAGCTGGAAGATGAACCCCAGGCTGCCGACGAAGATCGCGAACCAGCGCGCCCACGATGCTCCGGAGAGCAGCCCGAGGCCGCCCAGGGCCACGATGATGCCCCAGGCGAGCATGACCCAGCCCCACGTCGTCACGTCGAACACGATGATCTGCTGCGGCGTGAAGACGTAGTACTTGTCGCGGAAGATGGCGATCAGACCCTCGAATGCATCGAGCGTCCCGACGATGACGAGGAGCCAGCCCGCAAACGCGACCCAGCCCCGCCAGGCGTTACCCATCACGACCTCCCTCTGTGGGTGGTGGTTTGCCCCAGACGCTAGACCCAGGCTCGGACGTGGAGTTAACCCACTCTGGGCGATGAGCGCACCCGCCTGGTGGGCGACGCTTCGCCGACACCCAAGGGGAGCGTGAGACATGATTCGACGCAGACGGCCGCTGATGCGGGCGGCAATGGTCGGAGGCGCCGGCTACATGGCCGGCAAGCATATGGAGCGTGGTCGTGAAGCGAACGCCGCGCAGGACGACGCCGGGCAGCAAGAGTACGCGGCACCGCCGCCCCAAGCGCCACCGCCTCAGCCGGCGGGAGGGATGTCGGACGCTGCGATCGCACAGCTCAAGCAGCTTGCCGAGCTCCACGAGCAGGGCATCCTCACGGACGCCGAGTTCGACGCGCAGAAGCAGAAGCTTCTGTCGGGCGCATGAGCACGGGCGAGACAGAGGGCCTGGCGCTCGGCCCAGTGCAGATGCTGGCCGTGGAGTTCAACCGCGACCGGTTCCACGGCGAGATCCTGCCCGAGCTGCGGCGGCTCGCCGATGCAGGGATCATTCGCCTGCTTGACCTCCTCGTCGTCGTGAAGCACGAGGGCGGCGACCTCGAGTCCGTGCAGATGAGCGATCTCAGCACCGGCGAGGCCGAGGAGTTCGGCGCGCTGATCGGCGCGCTGGTCGGGTACGGGGCGGCCGGCGAGGAGGGCGCGGAGGCGGGTGCGCTCGAGGGGGCGAGGGATCTCGCCGACGGCCACCTCTTCGACCAGGACGAGGTGTGGTTCCTCGCAGACGCCATCCCGGAGGGATCGACAGCGGCCATCGCGCTCATCGAGCATCGCTGGGCGATTCCGCTGCGTAACAAGATCGCGGCCGAGGGCGGCATCGCGCTCGCCGACGAGTGGATCCATCCAGCCGACCTGATCGCGGTCGGCGCGATGGCCGCCGCCGGACCGTGAGCGTCGCGTCTGGCTGAGGCACACTGGGCGGATGGCTACGGCGGACGTCCTCGCCTACCTCGCGGGCCTCATGCTGGTCGTGTGGGGCGTCGCTCACGTCGCCGCCACCCGCGCCGTCCTCTCGCTCTACGGCGAGCTCTCGACCGACAACCGCCGCGTCTGGGTGATGGAGTGGGTTGCCGAGGGGTTCACGCACGTCTTCGTCGGGCTGCTCGTCGTCGTGATCACGGCGATCGAGGGAGCCGGCGAGTCCGGCGCCACCGTCGTCCACCGAAGCTGCGCGGCGTTCGAGCTGGTGCTCGTGGGGTGGACCGCCGCGACGGGCGCCCGGACGCCATACATCTGGTATCGCATCTGCCTGGTCGTCCTGAGCGTGGTTGCCGGGCTGCTGCTCGCGGCCAGCATCGTCTAGTGACGGTGCCCTACCATGGACCCGGGTGAGCGAGCGGAGCACTCCAGCGCTTCCCGATCGGGCCGCGGTCGTCGTGATCGGCGGCGGAGTGATCGGCACGAGCATCGCGTTCCATCTGGCCGAGCGCGGTGTCTCCGACGTGCTCCTCCTCGAACGCGACCAGCTCGCGTCGGGGTCCACGAGCCGCGCGGCGGGCGGCGTGCGCGCGCAGTTCTCCGACCCGGTCAACATCGCGATCGCGCTCCGCAGCCTGTCGGCGTTCGCCGGCTTCGACGACCGGCCGGGCTGGGCCATCGATCTGCACCGCGTGGGCTACCTCTTCCTTCTCGACCGCCCAGACCATGTGGAGCGCTTCGCCGAGAACGTCGCCCAGCAGAACGCGCTCGGCGTGCCCAGCCGGATGGTCGACCCCGACGAGGCCTGCCGCCTCAGCCCGCTCGCGGGCGTCGACGGGGTGCTGGCCGCCTCCTTCTGCCCGATCGCCGGCCATGCCAGTCCCGAGGCCGTCGTGCAGGGGTACGCCGCCGGCGCGCGCGGCCTCGGCGCGCGGATCCTCACCGGGTGCGCGGCGACCGCGATCGAGGTCGAGGGCGGCGAGATCATCGCCGTCGCGACGCCGTACGGCCGGGTCTCGACGAGCGCCGTCATCTGTGCCGCTGGGGTCTGGTCCCCGGCAATCGGGGAGATGGTCGGAGTCACGCTCCCCGTCGAGCCGTACTTGCGCGAGGTCGGGTTCACCGCACCGGTCGAGGGCCTCCCGGCGTCGATCCCGCTCACCATCGATTTCACGAGCGGCTTCTACTTCCACCGGGAGGGGCCCGGGCTTCTTTTCGGCATGGCCGACCCCGACCAGGCGCCCGGGATCGATGCCCCCACCGATCCCGACTGGCTGCTCAAGGTGATGACGGTCGCCGAGCGGCGGGCGCCGGCGCTCCTTGACATGGGGATCGCCGGGGGTTGGAAGGGCTGTTACGAGGTCACGCCCGATCACAACGCGCTGATCGGCGAGGCCCGGTCGGTCTCCCGCTTCCTCTACGCGACCGGGTTCTCCGGACACGGCTTTCTCCAGGGCCCCGCGGTCGGCGAGATCGTCCGCGACCTCTATCTCGGCGAGGTGCCGTTCGTGGACGTGAGCGCACTCTCGGTCGACCGGTTCGCCGGCCGGACGGCCCGCCCCGAGCTGAACATCATCTGAGACCGGCTAGGGACATCCCGCCCCTGCGCCCGTCGGCTCCAGCAGGAAGGCGCGCTGGCGGCCGTTGTGGCGGCCGATGCCCACGATCTCGCCCGCGTCGTTGATCGCGGTGGCCGCGCCGAGCCTCCATCCGGAGCCGGACGGGATCCGCGAGTTCAGGTCGACCGCGGCGCCGTTCGCGATCAGGAACGCGTGCGGGATGAAGAACTGCACCGGATGATGCGCCCCGACGATCTGGCCGCAGTCGTTCATGTCGCGGACCTCGGGCTCGACAAGGCCCGGCGTCGCGACCGGGTGCCAGCTCGATCCGTCCCACAGCACCATGCCCAGCGGGTCGAACGTCTGGCCGGCGATCAGGCCGGCGTCATTGATCGCGTCGGCCGACGTCTCCGCCGCGGTCGGTACCGGCGGGAGCACCGTGAGGACGCCGTTTGCGTACATGAACGGCGCGGAGCCGTGCGGGTCGTCGAACAGCGTGCCGACGGCGGTTCCTGCGTCGTTCACGTCCTCGCCGTGGCTGCCGTCGAAGCCGTTCAGCGGAAGCCGGATCCACCCGTGCCGGCTTCGATACGCCGCGACCGACTCGCCCGCCGCGTTCGTGGCGTTGCCGACGATCGCGCCGGTGTCGCCGATCCGCACCGGAAGCGGCCGCCCGAGGTTGTGCATCGCTCCCTGGTTCGCCCGCCACAGGAAGGCGTGCGGAGTCCCACCGGCCGTCACGGTGGACGTGCCGACGACGGCGAACGTGTTGCTGATCGAGGTGGCCCGGCTGCTCGGTCCGCCCAGCGTCCCGATGTCGATCATGTGGCCGGCCCGCCACACGACCGCGTGCACCCGCCCGCTCGCCGTGCGTGACCAGCCGGCGACGGCTCCGGCGTCGTTCAGGTCGGTGGCGCCGCTCGATCGGCCGCCGAGCGTCCCCAGGTCAATCACCCGGTAGGACGCTGCAGCGGCCGGTGCCGCGAGCACCAGACCCGCCGCGACGGCCGCCACGACCGTGAGAAGGCGGCCTCCCACACGGCCGGTTGCGGTGAATGCACGCATCAGTCCCACCTCCGTCGATGCACGCCGGACCCCCCATCCGGCTCGGACCCTGCCGCGACGCTACCGCTGCGACCGTTGCGGAGTCAAGCTCAAGAATCCGTAGCTCCTACGGGTCGCGGTTCCGGGTTGTCACGGATGCCACGCGGCGGCGGGCGGGGGATGCTTCCGGGTGACCCGGAGGTCCTGATGAGCGAGCCCATCACGCAGCTGGAGCCCGTTCGGCGCGCGTCGCAGCGCCCGCTCATCGAGCTCACCGGGGTCGAGAAGGTCTACCGGATGGGGAAGGTGGACTACCGCGCGCTGCGGGGGGTCGACCTCTCGATCGGCGAAGGCGAGATGGTGGCCGTCGTCGGGCCTTCGGGGAGCGGCAAGTCGACGATCCTGAACATGATCACGGGCATCGACCGGCCGACCGCCGGGGCGGTGTCGTTCGACGGAGCCCGCCTCGACCAGATGAGCGAGGAGGCGCTCGCGGTCTGGCGCGGCGCCAACGTCGGCATCATCTTCCAGTTCTTCCAGCTGCTCCCGACGCTCTCGGCGCTCGAGAACGCCGTGCTGCCGCTCGACTTCCTCCGCCGCGGCTCGAAGCGGGAGCGGTTCGAGCGTGCGCGGCGGAACCTTGATCTCGTCGGGCTGCGCGAGAAGACCGACCATCTGCCGGCGGAGCTCTCCGGCGGGGAGCAGCAGCGCGTCGCGATCGCCCGCTCGCTCGCGGCCGATCCGAGGCTCGTCGTCGGCGACGAGCCGACCGGCAATCTCGACACGGTGACGGCCGCGGAGATGTTCGAGTTGCTCGAGCGGCTGAATCAGGAGGGCAAGACGATCCTCTTCGTGACGCACGACCGCGAGCTCGCGGCGCGGGCGCGGCGGGTCGTCGAGATCCGCGACGGGGTCGTCGTGGACGGCTGAGGAGGCGAGATGCTCTCGGCCTCGCTGCGAAAATCGGTCACCGACCTCTCGCGGCGGCGGGCGCGGACGGTCTTCAGCGTGCTGACGCTCGCCCTCGCGGTCGCGAGCATCTCGTTCTTCGCGATCCCCACGCTGATCGACCGCCGGATGCAGGACGAGGTGCGGGCGGGCCGCCTCGCCGACGTGACGGTGGCCATGCGGCCGGTCGCCCTCACGGACGCTGAGCTCGCCGCCCTTGCGGCACTTCCGAATGTTACGGCTGTGGAGGCGCGCTCGAGCGTCGACGTGCGCGTCCTCATCGGGCAGCGGCGGGCTCCGGCGCGCGTGATCGGCGTGCGCGACTTCGCGCATCAGCGCGTCGATGTCGTCCGGGTCGAGTCGGGAGCCGTTCCCGGCCCGCGTCAGCTCCTCGCCGACGTGCAGGACGCCAACGTCGGCGTCTACGACGGCCGGGCGGGCGACGCGCTGACCGTGGTGGGTGGGGCCGGCGAGCGGGCGACGTTCACCGTCAGCGGGCGGGGACGCAGCCTTCCGGGCGGCGAGGACGTGCAGGACGAGAACGTGATCGTCCTCTACGCACCCGCCTCGACCGTGGCGGCGCTGAGCGGGGATCCGGGGTACGGAGAGCTGGCCCTGCGGGTGCACGACCCGAGCCCCGCCGCAGCCCGGCGGACGGTCGAGGCGGTGCGGCGCTCGCTGAGCACGGTCCCCGGATTCGCCGGCTTCTCCGACCTCCCGGGCATCCGCGCGCCCGGCGACTGGCCGGGCAAGTCGGAGACGGCGCAGTTCTCCGATCTCCTGAGCGTCATCACGATCCTGGCGCTGCTGTCCGCGGTCGTGCTGATCTCGAACACGATGAGCACGCTCGTCGCCGAGCAGACGCGCGAGATCGGCGTCATGCGCGCGGTCGGCGCCCGCCGCCGCCAGGTCGCGCTCGTCTACCTGCGCACGACGCTGCTCCTGGGTGCGCTGGGTGCGCTCGTCGGCGCCGGGCTCGGAATCCTGCTGTCGAGCCTGCTCGCCCGGTACTTCGGTTCGATGTTCTGGGCGATCGACGTCGGCTTCGGCATCGACCCGGCCGTGCTGGTGATCAGCCTCGCGGTCGGACTCATCGCTCCGCCGCTTGCCGCCCTGCCCGCGATTCGCCGTGGCCTCCGCGTCGGCCTGCGCGAGGCGCTCGAGGCCAGCGGCTCCGCGCTCGGCGGCCAGGACGCCGCCGACCGCCTGCTGCGACGCGCCGGCTTCCTGCCGCGGGTGATGCAGATCGGGCTTCGGAACATCGGACGGCGCAAGCGGCGCAGCTTCGCCACGGCCCTGATCGTCGCCCTCGCGGTCGGCAACCTGCTCGCCGTCCTCGCCCTGGCCCAGGCCGCCACCGACGCGTCGCGTGCGTCCTGGAGCGACCATCTGGAGGACGTCCAGATCTCGACCGCCGGCCGGGCGCTCTTCGATGCCCGCGCGCAGGAGCTGATCCGCTCGACGCCGGGCGTCGCCGAGGCGGAGCCGGTGCTCAAGAACACCGTCTCGCTTGCCGGCAGAGAGGCGTTCGTGTGGGGGGTGGAGCGAACGCCGCTCTTCCGCTATCGCGTGGCCGACGGCCGCTGGTTCAGCGCCGGCGAGGCCCAGGGCCGCGCCCGGGTGGCTGTGATCGAGCGCAACATCGCCCAGATCGCGGGTGTCGGCGTGGGTGACCGCGTCACGCTCGCCACCGCCGCCGGGAACATCGGCTTTCGCATCGTCGGCATCGCCGGCAACCAGCAGGAGGATGGGACGGCGCTCTTCGTCCCGCTCACGACCGCACGGTCGCTCCTCGGGCAGCCGGAGGGCGCCACCTCGTTCTGGGTCAGGATGACGTCCCCCGGGCACGCGTTCGTCGACCGCACCACGAGCCTGCTCGAGGACCGGATGGCGGCGCACGGGTACCAGGTCACGAGCGAGATCAGGTACGTCGCCGAGCGGGACGAGGTCGCGGCCAACCGCACGATCACGACCACGATCGCGCTCCTCGGGTTCGTCATCGTGGCGATGAGCATGGTCGGGCTCGCGAACGCGATCACGACGAACGTCCTCGAGCGGACGCGCGAGATCGGCATCCTGCGCTGCATCGGCGCGCGCTCGCGCGACGTCCGCCGCATCTTCACGACCGAGGGCGTTGCGCTCGCCGTGTTCGGATGGCTCCTCGGCGTCCCGCTCGGCTACGCGCTCGACCGGCTGCTCGTGCGGCTGGTCTGGGAGGTCATCGACGTCCGGGTCCCGGTCGTCTTCCCGCCCGGGAACCTCCTCGTCGCGCTCGCCGGCACCGTCGCGCTGGCACTCGTCGTCCTTGCCCTTCCCGTCCGCCGCGCTGCCCGCTACCGCCCCGGGGACGCGCTCCGCTACGCCTGATCACGACGCGGGCGTGTGAAGGCCCGGACGGCGTGATAGCGTGGGACGTGCCGGTCGGCGAGTCCCGCCAACGTTTCGGCGACCGTCCCGCAGGCCACGGCGGCCCGTCGGGCAGTCACCCGCTCAAGCTGGCCTGGATCGCCGACCGGCCCTGCTACGAGCCGGGCGGCCGGTAATCGACCGAGAGCCCGGCCGCGGCGTCGACGTCCTCGGGGGTGAGCAGGACGACGACCTCCGAGCCCGCCGCTCCCGATGCGCCGACGGCGATCGCCGCTGCCGCGGCGCTGCGGTTGTCGGGGAGGTCGAGCACGACATAGGCGTCCGTCTCACCGAAGGCGAAGTAGAAGCTCTCGAGGCTGCCGCCGAGACCCTCGGCCATCTTGGCGATGACCTCCCGCCGGCTCGTCCCACCGCCGCTCTGAATGCCCTTCGCCCCAGCGGCCGTGTATCTCGCCTTCACCAGGAACTTCGGCACAGCGCACCTCCGTGTCGGATGCCACGAACGCTCTCACACGCCGGGCGGTGCGTGCAAGGTGGCGATCACGACCGGTACGTCACCGCGGGATAGAGGATGTCCGCGGTCGCCCACGGCAGCTGCCCCTCCAGCGGCTGGCCCGGCGCCTTCACGGGGTAGTAGCGCACCTTGCCGCTGTCGATGAGGACGCTCCAGCGCTCCGTGATCCACAGGTCGCCCTCGCCGCGGATCTCCCACTGGAAGCGGTCGAGCGGGCGCACTGCCGGCCCCGCGATGCGGGCGCCCTGCTGGTCGAACTGGCTCCCGTGGCACGGGCAGGCGAAGCCGATCCCGGTCGCCTGCGCCGGGCAGCCCACGTGTGTGCAGCGGTTCGAGAAGACGACGAACATCGCATCGGGTGCCAGCCAGTCGCGGTTGCTCCGGCCCGTGTGGTGGACGTACGCGAGCCCGCTTGAGACGAGCGGCTGCGCCGGGTCCTCGACGTAGGGCGCGGGGGTCGGGGCGAATCCCGACTCGGACGTGAACCGCTCGATCGGGCCGAGGCTCACCGGCCTGAAGGTCGCCTCCTGTCCGGCCGAGGCGAGGGTGTACGCGGCCGCCGGGACGGCGACCGCGCCGCCGATCGCCGCGCCGACTCCGACCGTCACGACGCTCAGGAAGCTGCGGCGGGTGGATCCGTTCGTATGAGATGCCATCTGGGTGCTCCTTTTGGTCTATACCAGTTCGAGTACGCGCGAGGCTCGCGGTCGGATCTCGAGGCGTGGGTACGAGCCTCGCGGTCGGGCGCGGGATCCGGCGGCGAACCGGTTCCGTAAACTGACCTGCCATGGCGGTCTGCACGCATTGCGGTCAGGAGAACCCGGACGGCTTCCGGTTCTGCGGCAGCTGCGGCTCAGCGATGGTCACGGCCGCGCCGATCGAGGAGCGCAAGGTCGTGACGGTGCTCTTCGCCGACCTCGTCGGGTTCACGGGCCGCAGCGAGCGCATGGACGTCGAGGACGTGCGCGGGACGCTCGCCCCGTACCACGCGCTTCTGCGCGAGCAGCTCGAGCACTACGGCGGCACCGTCGAGAAGTTCATCGGCGACGCCGTCATGGCGCTCTTCGGCGCGCCGGTGTCGCACGAGGACGATCCCGAGCGGGCCGTCCGCGCCGCCCTCTCGATCCGCGCCGCGATCGACCGGCTGAACGACGAGGATCCCGACCTCGACCTTCACGTGCGGGTCGGTGTCAACACCGGCGAGGCGCTCGTGGTGCTCGGCGCCGACGCGGCGCGCGGCGAGGGCATGGCGTCCGGCGACGTCGTCAACACCGCAGCCCGGCTCCAGGCGGCGGCGCCGGCTGACGGCATCCTCGTGGGCGAGACGACCTTCCGGGCCACCGACCGGTCGATCGCCTACCGCGAGGCGCAGCCGGTCGTGGCCAAGGGCAAGGCCAGCCCCGTTCCGGCCTGGGAGGCCGTCGAGGCCCGGGCGCGGCTCGGCGTCGACGTGATCCAGCGCCCGACCAGCCCGCTCGTCGGGCGGCGCGCCGAGATCGACCTGCTCGTCGACTCCCTGCGCCGGTCACGCGCCGAGCACGCCGTGCAGCTCGTGACGCTCGTCGGCGTGCCCGGGATCGGCAAGAGCCGCCTGGTGTGGGAGCTCTTCCAGGCCGTGGAGGCCGATCCGGACTTCATCACCTGGCGCCAGGGCCGCTCGCTGCCCTACGGCGACGGGGTGACGTTCTGGGCGCTCGGCGAGATGATCTCCGCGCAGGCCGGCATCCTCGAATCCGATTCGGCTGACGAGGCGGGCGCGAAGCTCGCCGCCACGGTCGCCGACCTGATTGAGGATCCCGCGGAGGCGGCCTGGGTGACCGAGCACGTCCGGGCGCTGGCCGGCCTTGAGACGGGCGGCGGGGGCGGCGACGACCGTCGCAGCGAGGCCGCGGCCGCGTGGCGCCGGTTCCTGGAGGCGCTGGCGGAGCGACACCCGCTCGTGCTCGTGTTCGAGGACCTGCACTGGGCCGACGACGCGCTGCTCGATTTCATCGACCATCTCGTCGACTGGGCGAGCGGTGTCCCGATGCTCGTGGTCTGCACGGCCCGGCCGGAGCTTCTCGACCGCCGGCGCGGTTGGGGCGGCGGCAAGCGAAATGCGCTCACGATCGCGCTCTCGCCGCTTCCGGACGCCGACATCGCGCGCATGATCGGGACGCTGCTGGAGCAGGCGGTGCTTCCCGCCGAGACCCAGGCGACGCTGCTTGCGACCGCCGAGGGGAACCCGCTCTACGCGGAGGAGTATGTGCGCATGCTGATCGACCGCGGCCACCTGCTCCACGAGGGCGGCCGCTGGCGTCTCGCATCCGGCGACCTCCCGGTTCCCGAGTCGGTGCACGGGCTCATCGCCGCCAGGCTCGACGACCTTCCGGCCGATCAGAAGCAGCTCCTCCAGGACGCCGCCGTCCTGGGGAAGGTCGTCTGGATCGGGGCCCTGGCCGAGATGAGCGGCGTACCTCGATTCGAGATGGAGGAGCGCCTGCACGGCCTCGAGCGCCGCGAGATGCTGCGGCGGGAGCGGCGGTCGTCGGTCGGCGGCGAGGTCGAGTACGCCTTCCGCCACGTCCTGGTCCGCGATGTGGCCTACGGCCAGATCCCGCGCGCCCAGCGGGCCGAGAAGCACCGGCGGGCGGCGGAATGGATCGCGGCGCTCTCGGCGGACCGCGAGAACGCCCCGGACATGGTCGCCCACCACTACTCCCAGGCGCTCGACTGCACGCGCGACGCGGGCAAGCCGACGGCCGAGCTGGAGCGGCTCACCCGGCTCGCGCTCCGCGACGCGGCCGAGCGAGCCTTTGCGCTGAACTCGATCGCGTCCGCGCTCAATCACTACCACCGGGCGCTCGAGCTCTGGCCCGAGGACGATCCCGAGTGGCCGATGCTCGTGGTTGACACCGCCGACGTGGGCCTGAGCGTGTACGCCGAGGTGATGACCGAACGCCTCGGGCGTGCGACCCAGCGTCTCATCGCGGACGGCGACCTCGCCGCCGCGGCCAAGGCGGAGATCCTGGCCGGGTTCCGGCACTGGAACGAGGCCCGTACGGCGGAGGCCGTCGCCGCGTACTCGCGCGCCCGGGAGCTCGCCGAGCGCGCGGAGCCGTCGCCGACCGTCGCCTACGTGATGACCCGGATTGCGATCAACCTGATGCTGCGCGGCCGGTTCGAGGAGACGCTGGCGGTGTGCAAGCGCGCCGAAATCGTCGCCGACCGGTTCGGCCTCGACGAGATCCGGGCTCACATCCTGAACACCACCGGCGTCACACGGGTGAATCACGGCGACCTGGGCGGATCGGCAGACATGGAGGAGAGCATTGCGGTCGCAGAGCGTCTGAACTCCGCCGAGGCGATGATCCGCGGCTATAAGAACTACGGCAGCACGATGATGGATCTTGGTGAGCTGCGCCGGGCGGTCGACCTCGAGCGGCGCGGGGTCGACGCCGCCCGCCGGTTCGGGGCCGATTTCCACCTCCT
>DATIDU010000183.1:0-4227 GCA_035456145.1 Gaiellales bacterium | reverse complement strand
ATACTCGTCGGCCGAGCCGTACTCCGGCGGAACCGCGTGGGCGCCCAGGTACGTCGGCACCGTCTCGATCGGGTGCGGGCCTGCGACCGCGGCCAGGCTCGCAAGCTCCGTCTCGCGGTCGAGCCCGTAACCGGACTTGCCCTCCGCGGTGGTCGTGCCGTTCGCAGCCATCCACCCGAGGTGGCGCGCCGTCTCCTCCGCGAGCGCGGCCGCTCCGAGCCCGCGGGTCGCCTCGACCGTCGAGCGGATGCCGCCGCCCGAGGCGTGGATGCGCTCGTAGTCGGCCCCCTGGGCGCGCAGGTCGAACTCCCCGGCGCGGTCGCCGCCGAACGCCGGATGGGTGTGGCAGTCGACGAGGCCGGGGATGGCGACGGCGCCGTGGCAATCGACCGCCTCGAGCCCGCCGTGCTCGCGCAGGACGTCGTCCGGCGCGCCGACCGCGGCGATCCGCCCCTCGACGACGGCGATCGCCGCCGGCGCCTGCACCTCGACCCGCCCCAGGTCGGCGCCGCGCAGCGGAGCGACCGTCCCGGCCGGGGAGGCCGCCGCGGCCAGCCCGGTCAGGATCAGGCTCGGGCCCGGCTCAGGCGCGGCCATACGCCGGGATGAGTCCTCCCGAGAGCGGCGCCGACGCGTCGGTGCAGAGCCACTCGACGACCTCGGCCAGCTCCGCGCCGGTCGTCCAGCGCGAGAAGTCGGCGTCGGGGTTCTCGGCGCGGTTCCGCGGCGTGTCCACGATCCTGACGACGACCGTGTTGCAGCGGATCCCGTCCTTCCGCACCTCGGCGTCCACGCAGTGCATGAGGCCGCCCAGCGCGACCTTCGAGACGATGTAGCCGGACGCTCCTGGGAACGGCGCCAGCATCGCGGAGGTGCCGATGTAGACGATCGCGCCGCGGCCGGCCTTCTTCATCGGTCCGAGCGCGGCCCGGGTCATGTAGTAGGCCGTGTCGAGGTTGATCGTCATCTGGCTTCGCCACACGTCGACGGGCTGCTCGTCGATCGGGCCGGCCGCGGCGAACCCACCCGCGATGTGGGCGAGCGCGTCGACGCCGCCGAAGCGCTCGACGGCGGCGGCCACGGCAGCGGCAGCCTCATCAGGGTCGGAGAGCTCCGCCCGCACCGGGACGACCGCCTCCGGCAGGTCGCCGGGAGGCTGCTCCTCGCGGTGGGTCGCGACCACGTTCCAGCCCTCGGCACAGAAGCGGTCGAGCACCGCCCGGCCCCAGCCGCCGGTCACGCCCGTCAGAACCGCCGTCCCGCCCGGCACGCTCAGGGCTCCATCGGCAGCCGGATGCCGCCGCTCTTGGCGGCGTCGAGCGCCTCCGGGTAGCCGGCGTCGGCGTGACGGGCCACGCCGATCCCCGGGTCGTTCGTGAGCACGCGCGCGAGCCGCTCGTCCATCTCGTCGGTGCCGTCGGCCACGACGACGAGGCCGGCGTGGATCGAGTTTCCGATCCCGACGCCGCCGCCATGGTGCACCGACACCCACGACGCACCCGACGCGGTCGAGAGGAGCGCGTTCAGGACCGGCCAGTCGGCGATCGCATCGGAGCCGTCGCGCATGGACTCCGTCTCGCGGAACGGCGAGGCCACCGAGCCGGTGTCGAGATGGTCGCGCCCGATCACGATGGGGGCCGACACCTCGCCGCGGCGGACAAGGTCGTTGAAGAGGAGGCCCGCCCGGGCGCGGTCGCCGTAGCCGAGCCAGCAGATCCGCGACGGGAGCCCCTGGAACGCGATCCGCTCAGGCGCGAGCCGAAGCCAGCGCTGGAGGAGGGCGTCGTCGGGAAACGCGTCGAGCAGGGCCGCGTCGATGCGGTGGATGTCGGCCGGGTCGCCGGACAGCGCGGCCCAGCGGAACGGGCCGGCGCCGCGGCAGAAGAGCGGCCGGACGTACGCCGGCACGAACCCGGGAAAGTCGAACGCGTGCAGAAGCCCGGCGTCGCGGGCCTCGGTGCGGAGGTTGTTGCCGTAGTCGAAGACGTGGCTCCCCGCCGTCTGGAGGTCGAGCATGGCCTGCACGTGCCGCACGGCCGTCGCGCGCGCCCGGCGCACGTACTCGTCGGGATCCGACTCGCGCAGGGCGAGAGCGTCGGCGAGCGGGATGTCGGCGGGGACGTAGCCGTTCAGCATGTCGTGAGCCGAGGTCTGGTCGGTCACGAGATCGAAGCGCACGCCGCGGGCCGCGATCTCGGTGAAGACGTCTGCCGCGTTTCCGAGGATCCCGACCGAGACGCCGCGCCCGTCGGCGGCGTAGCGGCGCACGCGGTCGAGCGCGTCGTCGAGGCCGTCGGCCACCTCGTCGAGGTAGCGGGTCTCAAGCCGCCGCGCGATGCGGTGCGGGTCGACCTCGACCGTCAGGCTGGTGGCGCCGGCCAGCGACGCGGCCAGCGGGTGCGCGCCGCCCATGCCGCCCTGGCCGGCCGTCAGCACGGTGCGACCCGCCAGGTCGGGCGAGCCCCAGTGGGTCTCCCCCGCGGCGGCGAAGGTCTGATAGGTGCCCTGAAGGATCCCCTGCGTGCCGATGTAGATCCACGATCCGGCGGTCATCTGCCCGAACATCGTCAGCCCCTCGGCCTCCAGCCGCCGGAACTCGTCCCACGTCGCAAACCGGGGCACGAGGAGCGAGTTTGCGATGAGGACCCGCGGCGCTCCGGGGTGCGTGCGAAAGACTCCGACGGGCTTCCCGCTCTGGACGAGGAGCGTCTCGTCGTTTCCGAGCTCGAGGAGCGCGGCGACGATCGCCCGGAGCGCCTCGTGGCTGCGCGCCGCCCGCCCCGAGCCGCCGTACACCACGAGCCGTGTGGGATCCTCGGCGACCTCCGGGTCGAGGTTGTTGCAGAGCATCCGCAGAGCCGCCTCCTGGTGCCAGCCCTTGCACTCGCGCTCGGTGCCCCGCGGCGCGCGCACCGCCGCGAGATCGCCCACCAGCGACTCGACGCGCGACGCGGTGGCTGTGGCGGCCATGCCCGAAACCGTATCAGGGAGCGGCTAGCATGCCGCGCGTGGCGAGACGGGTGGGGATCCTGGCGGCGGCCGCTGCGCTCGTGACCCTGGCGGCGCCGGCGGCGGACGCCGCCCGGCTGCAACCGGTCATCACCGGCCTCAACCAGCCCACCTACGTGCTCGGCCACAACGGCAACCTCTACATCGTCCAGCGCGACGGCAAGATCCGCGTCCGCCGCCACGGCCGCATGCAGCGCCGGCCGTTCCTCGACATCTCCGCGCATGTCACCACCGCAGGCGGCGAGCAGGGCCTCCTCTCGATGGCGCTTGCGCCGCGCTTTGACCGAAACCGCCGCGTCTATGTCGACTTCACGAACCTGAGCGGCGACACGCGTGTCGTGCAGTACCGCACGTTCGCGGGGAACCACCACCGCGTGAACCCGGCAACCAAGCGCGTCCTGCTCAAGGTCCACCAGCCGTTCGACAACCACAACGGCGGCCAGCTTCAGTTCGGCCCGGACGGCCTGCTCTACATCTCGCTCGGCGACGGCGGCTCGGAGGGCGACCCCAACCTGAACGGCCAGAGCAAGGGGCCGCTCTCGACGATCCTGCGGCTCGACCCGCGCAAGCCCCATCCGGCCGCCGGGATGTACGCGTACGGTCTCCGCAACCCGTGGCGGTTCTCGTTCGACCGCAAGACCGGCGGAATGTGGATCGGTGACGTCGGCCAGGACACCTTCGAGGAGGTCGACCATCTGCGCCACGGCGCGGCGGCCGGCACGAACTTCGGCTGGAGCTTCTACGAGGGCCGAAGCGTCTTCAAGAACCAGTCGATCGACCGCTCCAAGCTGCGGTTCCCCGTGGCCGTCTACCGCCACAGCGTCGCCGGTGCCGCCAACTGCTCGATCACCGGCGGCTACGTGTACCGCGGCCACGCGATCCCGCGCCTGCGCGGCCAGTACCTCTACGCCGACTTCTGCTCGGGCCGGATCTGGAAGATCCCCTCGTCCGGCGGCCACCCACGGCTCACCAACATGAGCTTCAAGGCGAGCAGCATCTCCTCGTTCGGAGAGGGGGCGCACGGCGGGCTGTACGTCGTCTCGCTGGGCGGCACGATCTACAAGATCGTCCCCTAGATGATTGATTCCACGCCGCCGCGTGCCCGGACGCCCTTCTGTGGTGGGTTGCCGACCGTGGCAGGGCTGCGGCTGCGAACTCTCGCCTCGCGGCGTCCTCGGTCGGGCCAATATCACCCGATATTGGCCCTCCCTGCGTCCT
>DATIDU010000182.1:0-9582 GCA_035456145.1 Gaiellales bacterium | reverse complement strand
CCCGCGAGGAGCTGCTCGACCGCATCTTCGACGACGCCGCCGGCTACTACGAGGAGCGCGAGCAGGAGTGGGGGGCGGAGCTGGCCCGCAACGTCGAGCGGTTCATCACCCTCCAGGTGCTCGACACGCGCTGGCGCGAGCACCTCGACAACGTCGACTACCTGCGCCAGGGCATCGGCCTTCGCGGCTACGCCCAGAAGGACCCGCTCGTCGAGTACAAGCTCGAGGCCGAGACGATGTTCGGTGAGATGGACATGCTCGTGAAGCAGGAGGTCGTGCGGTTCCTCATGCACGCCGAGGTGCAGGTGGAGGAGACGCCCCAGCTCGAGCACGAGCAGCGCCACGAGACCTTCGACTACCTGCACGCCGACGCCCAGACGCTCGAGGCGATCGCAGCCGGCCAGGACGGCGGCGAGATCGAAGAGCCCGAGCCGAACGGCTTCCCCGTCGTCGAGCAGCGCCACGTCGACCCCGAGCGGGCGATCGGCCGCAACGACCCGTGCTGGTGCGGGTCGGGCAAGAAGTTCAAGCGGTGCCATGGCGCATAGCGTCGACGGGACCGAGCCGCGCCCGCTCGACGAGCTGCGGGCGGCGGTCGAGGAGTTGAGGGCCCAGCTGCACTGGGTCCGTGATTACCTTTGACCCCGCTGCGCTTGCGTCGCGCCGGGCGGAGCTCGAGCGCGAGACCCTCGCGGAGGGCTTCTGGGACGACCAGCGGCGGGCGGCGCGCATCTCGGCGGAGCTGCATCGCACGCAGGCCAAGCTCGACACCTACGAGCGCCTGAGCTCCGAGATCGGCGAGCTCGACACCATGCTCGAGATGGCGGCCGAGGACGCCGACTGGCGGGCCGAGCTCGAGCGGGCCCTGGCCGGGCTCGACCGCGACCTGCGAAAGCTCCAGGAGGAGGCTCTCTTCACCGGCGAGTACGACTCCGGCCCGGCGGTGGTGAGCGTGCACGCGGGCGCAGGGGGCACCGACAGCCAGGACTGGGCCGAGATGCTCCTTCGCATGTACCTGCGCTGGGCCGAGGCCCGCGGCTTGAAGGCGCAGCTCCTCGAGGCGACCCCGGGCGAGGAGGCGGGCTTGAAGAGCGCCACGTTCACGCTGACCGGCGAGAACGCCTACGGGATCATGCAGGCCGAGAAGGGCGTGCACCGGCTCGTGCGGCTCTCGCCGTTCGACTCCGCCCACCGCCGGCACACGTCCTTCGCTCAGGTCGAGGTGTCGCCGCTCGTCGACGACGACGTCCCCGTCGAGATTGACGAGTCCGATCTGCGGATCGACACCTACCGCTCCCAGGGCGCCGGCGGCCAGCACGTGAACAAGACCGACTCGGCCGTCCGCATCACCCATATCCCGACGGGGATCGTCGTCCAGTGCCAGAACGAGCGATCCCAGCTTCAGAACAAGGCC
Source organism: Gaiellales bacterium (assembly GCA_035456145.1). Taxonomy (GTDB): domain Bacteria; phylum Actinomycetota; class Thermoleophilia; order Gaiellales; family JAICJC01; genus JAICJC01. The sequence continues at coordinate 8,168 of DATIDU010000182.1, read as the reverse complement.
CAGGCGATGCGGATCCTGACCTCGCGGCTCATCGAGCGCGAGCGCGAGGAGCGGGAGCGCTCGCTGGCGGCCGAGCGCGGCGAGGCGCAGGACATCTCGTTCGGATCGCAAATCCGCTCCTACGTGCTGCACCCCTACACGATGGTGAACGACCACCGGACGAATCTGAAGATCGGAAACGCCCAGGGTGTCCTCGACGGCGACCTCGACGAGCTCGTGCACGCGGAGCTCCTGCGTCGCGCGGCGGCGAATTAGATGCGGATGCCGTTTGCGCCTGTCCGAGCCGATCGTTACCCTGAAACCCTGGGAGTCGCCCGTCTGCGCGTCCCCCAACCCGCCCTATGAGCGACGAGACCGAACTCCAGCAGGCGGCCGTGGCTGTGCCCACGCCCACCATCGAAGCCGCTCCGGCTCCCCGCCCGCGCAGCCTGGGCGACCCGCAGCCGGCCGCGCTGGCGATGATCATCTTCGACGGCATCACCAAGATGTACGAGCCGTCGATCGTCGGCCTCGACGACGTGTCGGTGCAGATCGACAAGGGCGAGTTCGTGTTCCTCGTCGGCCCGTCCGGGTCGGGCAAGTCGACCTTCATCAAGCTGCTCCTGAAGGAGATCGAGCCGACGTCGGGCAATCTCATCGTCGGCGGCAAGTCGCTCCCCAAGCTGAAGCGGTCGAAGGTGCCGACGCTGCGGCGCAACATCGGCTGTGTGTTCCAGGACTTCAAGCTCCTGCCCAATCGCACCGTCTACCAGAACGTCGCCTACGCGCTCCAGGTGCAGGGCAAGTCGCGCACGGAGATCCGAAAGAAGGTGCCCGACATCGTGGGGCTCGTCGGTCTCGCCGACAAGAGCGACCGCTTCCCCCATGAGCTCTCTGGCGGCGAGCAGCAGCGCGTCTCGGTCGCCCGCGCGTTCGTGAACCACCCGCCCCTCCTGATCGCCGACGAGCCGACCGGGAACCTCGACCCCGACACGTCGGTCGGGATCATGCAGCTCCTCTACCGCATCAACCGGGCCGGCACCACCGTCGTCATGGCGACGCACGACCGCGAGATGGTCGACAAGATGCGCCGCCGTGTCATCCAGCTCGAGGACGGCAAGGTCGTCCGCGACGACCGCCGGGGCGGGTACGAGGGATGAGGTGGCGCTTCTTCGTCTCCGAGGCGCTGAACTCGATCCGGGGCAACGCGGCCACCACGCTCGCCGCGACCGTCACCGTCCTCATCGTGACGTTCCTGATGGGCATCTTCGTGACCACCGGCTGGTGGGTGTACCACTACGCCGTCGAGAAGCGAAACGAGGTCACGGTCAAGCTCTACCTGCCGCCCGACTACGCCAACTCGGTCAACAAGCGCGGCGAGGTCGGAAACCAGGTGCGCGAGCTGCCCTACGTGAAGAGCTTCAAGTACGTGTCCCCGGACGACGCCAAGAAGACGCTCTCGCCGTCGGCCCAGGCCGCGATCACCGCCCTCGGGTTCAATCCGCTCCCGCCGGCGTTCTACGTGAAGCTCACGGATCCGGAGAAGGCCTCGGACACCGCGAAGGCCGCGCTCAGGATCGACGCGATCAAGAACTGCGGCACGCCGGGCAAGTGCGTGAGCTACGGCAAGCGCATCACCGACCAGGTGCTGACCACCTTGAAGTACATCCTCATCTTCGTGGGCGGGCTCGCCCTGCTCCTCGGGATCGCGGCGATCGTCCTCATCCAGAACACGATCCGGCTCTCGATCTTCTCGCGCCGGCGCGAGATCGAGGTGATGAAGCTCGTCGGGGCGACCAACAGCTTCGTGCGGCTGCCGTTCATGCTCGAGGGGATGCTTACCGGGCTCCTCGGCGCACTGGGCGCGGTGCTCCTGCTGGCAATCGTGTACTTCGCCCTGAACGGCTACAACGACGGCCTCACCGACCCGGTTCGCCTGGTCGGGATCCCGCAGCTGATGGCCATGCTCGCTGGGTTTGGGCTCGTGCTCGGCGCGGCCGGATCCGGCCTCACGTTGCGGCGGTTCCTGCGCGTTTGATGCGACTGGGACACGCCTCGCAGGCGTTGTGCCGTAGTACACTTGCGCCCGACCGGTGAAGGGGCACCGTCCATATCTCGTCGTTGCGATTGCCGTGGGCCTGGCCGCATCGTTTGCGACAGGGTTCGAGCTCCGGTCGCACTCGCTCGCGCCCAAGGCGGCCCTGCCGCCCGTGCGAAGCCTGCCCCTGCGAACTGAGGTCGCGGCCGTCCTGCGCGGCCACTACTACGCGCCGCTCTCGGCGCGCGTCCTCGGGGCGCCCACGCTCGCCGGCATGCTCCACCGGCTCGACGACCCCTACACCGAATACCTGTCTCCGGGGGACTACCGGCTCCTGCGTGATGCGGAGGAGGGCGCGTACACCGGGATCGGCGTGACGGTCCTCCATGCGCCGGGCGGCCTGCTCGTCACGTCGTCGATCCCGCGCCTTCCCGCCAGCCGGGCCGGGCTCCATGCCGGAGACCTCATCACGACCGTCGATGGGACGTCGCTGGCGACGCTCTCCTACCGCCGGGCGCTCGACCTCATGGCCGGCGACGAGGGGACGCCCATCAGCCTGCGGGTGCGGCCGTCCGACGGCGGGCCGGCGATGCGGGTGACGATCGTGCGCCGGTCGATCGCCGAGCCGGTCGTCGCCTCGCGGATGATCCATCGCGGCGGCGCGAGCTACGCGTACCTGCGCCTGTTCGGCTTTCCGGCGTCGGCCGCCCATTCCGTCCGCCGGCTCGCACAGGAGGCGGTGAGCCGGCACGCCGACGGGCTCATCCTCGACCTGCGCGGGAATCCCGGCGGCCTGCTCTCGCAGGCGGTGGCCGTGTCGCGGGTCTTCGTCGACCGTGGGGTGGTCGTGAGCACCGAGGGTCTGCACGAGCCGCCCCAGTCGTTCTACGCGAACGGAACCTCGGTGGGCAAGCTGCCGCTCGCCGTGCTCATCGACGGCTCGACAGCAAGCGCCGCCGAGGTCACCGCGGGGGCGCTGCGGATCGGCGACGGCGCGATCGTCGTCGGCGAGCGCAGCTTCGGCAAGGGCACCGTCCAGGCGGTCGAGCCGCTGGCGGGCGGGGGCGCGCTCAAGCTCACGGTGGCTCGGTTCCTGCTGGCAGGGCATGTGCCCGTGGACGGCCGGGGGATCGTTCCCGACGTCCCCCTCGCGGCCGGCGAGCACGGGACATCGGCGTTCCTGCGCAAGGCGCTGCGCGCCCTGACCGCCGATTGAGCGAGCCCTCCACCTCCCGGGTGGTCGGGGAGGTCTCGACCCGGGGGAGGGTGGTCGTGGCCGAGCCCTACTTCGAGCCCGGCCCGGCGCTCACGCTCGGCCGCCGCGGAGCGGTCGACGCCGCACCGGGCGAGCTCGTCTCGGTGGTGCCCGACGGCCGTGGGCGCGGCCGCCTGGACGGCGTGCTCGGGAGGCCCGACGAGCCGGCCGCGGTGATGCTCGCGCGCGCCGTCGTGGGGGGCGCGGCCCGTCCCGGGCCGGCCGACGCGGCCGTCGGGCCGCCTCCGGCGCCGGGTTCTGACCGCGCCGACCTGCGCGGCCTTCAGACGGTGACGATCGATCCGGAGGGCGCGAAGGATCATGACGACGCGCTCTCGGTGGACGGCGACCGGGTGTACGTGCATATCGCCGACGTCTCCGCGCACGTACCGGCGGGCTCGGCGCTCGACGCCGAGGCGGCCCGGCGCGGCACATCCGTCTATCTCCCCGGCCGCGTCGATGCGATGCTCCCCGCCGAGCTCTCGGCCGACCGGTGCAGCCTGCGCGCCGGCGAGGACCGGCTGGCGGTCAGCCTGTGCCTGGGGCCCGATGGCGCGGTGGAGGTGTGCCGCAGCGTGATCCGAAGCGACCACACGCTGACCTATCCGCAGGCGCAGGCGATCCTCGACGGTGCGCCCGCGCCGGCGGGGCTCGACGGGGCGCTCCGGCGGGCGGCCCAACTCGCGCACGACCTGCGGGAGGGCCGGATGGCGGCCGGGGCACTTGCGATCGAGACGCGCGAGATCGAGATCGCGATTTCGGAGGACGGGATCGACGCCCGCGTCCGCCGGCACCTGGCGGCGCACTCGCTGATCGAGGAGCTGATGATCCTCGCCAACCGGCGGGTGGCCGAGCTGATCGTCCGCCATGAGCGCCCGGCCCTGCACCGGGTGCACGAACCTCCGGACGCGGGCGCAATCGCGGTGCTGCTCGAGAAGCTCGAGGCGCTGGGTGTGCCCACGCCGCCCGCTCCGGCGCTTCACGGCGGGCCCGAGACGGCGCGGTACGCCGGGCTGCTCAGCCGCGCCGTGATGCGCTACGCCGCCGCGGAGCGGCGCGGGCTGGAGGCCTGGCCCGGGATGGTGCTCCGGGCGGTGCGCAAGGCCCGCTACGACCCGGCGCCGCTCGGCCACACCGGCATCGCGGCCGGCCAGTACTGCCACTTCACGTCGCCGATCCGGCGCTATCCCGACCTCGTCTGTCATCGCGCGCTTCTGGCGGCGCTCGGGGTGGGCGGCGAAGCGCCGCCGGCCGCGGGCCTCGGTGACCTCGCGGTCCACTGCTCCGAGGCCGAGCGGGACGCCGAGCGGCTCGAGCGGCGCGGCACGGCGATCTGCCTGGCCTTCCTGCTCGAGCGCCGGCTCTTCGACGAGGGCTGGGACGCGCCCTTCGAGGGCGAGGTGGTGGGGCTGATCGAGGCCGGAGCGTTCGTGCGCTTCGGGGAGATGTTCGAGGGCTTCCTGCCCGCCCGCCTCTGGCGGGGTGAGCGGGCGGTGCTCGACCCGCTCGGCGTCAGCCTGGTGGCACGGAGCGGACGCCGTCTCCGACTGGGCGACGGCCTCGCGGTGGCCGTCGAATCGATCGACCGGCCGCGCGGGCGGGTTGCGGTTCGCGGCCTCACGACGTCGTAGTGCACAATCCGGCCATGGGGAGCAAGGGGGAGCGCCGGTGGGTCGTCCGCGTCGCCGCCGTTCTCGGGCTCGTGGCGGTCGCGGGCGCCGTGGCGGCGATCGTCGTGAACGTGAGCGGCGACGCGTCGGGCCGCAGGGCACCGCCTGACCCGGCCGTGCCCGCTGCAGCCTTCCTCGCGGCGTGGCACGCCGGGGACTATTCGGCGATGTACGACCTGGTGGCCCCGGACGTCCAGGCATCGGTCTCCTACCGCACGTTCGCGCACGAGTACCGCCAGGTCGCCCGTACCGCCAGCATGACGGGACTGCGGGCCGAGGGCCGGCTGCACGCAACCCCGACGCGGGCCACCGTGCCGGTGTCGGTGGCGACCACGATGTTCGGCCGGATCCACCAGACGCTGGAGCTGCCGCTCGTCCGGCTGCGGCGCCGCTACCGGATCGCGTGGACGCCGGCCCTGGCGTTCCCGGGCCTGCGCCCCGGCGAGACGCTCCAGGCGCGGGAGCACGCCCCGGGCGGCAGGGGCCGGATCCTGGCGCGGGACGGCACGGTGCTGGCCGAGGGCCCTCCCGGCAACCGCACCTATCCCGCGGGCACGGAGTTCGCGCTCGTCACCGGCTTCACGAAGGCGCCCGAGGGCGCCGCGATCGCCGCCCGCCGCAAGGCCGGGTGGCCACCCGGCCGCAAGTACGGCCAGGGCGGCCTGGAGGAGTCGCTCGACCCCCTCCTCGGCGGCCTCCCCAGGGTGCGGCTCGTGGCGGCGCCGTCGGCGCCCGGGAGCCCCGCCCGGATCCTGGCCCGCAAGCACGGCCGGAAGCCGCACGACGTCGTGACGACGGTCGACCCTGACCTCCAGGCGGCCGCCGCCACCGCCCTGGGCTCGCGCTACGGCGGCATCGTCGTGCTCGACCCGCGGTCGGGTGCCGTGCGCGCGGATGCCGGCCTCGGGATGGACGCGACCCAGCCGCCCGGGTCGTCGTTCAAGACGATCACGGCGTCGGCCGCACTGGCCGCCCGCAAGGTCTCGCTCACCGACACCTTCCCGTACGAGAAGTACGTGGTTCTGAACGGCTGGCGCCTGCGCAACTTCCACCACGAGCTGTGCGGCGGCTCGCTGGTGCAGGCCTTCGCCGACAGCTGCAACTCGGTGTTCGCTCCCGTCGCCGACCAGGTGGGAGCGAAGCGCCTCGTCGCGATGGCGAAGGCGTTCGGGTTCAACGAGCGGCCGACGATCGCCTACCCGGTGCCCGAGAGCACGACTCGAAAGCCGGCCCAGATGCCGTCCGACCTCTCGCTCGGCGTGGCCGGCATCGGGCAGGGCGGCGTCATCGCCAGCCCCCTCCAGATGGCCTCGGTCGCCCAGACGATCGCGTCGGGCGGGATCCGCAAGCCGCCCTTCATCATCCACAGCCCGCGCGCGCTGAAGGACAAGCAACCGCCCGTGAAGGCCGTGGGGCGGCGCGTCGCGGGCGAGGTGACGCAGATGATGGAGGCCGTGGTCAGCTACGGCACCGGGACGAGCGCGGCGATCTCGGGTGTCACGGTGGCCGGCAAGACCGGCACGGCGGAGGTCGGGCCGGGGCGGCCTTCGGATGCGTGGTTCATCGCGTTCGCTCCGGTCGAGGCCCCGCGGGTGGCGGTTGCCGTTCTGATCGTGAACGGAGGTGTCGGCGGAGACGTGGCTGCGCCGATCGCGCGCCAGGTGCTCGAGGCGGCGCTCGCGGGATGAGCGCGCCCAGGGGCGTCGTGCTCGACATGGAGGGCGTGCTGCACATCGACTGGCGTCCAATCGAGGGCGCCGCGGCGGCGGTGGATCGCCTGAACGCGGCCGGCACCGGCGTCGCGGTGCTCACGAACACCACAGGGCGGACGCGGGCCGGCATCGCCGGGCGGCTCGCCGAGATGGGCATCGCGATCCCCGCCGAGCGGATCGTGACCGCCGCATTCGCCGCCGGCGAGCACCTCCGCCGCCGTCATCCCGGTGCACGTGTGCACGCGCTCGTCGAGCCGGACGTCGCCGCCGAGCTCGAGGGGATCGACCTCGTCGAAGACGCCGCGGCGGCGGATGTGATCCTGCTCGGAGGGCCGGACGAGCGCTGGACGTACGGCCGCCTGAACGCTGCCTTCCGGCGCCTGCTCGAGGGCGTGCCGCTGGTGGCCATGCAGCGCAACCGCTGGTGGCCGACCGTCGACGGGCCGTCGCTCGACGCCGGTGCCTTCGTCGCGGGTCTCGAGTACACAGCCGGCGTCACGGCCACCGTGGTCGGGAAGCCCTCCCCGGAGATCTTCGAGGTCGCCTGTGAGCGGGCGGGGGCGGCGCCGGGCGAGGCGGCGATGGTGGGGGACGACCTCGACTCCGACCTGCGCCCCGCCAGGGCGATCGGCATGCGCATCGCGCTCGTGCGGACGGGCAAGGGCGCGAGCTTCTCGCCTGGGCCCGGCGAGGTCGACATGGACGCGCCGGACCTCGCGGCGGCCGTCGAGCGGCTCCTGGGCTAGACGTAGGCCGATCTACCGGAAGCTCTTGTACGACGTCGGCCAGCGGTGCGTCGCGCCGATCGGGTGCGTCCAGATCCGGCCGAGATGCGACGGGCCGAGCGGCGAGAAGCCGTGCTCGCCCGAGGTGACGGTGGTCCCGTTCACCACGATCTGGGCGAACTCGCGCTCGCCCCAGGCGCCCGGATACGCCGTCCACGTCTGGGCGGAGGAGAGCAGGATCACGCCGGTCGGTGCGTACGTCCCCAGCCCTGGGAGGTTGGGCGGGCCCGACACGGATCCCTCGGTCACGGTGTCGGCCACCGTCACGCCGCCGCCGTCGAGCGCCGCGTTCTCCGGCATCGAGAGGCAGTCGGCTCTGCGCGGGATGCGCTTCGACCCGGCGCCGAACCAGCCCGCGTGGCTCCCGCGGGCCACGTGCGTGACGGGATGCTTGCCGATCCGCGGCGCCACCGACCAGTCCCGCCGCAGGCCGAGGCAGTGTCCGCTGAACCCGACCCAGCGCGGCGTCCTGTCCGGGGCGAGGACGACCGTGATGGATTGCCAGTCGCCCTCGTGCTGCACCGTCAGAGTGGCGGTTCCCGGCGTCGAAAGCTGGGGCTCGAACTCGTGGTCGTAGTAGAAGTACCAGTATTGGAGCGCCCAGCCCTTGTGGCTTCGGAAGACACGCCCGTAGACCACGCGCTTCGGCCCCGCCGCCTGCCAGGCGTTCTGGTAGCACGCCAGCGTCGCCGGCGCGACGCCGCCCGCCGCGTTGCAGTTCGACTCGTC
>DATIDU010000181.1:0-6231 GCA_035456145.1 Gaiellales bacterium | reverse complement strand
GAACGGATCTGCGGCCGGCTCGGCGCTGTGGCCCGCTGCGGCCACCTCCAGCAGGCTGCCGCCGGACCCGTCGGAGCCGATCTCGAAGCCCAGGATCCCGGTGGTCGAGCCGTTCCGGGCCAGGACGACCGCCCCTGCGCCGTCGCCGAAGAGCACGCAGGTCGACCGGTCGCCCCAGTCAAGAAGACGCGAGAAGACCTCGGTGCCGACGACAAGCACGCGCTCGGCCAGGCCGGCGCTGAGCTGGCCGTAGGCCTGGGTCAGCGCGTAGACGAAGCCGGTGCAGGCGGCCGAGAGGTCATAGCCGGGCACACCCCGCGCTCCGATCGCCTCGCCGATCAGCGTGGCCGTCGCCGGGAAGTAGAAGTCGGGGCTGGCCGTGGCCGTGACGATCAGGTCGAGGTCGGAGCCCGCCATCCCGGCGCTCTGGAGCGCACGCTTCGCCGCAGCCGCGCCCAGGACCGCCGAGGACTCGCCGTCGGCGGCGATCCGGCGCTCGCGGATCCCGGTGCGCGTGTTGATCCACTCGTCCGACGTGTCGACCATGGTGGCGATCTCATCGTTCGTCATCACCCGCTCGGGCACATGCGACCCCACGCCGATGACCTCGACGCCCCTCTGGCAGCTTGCGATCACGGAAGCTCACCTTCCACAAGCGCGAAGGTGAGGGTTCCCCTGCACGCCAGCTCGCCCTCCACCGTCGCCTCGGCCTCGGCTCGGCCGACGGGCCCGCGCAGCCGCGAGATCTCGCATCGCAGGTCGAGCACGTCGCCGGGCCGGACGATGCGCTTGAAGCGGACGTCGTCGATCCCCGCGAAGAGCACCAGTCGGCTGGCGAAGTCGGGGTGCGCGAGGCCGCAGATCGCTCCGACCTGGGCAAGCGCCTCCACCTGGAGCACGCCCGGCATGATCGGGTTCCCCGGGAAGTGCCCGGCCAGGTACCACGCATCCTCCTTCACGTGGTAGCGGCCGACGGCCCGCACGCCCGCATCGAGCTCGGTGATCTCGTCGACCAAGAGGAACGGCTCGCGGTGCGGGATGATGTTGCAGATCGCGTCGCGTCCGAGCGGCAGCGCGCCGCCGGCGATCACCCGGCGGCCGCGCGCGGCGCAGGCTCGAGCGCCCGCCGCATGCGGGCCCGGCCCCTGTGGGCGTGGCATTTCACCGTCCCCACGGGCATGCCCATATCGAGAGCGATCTCCTCGTAGGAGAGCTGGAGCACGTCCTTCAGCACCATCACCCGGCGCTGATCGTCCGAGAGCTCCCGCATGCACTCCGCCAGGTGCTTGCGCTGGTCGCCCCACTCCGCCGCCTCCTGCGGAATCTCCTCGCTCGCGAACTCGGCCGCCTGGTCGAGCGGCTGATGACGGCGGCGACGCTGGCGCTCGCCGAGGTCGCGGCATGTGTTCGAGACGAGGCTGTAGAGCCACGTCTGGAACCGAGCCTCCCCCCGAAATTGGCCGATGCGAGTGCAAAGCTTGGCGAGCGCCTCCTGGGCGGCGTCCTCAGCGTCCTCGTGATCCGAGAGCAGGTACCCGGCCAGCCGTCGCACGCCCGGTGCATGGCGCTCGACCAGCGTCTCCAGCGCCCGCCCGTCCCCGTCCTTGGCGCGGACCGCGAGCACCAGATCCGACAGGCCGGCGTACGCCGGCTGGTCACGTACCCGGTCTCGGAGGACTAGACGCGCCTCCGCCCGTTTGGGTTGCGGGAACATGCGGGCGATATCCTAGTTCTATGCACGAGGGGACGTTGCGTCCGGACGCGGTCGTCCCTCTCCTTCGTGGCGGCTTCGGAAGTCCCTACGTGTGGCGTGAGACATGTCCGTCCACCCAGGAGCTCGCCCGTGGGATGCCGGAGGGCGGCGTGGCGGCGTGCGAGGAGCAGACCGCCGGACGTGGCCGTCGCGGCCGGACGTGGACGAGCCCGCCCGGGGCCGGCCTGCTCTTCTCGCTCTGCCTCCACCCGCGAACGCCCCCCGACCGGCTGCCGCCGCTGACGCTTGTCATCGCCGACGCGGTCGCGGAGGCGGCGTGGCCCGAGGCGGCCGTGCGGTGGCCCAACGACGTGGTCGTCGACGGGCACAAGCTGGCGGGCATCCTGGCCGAGGTGCGAGACGGCGAGGCGATCGTCGGGATCGGCGTGAACGCGAACCACGAGGCCGGCGACCTGCCCTCCGACGCCCGGGTCGCGCCGACGTCGCTTCGGCTGCTCTCCGGCAAGCCCGTCGACCGGGCGGCGCTCCTGGCCGACGTGCTCGAGGCGATCGAGGCCCGCTATCGCGCGTTCGAGCGGGACGGGTTCTCGGGACTCGGTCGTGACGACCTCCGCGGCAGGCATGTGCGGCTGGGCGGCGGAGGCGAGGGTTGGAGCGACGGTGTGGACGCACAGGGACGGCTGGTGGTCGAGGGCGTCCCCCACACCGCCGCGGAAGTCGTCTCGGTCGACGTCAGCCGTTGAGGAGTGCGTGCACGGCGTCGACCGACGCCGCGCCTGGGAACGTGTAGCGCACCCGCATCCGGGCCTGGGACGACCCACCGTCCCAGCTCGCGAACGTGTGGCCGCCGGCCGTGATCTGCACCATGCAGGCGCGGCCCGGGTCGCCCGTGCAGGAGCCTGCGGGCACCCACGAGTTCGCGCCGAAGTCCCAGAGCGCGATGTCGACCGGCCCACCGGCGGTCGTTGCAACGGTGGCCCCGGCCAGCGTGCCGGCGAGCGCGACCGGCCGCGTGGTGTCGATGCCGAAGTCCGCCACGAGCTCCGTCCGGGGATCGCCGCCCGCGGGCGCGAGGTCGACCGTCGCGCCGTCGGGATGGGCGAGGTCGGCGACGTTCCCCGCCGTCACGGTGCCCTGGGTGGCGGCGAACCCGTCCGGAGGCGCCCGCAGGCCCCACAGCGGCAGCGTGCCGAGCACCCCGGAGAACCCGCGCGCGCCCGGTGCGGAGATCGTCCACCTGTAGGTGCCGCCGGGGAGCACCTTCGCCCGGCCCGGCCAGGTCCAGCGGATGTGGTGGTTGGTATGGCGGCGGCGCGCGACGACGCGCTCGCCCGGGCCCCGGATCGTCAGCGTGAACGGCGTGACATGCGAGAACTTGGCCCGAAGGAGCAGCGGAAGCACGCCGTCCGGCGCGGTCCGGATCAGAGGGTCGTGGCGCGGCCTCCAGAGCTTCGGCAGCCCGGCGGCCTGGGCCTTCACGCGGATCCGCGGGAGGAGCGCATAGAGCGCCGAGCCCGGGCAGGAGGTCGGATAGCCGTCGCGGTGGCCGGAGACGGCGTTGAATGCGACGTGGCGGCCCGTGCGGTAGCGCGGGTTCCCCGACGACACCATCTCGACCCGGGACTCGGGGTTCACGTGCGCGACGTCGAGCCGCCAGGCGATGAGCCGCTCGAGCGCCGCGACGGCTGCATGCGGCGGGCGTGCCGAGCTGTAGGTCCCGATGACCGCGATCCCCGCGGAGTCCGTGTTGAACCCCTTGGTCTGCGCGCCGATCACCGGCTTTGTCATGCCGCCGTAGCGGCCCTCGAACACCGTGCCGCACTTGTCGACGAGGAAGTTGTATCCGATGTCGTTCCAGCCGTTCACGCGCACGTGATAGGCGTAGATGCTGCGCACGATCCGGGCCGACTCGGAGCACGGCGCCGACGTGGCGGTGTCGGTGTGATGGACGAACACCATCTTGAGCTCGGGCGCGTATGACGGCGCCGCCCGGCGGATTGACTCGTCGGCGTGCCAGCCGGCCCGGGTCACGATGGAGGGCCGCACTGCGAGCGCCGGCACGACCGTTCCCGGGCGCGGTGAGGGAACACGCGGACTGGTGACGAACGCGACCCTCACGTCGCGTACGGCACCGAGCCGGTGCAGCCGCACGCGCCGCGCCGGGCCGGTCCAGACGGGCTCGGTCTTCGAGAGCGTGACCCACCGCGTCCACGTCCCCGACGTGGACCGAGCCCGGAGCCGCACCGTCCCCGGTCCGCGCCAGTGCACCCCGACCAGCTGGAACGTGCGCTCCGCCCGCACCGCGTGCGCGAACGGCCGAGCAGACGGTGCCGGTTCGACCACCCGCACCGACTGGTCTGCGAACGCGGCGGGAGCCCCGGCGAGCGAGCCGAGAACCACCACCGCTGCACATGCCGCTCGACCGCCCACGCCCAGGCCGCATTATCGGCGTCACCACAAAAACCTGCGAATTGTGCCGGTAAGATTTGTGTGAAGGCACCCGGATGCGAACGCGGCTCGCGATCATGCTGCTCGTCCTGGCCGGCCTGGCGGGCCTCCCACAAGCCGCCTCCGGCGCGGCGTCCGGACGGCCGCTCGTGCTGGCGATCAAGCTGGACAGCGAGATCAACCCCGTGTCGGCCAGCTTCGTCAAGGACTCCATCGACCGCGCCAAGTCCGACCACGCCGCGGCGCTCGTCATCCTGCTCGACACCCCGGGCGGCCTCTCGACCTCCATGGAGGACATCTACAAGGCCGAGCTCGCCTCGCCGATCCCCGTGATCGTCTACGTCTCGCCCGACGGCGCCCGGGCCGCCTCGGCGGGGGTCTACGTCACCATGGCCGCCGACGTCGCCGCGATGGCGCCGGTGACCAACATCGGCTCGGCCACGCCGATCAACTCGAACGGCCAGAACATCGGTAAGGACCTCCGGCGGAAGATCCTGAACGACGCCGAGAAGAAGGTGAAGGTGCTGGCCGACACCCACGGCCGCAACGGCGACGCGGCCGTCCGCACGGTGTCGAAGGCCGCCAACTACACGGCAAGCGAGGCGCTCAAGATCAACCTTGTCGACTACGTGGAGCCCAGCCTCCCCGCCCTGCTCGACCGCATCGACGGGGTGACGACGACGTACAAGCACATCACGCTGCACACGGCCGGAGCGCAGATCGAGACCGTCGACATGCCGTGGACGCTGAAGCTGCTGAACATCCTGATCGACCCCAACCTGCTCTATCTCCTGTTCCTGGCGGGAATCGGAGGCATCGCGTACGAGGTCTTCCATCCCGGAGTGATCCTGCCCGGCACGCTGGGCGGGATCTCCCTGATCCTCGCGCTGTTCGGCTTCTCGGTCGTCCCCATCAACCTGGCCGGCGTCGCGCTCATCGTGTTCGGCGTCGCGCTCCTGGCCGTGGAGGGGTGGGTGACGAGCCACGGCCTCATCGGCATCTCGGGGGTGATCGCGATCTGCGTGGGCGGACTCATGCTGTTCCGGACGCCCGGAAACGGGGTCGGCGTGGATCCGCTCCTCGTGATCGGCATCGGGATCGTGTTCGGCGGCGGGCTGGCGTTCATCGCCACCAAGGTCGTGGCCGCCCGCCATCAGCCCGTCGGCGTGTACGGTGCCGGCGCCGGCGGCCTCCTCGGCCAGCGCGCCGTGGTGCGCGTACCGCTGCGACCGCGCGGCCAGGTGTTCCTGCGCGGCGAGCTGTGGGAAGCCGAGCTCGATGACGAGGATGCTGGAGTCGAGACCGGCGGGGAGGTCGTCGTCGACAAGGTCGAGGGGCTTACTCTGTACGTCTCGCCCGCCCCACCACTCCCACCTGAAGGAGCCACCACGTGATCGTGCTCGCATCGCTCGCTCCGTTCATCGCCCTGGCAGTCATCCTGGCGTTCGCCATCGCCCTCCTGGCAAGCTCGGTGCGCGTGCTGCGCGAGTACCAGCGCGGCGTCGTGTTCCGGCTCGGGCGGCTTCTGGGCGACCCGAAGGGCCCGGGGCTCTTCCTGCTGATCCCGATCATCGACCGGATGGTGCAGGTCGACCTGCGCACGATCACACTGGTCGTCCCGCCCCAGGAGATCATCACCCGAGACAACGTCCCCGCCCGCGTGAACGCGGTGGCGTACTTCCGGGTGGTGAACCCGGTGGCGGCCATCGTCGAGGTCGCCGACTACGGCCTCGCGACCCTCCAGATCGCCCAGACGACGCTCCGCTCGGTTCTGGGCCAGCACATGCTGGACGAGCTGCTTTCGGAGCGCGACAAGATCAACCAGATTCTCCAGAGGATCATCGACGAGCAGACCGAGCCGTGGGGCATCAAGGTGAACGTCGTCGAGGTGAAGGACGTCGAGATCCCGACCGGCATGCAGCGGGCGATGGCCCGCCAGGCCGAGGCGGAGCGCGAACGGCGCGCGAAGGTCATCTCGGCCGAGGGCGAGTACCAGGCTTCCACGAAGCTCGGAGAGGCCGCAGCCGTGATCAGCCAGAATCCGATTGCGCTCCAGCTTCGCTACCTCC
>DATIDU010000180.1:0-5485 GCA_035456145.1 Gaiellales bacterium | reverse complement strand
AGAACCGCAGCGAGGGCGCGGGGACAGTCCCTGAACCTTTCGCCTCACACAATCGTGACCGTGGTGCGACGGTGTCGGGCCGGTCCCGGTTCACGTCCGGTTCATCGCAAAGGCGGTAGCGTTGGCTCGTGCAGGCCGTCGAGGCAAATGGGCTGACGCGAACGTTCGGGACGGTGGTGGCCGTCGACGGGCTGACGTTCGCGCTCGAGGAGGGCCGCGTTCTCGGCGTCCTCGGCCCGAACGGCGCCGGCAAGACGACGGCGATCCGGATGCTCACGACCATCCTCGCGCCGTCGTCCGGGCGGTTCACGGTGGCGGGGATCGCCGGGAGCCGCGAGCGCGAAATCCGCGCCAGGATCGGCGTCCTGCCCGAGAGCGCCGGCTATCCGGGCCGGGAGACCGGCGAGGAGTACCTCGCCTATCACGCCCGCCTGCACGGGCGGTCGTCCGTCGAGGCGGGCGCCGCCGCGCGCCGGCTGCTGGCGGAGGTCGGCCTCGCCGAGCGCGGGCGCACGCTGATCCAGACCTACAGCCGCGGGATGCGCCAGCGGCTGGGCATCGCTCGGGCGCTCGTGAACGACCCGGGCGTGGTCTTCCTCGACGAGCCGACGCTCGGGCTCGACCCCCAGGGACAGCGCGACGTGCTGGAGACCGTCAGCCGCCTGGCGTCCGAGAGCGGGGTGACGGTGCTCGTCTCGACGCATCTTCTGGACGAGGTCGAGCAGGTGTGCACCGACGTCCTCATCCTGAACCGCGGCCGGGTCGCGGCGCTCGGCCCCGTCGCGGAGGTCGTCGCCCGTGCAGCCGCTCCGCGCAGCGCCCGGCTCCGCACCGACCCGGGCCGCTGCGATGAGGCGATGCGGGTGCTTGCGGCCGTCGACGCCGTCGGCTCCGCCGGGACGGCGCCCGGCTGCCGTCCGGGCGAGATCGCCATCGAGTTCTCGGCCCTGCTCGGCACCGAGGCGGCTGCGGCGGCCGCACTCGCCGCCCTGATCGAGGCCGGAGTTCCGGTCGCGGAGTTCTCGCTGGAGGGTGGGCGGCTGAGCGACGCGTTCCTGGAGGTGGTGTCGGCGTGAGCGCCTGGACGGCCGTCGCCCGCCGCGAGCTTGCCGACCTGTGGCTGCGGGGGCGGGGGTTCGCGCTGCTCGTCGCCTACAGCGTGCTCCTGAGCGCGACCACCTACCTCGTCGCCACGAACCAGGCGATCAACTTCATCGAGCAGCGCGAGGCGGTCGGGCTCACGCTCCAGGTTGCGGTCGCGGTGGGTGCTCTGCTGGCGCTCCTCGCGGCGGCCGATGCGGTGAGCGGCGAGCGCGACCGCGGGAGTCTCGAGACGCTCCTCTTGGCGCCGGTTCCAAGATGGAAGCTGCTGGCCGGCAAGGGCGCCGCCGCGCTCTCGCTGTGGCTGGCGGCATTCGTCGTCGCCGTGCCGTACGTCTGGTTTCTCGGCCACGGCATCGACCTCGTGGCGGTGCCCCTCTCGGCCGGCCTCGCGGTTGGGACGCTCCTTGCGCTCGCGTTCATCGGCCTCGGCCTGGCGGTGAGCGCGGCCGCCTCGACGAGCCGTGTGAGCCTGGCCGTCTGCATGCTCGTCCTGCTTGCGCTCTACGTCCCGACCCAGTTCCCCGTCGGGGCGACGGCGGGGTGGGCGGGCGAACTGCTCCAGCGGTTCAACCCGCTCACCGCCGGTCTCCACTTCCTCGGCCGCCTCGTGATCGACGGGCGCGGCGCCGTGGACGAGCTCTCCTGGCTCGCCGCGCCACTGATCTTCGTCGTGGCGGCGCTCGCGGCGAGCGGCATCGCCGCGGCCCGGCTGCGCCTGGCGGGGGTGCGTGAGTGAGGCGGCCGGTCGCAGCCGTCCTGGCGCTCGTCGTGCTCGGGGCGTGGGCGCCCGGCGCCGGCGCGGCCGCGCCCAGCATCACGCTCGACCGCGGATCGGTGGCGGTCCGGCTCGGCAGGTCGTTCTCGTTCACATCGACCCTCGCCGCCGGCCCCGGCGCCACCGGCCCGCTCGTCGCCCACCTGAACGTGGTCTCGCTCGACCCGTCCACGTACGTCGACCCGGAGGACTGGTCGACCCATCGCACCAGGTATCTGAGGCCGATCGCGGCCGGAGGGTCGCGGGCGATCCGGTGGTCGGTGAAGGCGGTGAGCGCGGGTCCGATGGCGATCTACGTGACGGCCGTGCCCGCGGGGGGGTCGGGCCCGATCGCGGTCGGCCCACCGCTTCGCGTCCAGGTCGCCGACAGAAAGACGCTGAACAGCGGCGGCGTGGTGCCGCTCGCGCTCTCGGTTCCCGCCGCGCTCGTCGTTCTGGCCGTCGTGGCCCGCCGCCGCGGCGCGCCGGGCTAGCGATCGAGCACGCCCGCCATGGCGCGTTCGATCACGTCGAGGTCGGCCGGGTCGAGCCGGTCGAGGAACCGCTCTGCGACGGCCGCGCGATGGTCAGTGCGGGCCTGCTCGTACCGCTGGGCTCCGAGGGCGGTCAGGGCCACGAGCGTGACGCGGCGGTCGCCCGGGTCGGGGACGCGCTCGACGAGGCCGGCCTTGGCCATCCGGTCGACGACGCCCGTGAGCCCGCTCTTCGAGATCACGACCGCGTCGCCGAGATCGCGCATCGAGAGCCGCCGCTCCGGCACCGCGTACAGCTGCAGGAGCACGTCGTACCAGCGCAGCGAGAGCCCGTGCGAGCGCTGGAGCTCCGCCTCGACGTCCGCGCAAACGGCGGCGTGGGCCTCGAAGAACATCTGCCAGGCGCGCCAGTGCGGATGGCGGGGATCCGGTTGCATCGTCAAGGGGGGATGTGGTAAATAGTACGCATACGGATTATCCGTATGCGGACTTCATCACTCTACCACGGAGGAACGCCATGTACGCCCAGGTCATCCGGTTTGAGGACAGCCCGTCGGATCTCGAGGACGGCATCGCGCACGTGATCGACGAGGTGGTGCCGGCGGCGGCCGCGGCGCAAGGGGTGGAGGGCGTGTGGCTCGTCGACCGCGAGGCCGGGGTGCGGCTCTCGGTGATGCTGTTCGAGGACGAGGAGGCGGCCCAGGCGGTGTTCGCGGCAATCGGCGAGCGGCGCGCGGCAGACCCGGATCGCAACCGGCCGAAGCCCGTCGGCGTGAGTCGCTACGAGATCTACGCGTCGACGCCGGCCTGCGCGCCGGACCGGAAAATTGGTGCCTGACCCCGATTTTGCAGGGGGTCCGTCCGATCGAGTCCCTAGCATGCGAGCATGGACGCACGTCGCGACACGCTCGCCATGGCCATAGACCTCCGGCTCGCCGATCTGTGGGCCGAGATCTTCGACCTCGGCAACGGCCCGATCGACCACGAGCTCCTTGGGTGGCTGCTCCGCGCGGCCTACGGGCAGGGCTACACCGACGCGCTGCGCGAGGCTCGGCGAGGCCAGCTGTGCCTCGATCTGGGCTATCGCGTGCCCGACCGGGCGGCGTGATCGCGTCGGCCCGGCGGCGGCCGGGCCGATGGTACCCTGACCCGCATGACCGGCCGGCCTCGCCTTGTGATCGCGCTGGTCGTCGCGTCACTCCTCGCCGTCTTTCTGGTCTATCAGGGCTTCGTGAGCACCGGGACGCTGCTCGTGAGCGTCTCGCAGCTCAAGTCGAACCGCGACGGCGCCGCCCACAAGAAGGTCAACCTCACCGGCGTCGTTGTCACGGCCTCCGGCGCGAGCAGCCCGCTCAAGTTCGTGCTCCAGGACGACGGCTCGCCGGCGACCGTCCCGGTCTCCTACACGGGCTCGGTGCCGGACGCCTTCAAGCCGACGCGGCACATCATCGTCACCGGCAGGATGGAGAACGGCGTCTTCGTCGGCGAGCCCGACTCCCTGCTCACCAAGTGCCCGAGTAAATACTCCTCCGGCGGCTCTGGCTGATGCGGCGGGTGGCCCGGTGACGACGCTCGGGCGCGTCGCGCTCTACCTCGTCTTCGCGCTGGTGATCTACGCCGCCGTCGCCGGCGTCCTGGCCGGCCGCCGCGGCGACCGCCGGCTCATGCGCAGCTCCCGCAACGCGTTCTGGGCGGCGCTTGCCGCGACGCTCGTCGCCGTCGTCGCCGTCGAGTACGCCCTGGTCACGCACGATTTCTCGCTGGCGGTCGTCGCCGAGCACACCAGCCGGCGGCTGCCCACCGGCTACACGCTGAGCTCGCTCTGGGCGAGCGAGCCGGGATCGCTGCTCCTCTGGCTCGCGGTCCTGACCGGAGCCTCAGCGCTCGCGCTGCACCAGAACCGGAACCGAAACCGGGAGCTCATGCCCTGGGTGGCCGCTGTGCTCGGCGCCATCGCGGCCTTCTTCTCGGGCCTCGCGGCGTTCGTATCCTCGCCGTTTGCGCACGTCGCCGGCACGGTTCCGCCCGACGGCGCCGGCCTCGATCCGTCCCTCCAGAACCCGTACATGGTCGCCCACCCGCCGATGCTGTACCTGGGCTACGTAACGCTCTCGATCCCGTTTGCGTTCGCCATGGCCGCACTCCTCACCGGCCGCACCGACGCCCGCTGGCTCGTCTCCGTCCGCCGGTGGACGCTCGTCAGCTGGGCGGCGCTCGGCACGGGCATGCTGCTCGGCGCGCACTGGGCATACGTCGAGATCGGATGGGGCGGCTACTGGGCCTGGGACCCGGTCGAGAACGCGGCGCTCATGCCCTGGCTCGCCGCGACGGCGTTCCTGCACTCCGTGATCGTGCAGGAGAAGAAGGGCATGCTCAAGGTCTGGAACATGGTGCTCGTGAGCGCGGCGTTCTCGCTGGCGGTCTTCGGCGACTTCCTCACCCGAAGCGGCGTCGTCCAGTCGGTGCACTCGTTCGTGCAGTCACCGGTCGGGCCGTACCTCCTGGGGTTCGTGGCGGCGGTGCTCGCCCTCTCGACGGCGCTCATCATCTGGCGGCTGCCGCTGCTTCGGGCCGAGCACCGGCTCGAGTCGGTGATCTCGCGCGAGGCGACGTTCCTCTTCAACAACCTGCTGCTTCTCGCGCTCGCCTTCGCCGTGCTGTGGGGCGTCATCTTCCCGATCCTGAGCGAGGCCGTCCGCGGTGTCCGCTCGACCGTCTCGACGCCGTACTACGACTTCTTCCTGGTCATCTTCGGCCTGCCCCTCCTGGCGCTCACCGGCATTGGGCCGCTGATCGCCTGGCGGCGGGCCTCGCCTGACAGCCTCGTGCGGACGTTCCGCTGGCCGGTCGTCTCGGCGCTCTCCGGCGCCGCCCTCCTGTGGCTCCTCGGGCTGGGATCGAGCCCCGCCGGCCTGACCGCGCTCTCGCTCTGCATCTTCGTCACGGTCACGGTGGGCCTGGAGTTCGCCCGCGGGACGGCCGCCCGGCGCGCGCTCGCCGGCGGCAGCGTCCCGCGCGCGCTGGTCGACCTGGTCGGCCGCAACCGGCGCCGGTACGGCGGCTACGTCGTACACCTGGCGATCGTCATCCTGGTCGTCGGCGTGACGGCATCGAGCGCCTACTCAACCGTGCG
>DATIDU010000179.1:0-4217 GCA_035456145.1 Gaiellales bacterium | reverse complement strand
CCGACGCGCGGATGCTCGCGGTAGATCATCCAGTGCTCGATCGCGTCGACCGACGCCCGCCGCGGCTCGACGCCCGGCGGCACCGACAGGATCATGCGCTCGTTCGGGCGGTCGTAGTCGGTCACCATCAGGATGTCGCGGCCGACCTCGCGGAGGTTCGACTTGTCGACACCCGACGCCGACATCCAGAAGCGGCGGTCGTCCTTGCGCGCCGACAGGTTGCCGTACGAGAGGCCGCCGATCCCGTAGACGAGCTTGATCCAGCGCATGTCGTCGGGTGTGACCAGATCCTCGAGCGGGAAGGGCGCGGGCAGAAGGCCCAGCGCGTCGAGGCGGCGCCCGGCGCGGAAGAGCGCCTCGGTCTGCTCGTCGCCGTCCCAGAGCTCCGGCTCGAGGTCGGTCTCGAAGTGGTTGTCGATCACGAGGCGCGACGTGGCGAGCGGCTCGATGCGGTCGAAGAGCGCCCGCACCCAGTCCTCGACGTTGCCGGGATCCGGGACGGAGTAGAAGCCCTGCTCGGGCGTCACGAAGTAGCAGGCGTCGCCGGGCACCACCAGCATCGCGATGTTCGCGAGCGCGCGCACGAGCATCGGGTACTCGAAGCGCAGCACGTCGTCGGGTCGCTCGGCACGGTGGTGGACGGCGATCACGTAGGTGGAGCGCTGGCGGCGCCGGAACGGCTTGGGGTCGTCGGGATCGACGAAGTTGAAGATGCAGGCCGCGTCGGGGTCACGGGCCTCGACGAACTCGTAGCCGCGCCGCTCCCACTCGGCGCGAAGCGCCTGCCGGAACGGCTCGATCGCCGGATCGCTGCCGGAGCCCCAGAATGCGACGTCGCTCATCCCGCCACCTCGACGACCGCGTCCAGCTTGACCTCCATCATCGTCCTTCCGTCCATCTCCACGACGCAGGCGTCGCGAAGGACCTCGTAGCTTCGCACGATACCTTTCCCCTCCGGAGTGGCCACCGTGCGCCCGACCGCCGGCGCCCGGTCGCGAAACGACCGGTAGAGCGGATGCTCGAACGCCAGACAACAGCGTAGCCTGCCGCAGAGGCCGGTGATGCGTCCCGGGTTCATCGGAAGCTGCTGGTCCTTCGCCATCTTGAGCGTGATCGGCTGGTCGTGGCAGGGGTAGCGGGCGCTGCAGAGCTGGTTCGTGCCGCACAGGCCGACGGCGCCGCACAGCCGGCCCTGCTCGCGCGGGCCGACCTGGCGCAGGTCGACGCGCCGCTTCAACCGCTCGCCGAGGTCCGTCTGGAGCGCCCGCGTGTCGGGCCGCTCCTCGGCCGAGAAGGCGAAGGTGATGCGGGAGCCGTCGAATGTGACCTCCGAGGAGACCGGCTTCAGCTCGAGGCCGTGGTGCTTCGTGAGCTCGCGGAAGAGCAGCATCCCGCGCTTGGCCTCGACCCGATTCTGCTCGATCACCTGCTCGTCGGCGGGGACGGCGCGGCGGACGACCCGCTTCAGCGGCCCCATCAGCGACTCGTCGGGCACCTCGCGCTCGGTCTCGACGACGCGGCCGTACTCGCGGCCGCGCGCGGTCTGGCAGATGACGCGCTCGTCCCAGCGCAGCTCGAGGCCGCCGGGGTCGAACGAGTAGACCTTGCCGCCAGGCTGGAAGACGACGCCCACGACTGTGGCCATGTGTTGATCCTCTTGGTGTGTGCTACCGGGCCTGGTGGAGGCGGTGGAACATCGCCTCCAACCCGAGTCCCGGATGGATGTTGAGCTCGAGCGACCGGCGGACGTCCGCCACGACCTCGAGCGCCCGGGCGGCGTGCCCCGCAGCGCCCGCCGGGGCGGGCGACATATCGCCGGCGACATCCGAGTTTACCACCGAGTCACCAGCCCCCAGACCGACCGCCATGAGGTCGCGGTACCAGGATCCGACAGTGTCGACGGCCAGGCGGAGCTCGTCCCACTCGGCCCGGCGGGCGGCCCGCTTGGCCCGGTCGTCGAACCGCTTCTCGAGCGCCCGCCGTTCCTTCGGGTCGTCGACCGAGGCCAGCCGCTCGGCCGCCTCCTTACCGACCCGGACCGACTCGGCCTTGGCCCGCTCGCCGGTCGACACGAGGACGGCGGCGGCCGCCGCAGCGGGGTCGAAGGACTCGTCGGAGGCCGACGCCCGGGCCAGATCGAGGTAGGCCTGCCGGCGCCCGGCGGCGGCCGGGTCACCCGCGAGCTCCTCCGCACGGGCCAGGCTCCCGAGCGCGGCGCGGGCGGCGACGGGGTCGGACACGGCCTCTTCGAGCACGGCCACCGGGAAGCGCCGGAAGGGCACCGTCTGGACACGCGAGAGGATCGTCGGCAGCATCCTCCCGGCGTGGTCGGAGACGAGGACGAAGACGCCGTACTGCGGCGGCTCCTCGATCGACTTCAGGAGGGCGTTCGCCGACTCGTCGCGCAGGAGATGGGCGTCGAGGATCAGATAGATGCGGCGGGCGGCCTCGTACGGGCGCAGGTAGAGGTCGCGGCGCAGCCGGCGGGCGCCCTCGACCAGGATGCCCTGGCCCTCCGGCTCGAGCACGAAGAGGTCGGGGTGGGTGCGGCGCTCGACCCTGCCGAGCTCGGTCTCGAGGAGCGCCGCCGCGAACCGGTCGGCGTAGCGGCGCTTGCCGCTGCCGGAGGGGCCGGAGAGGAGGTACGCGTGCGCGGGCCGCTCGATCGCGGCGTCGAGGAGCCGCGCGGCGTAGGGCTGCTCGGGGAGGCCGGCGAAGGCGCTCACAGCCCCACCGCCGCCAGGACACGGGCGGCCACGTTGGCCGGCTCGCCGGAGCCGTCGACCACCACGACCCGATCGGGGAAGCGGCGGGCGACGTCGGCGAACCCGTCGGCGACCGAGGCGTGGAAGTCGTCGGCCTCCGCCTCCATCCGGTCGGCCGTTCCGTCGAGGCGGGCGGCCGCGACGTCGCGGGGCAGCTCCAGCAGGATCGTCCGGTCGGGCAGGAGGCGCCCCGTCGCCGCCAGGTTGACGTCGAGCACCTCCTCGACGCCGAGGCCGCGGGCGACGCCCTGGTAGGCCAGCGACGAGTCCACGTAGCGGTCGGCGATCACGGTCGCGCCGCGGTCGAGGGCCGGGCGGATCACCTCGGCGACGAGCTCCGCGCGCGCGGCGGCGTAGAGGAGCGCCTCGGCCCACGGCGCGATCCGGGCCGCGGGATCGAGCAGAAGCGCCCGGATGCGCTCGCCGGCCGCTGTGCCGCCCGGCTCACGCACCGAGACGACCTCTCGTCCCGCCGCGTGGGCCGCGTCGGCGAGCAGCGCCGCTTGGGTCGTCTTCCCCGAACCGTCCAGACCCTCGAACGAGATGAACACCCCTTGATGCTACCGAGCGTGCAACCATGGGGCGGCCCCACTGTCGCAGGCTGAAAGATTGGGGTCTGACCCCGATTTTTCACAGCGGGCGGACGTAGCGCGGGGCAGGGCCGACGTTCGTGTCCCTGGCGATGCACTCGAGCGCGGCGCGCAATGCCGGGCCGTCGGCGAGGCGGCGCTCGAAGCGGCGGTGGAACGCCCGCGCGGCCTTGAGCGCCGCGCGTCCGCGGGAGGAGAGCCGCAGTCGCTTGACGCGCCGGTCCGAGCGGTCGGGGTGGCGCTCGACGTAGCCACGCTCCACCATCTCGTCGACGATCTTGCCGGCGCCCGGAAGCGTCATCCCGAGGAGGCCGGCCAGCTCGCTCAGGCTGCGATCCCCGTCGGCGAGCACGCGAAAGACGTAGCCGTACGACCGGCCCAGGTCGCCGAAGCCGCGCGCCGCCAGGTCGGCATGCATCTCGGCGACGAACGCCCCGTACGCAAGCCCCAGCAGGATCCCGATATCGGTGTCGGTGGACAAACTCCTAAACCACGGTATATGATTATCCTAAGTTTAGAAATCGTAGCGAAGGGAGAAGACGTGCCCCACATCTCCAAGGACACCGCGCCCACGTTCACCATCCCCGGCCTCACGGTCACCGGCCTCGCCGCGCCCAGCCGCGGCGCGACCGAGACCAGCGTGTGGACGCTCGAGATCGCGCCCGACACCCCCGGGACACCCCACGCCGTCGACCGCGAGGAGGTCTTCGTCGCGCTCGCCGGGCGGGCGGCGGTCGAGCTCTCGGGCGGCGAGCTCGAGCTCGCGGCCGGCGAGGCGCTCATCGTGCCGGCCGGCGAGACCTTCGCGATCGGCAACCCGCACGCCGAGCCATTCCGCGCGGTCGCCGCGGCGCCGGTCGGC
>DATIDU010000178.1:0-21839 GCA_035456145.1 Gaiellales bacterium | reverse complement strand
CGGCCCTGATGAACGTCCCTTCGATCTTCGTGTGGACCCACGACTCGGTCGCCCTCGGCGAGGACGGCCCGACCCACCAGCCGATCGAGCAGCTGGCGACGCTCCGGGCCACGCCGGACATGTGCGTCTTCCGACCCGCTGACGCCAACGAGACGATCGCGGGGTGGCGGGTCGCCCTGGCGCGGAACGAGCTCCCCACCGCGCTCGTCCTCTCCCGCCAGGCGCTGCCGGTGCTCGATCCGGAGCGCTATCCGCTCGCGGATGCGGCCCGCGGCGGCTACGTCCTCGAGGGCGACCCCGATCCCGACGTGGTGCTGATCGGCACCGGCGCCGAGGTGCACCTCGCCCTGGCGGCCCGCGGGCTTCTGCGCGACCGCGGGGTGTCAAGCCGCGTCGTCTCGCTCCCGTCCTGGGAGCTCTTCGAGGAGCAGCCCGAGTCCTACCGAAACGACGTGCTCCCGCCGGAGATCGAAGCACGGGTGAGCGTCGAGGCCGCAGCGACCCTCGGCTGGGAGCGCTATGTGGGGCTCCGCGGGGCCGTGATCGGCCTCGACCGCTTCGGCGCATCGGCACCTGGGACGACCGCGCTCGAGCACCTGGGATTCACTCCCGAGCGCGTCGCCGGCGAGGCCGAGCGCGTGCTCCAGGCGGCGTCGATACCCTCCGGGGGGCAGAGAGGAGAATCCGAGTCATGACGAAGCTTCACGAACTTGCCGCCGCGGGTACCAGCCCGTGGCTCGACAACATCCGCCGCGGCTGGCTCAAGTCCGGCGAGTTCAAGCGCATGGTCGACGAGGGCGTGCTCGGCGTCACGTCCAATCCGACCATCTTCCAGAAGGCCATCGCCGACAGCACCGACTACGACGAGGCGATCGCCTCGCTCGCCGGCACGTCGGCGTCCGCCCGGGACGTCTTCTTCGAGCTCGCGATCGAAGACGTTCGCGAGGCGGCCGACCAGATCAGGCACGTCTACGACGACTCCGGCCATCTCGACGGCTTCGTCTCGTTCGAGCTCCCGCCGAACATGGCCAACGACACCGCGGCCTCGGTCGCGGCGGCGCCGGACTTCTTCGGCCGCATAGGCCGGCCGAACATCTACATCAAGATTCCGGGCACGCCCGAGGGCGTCCCGGCGATCGAGGAGACGATCGCCGCCGGCATCAACGTGAACGTGACGCTGCTCTTCTCGCTCGCCCAGTACGAGGCGATCCACACGGCCTACATCAAGGGCCTCGAGCGGCGCCTGGCCGCGCATCAGCCGATCTCCGACGTCCACTCGGTCGCGAGCTTCTTCGTCTCGCGGGTCGACACGGCCGTCGACGCGGTCCTGCCGGACGGCTCGCCGCTTCGCGGCACGGCCGCGGTGGCGAACGCGAAGCTCGCCTACCGGCGGTTCAACGAGATCGTCGCGTCGGAGCGCTGGCAGCGGCTCGCCGCCGAAGGCGCGACCGTGCAGCGGACGCTGTGGGCGTCGACGGGCACGAAGAACCCGGAGTACTCCGACGTCCTCTACGTCGACAACCTGATCGGGCCGGACTGCGTGAACACGATGCCCGAGGGCACCATCGCCGCCTTCCAGGACCACGGCACCGTGGCCAGGACGGTCGACGCCGACGTCGAGGGGGCGCACGCCGCGATCGACGCGCTCGCCGGCGCGGGCGTGTCGCTCGACGAGGTGACCAGGAAGCTCGAGGTCGACGGCGTGAAGGCCTTCTCGGACTCGTTCGACTCGCTGATCGGGACGATCCGCCAGAGTCTCGACGCGCAGCGCGCCGCCTGATGGCGACGACGGCCAAGCGGCCGGCTCCGAATCCCCTCAGATCGGGATTGCGGGTGGGCGGCGCGTCCGAGCCCACCGTGTTCGTCATCTACGGCGCCTCGGGCGACCTGTCCCAGCGGAAGCTCCTGCCCGCGATCTACAACCTCGCTGTCAGGGGCCTCCTGCCGAGCCGCTTTGCGGTGATCGGCTACGCCCGCGCGGACATGGACAACGAGAGCTTCCGGGAGTTCGCCCGCGCCGCGGTCGAGAAATTCTCGCGGACGCCCGTCGACGACCACCTGTGGCCCGCGTTCGCCGAGACGCTGCATTACCAGTCGGGCACCTTCGACGAGGAGGCGTTCAAGGTCCTCGGCGAGCGGCTCGAGGCGATCGACGCCGCCCACGGCACGGGCGGAAACCGGGTCTACTACCTCTCGACGCCGGCCAGCTTCTTCCCGGTGATCGTGCAGGCGATGGGCGCGACCCGGCTCAACAAGCCGCCCGGGTTCGCCCGCGTGGTCATCGAGAAGCCGTTCGGCCACGACCTGGACTCGGCGCACGAGCTGGCCGACGTCGTCCACCGGCCGTTCCGCGAGAACCAGATCTACCGGATCGACCACTACCTGGGCAAGGAGACCGTCCAGAACATCTTCGCGTTCCGGTTCGCCAATGCGATCTTCGAGCCCGTCTGGAACAACACCCACGTCGACCACGTCCAGATCACCGTCGGCGAGTCGATCGGCGTAGAGCACCGGGCCGCCTTTTACGAGGAGACGGGCGTCGTGCGCGACATCGTCCAGAACCACCTGCTCCAGGTATTCGCGCTCGTGGCGATGGAGCCGCCCGCTGCCTTCGATGCTGATCCAATCCGGGATGAGAAGGCCAAGCTTCTGAGGGCCACGAAGCCGATGACCATCGAAAATGCCGTCCGCGGGCAGTACGGCGAGGGATACGTTGCCGGCGAGAAGGTGGCCGGATATCTCGACGAGCCGAACGTCCCGCCCGACTCGAACACGCCCACGTACATTGCGGCCAAGCTCGAGATCGCCAACTGGCGCTGGGCCGGGACGCCGTTCTACATCCGCGCCGGGAAGCGGCTCGCCAAGCGCGTCACCGAGGTGGCGGTGCAGTTCAAGCGTCCTCCGCACCTGCCGTTTCCGACGGACGCCGTCGAGCAGCTCGAGCCGAACGCCCTCGTGCTTCGGATCCAGCCGGACGAGGGTATCTCGCTCCGGTTCGGGGCCAAGGCGCCGACGCCGACGCTCGCCCTGCGCACGGTCAACATGGACTTCCTGTACGGGTCGTCCTTCCTGGCCGAGGTGCCCGAGGCCTACGAGACGCTCATCCTCGACGCGATGCGTGGGGATGGGACGCTGTTCACGCGCCAGGACAGCGTTGAGCGCTCCTGGGAGATCGTCGATCCGCTGCTCGATCAGTGGCGCAAGGGCACCCCGCAGGTCTACACGGGCGGGTCGTGGGGGCCCGACCTCGCGGACGAGCTCCTGGCTCGGGACGGGCGCCGGTGGCGGCGGCCGTGAGCCACGACGACCACACATCCGACCTCACGGCCGTCGAGTCGATGCTCCGCGCGGCGCGCGGCGGCGATCGCACGGGCAGCGTCCGCGCCATCACGCTCAACCTGATCGTCCACGCACCGGACACCGAGCGGATCGAGGTCGCGATCGAGGCGCTCGAGCATGTCGGTCCATCGCATCCGCTGCGCGCCATCGTGGCGACGCCCGGCGACGGCGACCTGCGCGCGTCGGTCGCGAGCTCGTGCTGGGTCGGCGCCTCCGACCGGCAGGTGTGCTCGGAGCGGGTGCTTGTCGAGGCGCACGCCAAGGCGCTTCCGAGCGCGGTGACGTCGCTGCTCGTCCCCGACCTGCCGGTGTTCCTGTGGTGGCAGGGGCCGTTCACGCACGAGGAGGGCCTGGCCGGCGGGCTGTCGGCGCTCGCGTCGCGCCTCATCGTCGACTCCGGCGAGTGCGGCCTCGAAGGTGTGCTCGCCGCCCGGCTCCTCGCGCCGTCCGTCGCCGACCTGGTCTGGTCGGGCCTGCATCCATGGCGCGACGCGGTGGCCGGGCTCTTCGACGGCCCCAGCGAGGTGAGGGCGCTCCAGCGCATCCGGGCTGTCGATGTGCGCGGTCCCGAGAACGAGGCGCGGCTCATGGCGGGGTGGCTGCGCTCGGCGCTCGCCGCGGATATCGATCTCAACCGCGAGGGCCGCCAGCACCATCTCGAGCGGGTGACGATGCGAGCCGGCGGCAAGGAGTATCTGGTCGAGCGCAAGACCCGCGGCCGCCTCGGCACGGCCACGGTGCCAGGGTTGCTCGACTATCCGGTGGTGCTGGCACCGCCGCCGCGGCCGTCGCTGCTCGCGGATGAGCTCAGCCGCCTCGCGGGCGACCGGCTGTTCGAACGGGCGCTCGACGCTGCCTGACGGATCCGGGGCGGGCGGCATCGAGGAGATGCCGGTCACGGCGCAGGGCGAGGCGCTCTACCAGGATCTCCTGTGGGTGCACGGCCTCCTCCGCCAGGATCTCGCAACCGTCGAGCGGCTGGCGGTCGAGGTCGCTGAGGGTGCGCCGGCCGAGGACGTGGTCGCCGGCGTGCGCGCGCTGGAGATGGCGGGGCCGCTGTGGCGCCTGCGTGCGAGCTGCCTTCACTACTGCCGGTTCGTGCATCACCATCACCGGCTCGAGGATGTCGCGCTCTTCCCCGAGCTCCGGCGGGTGAACCCCTCGCTGGGCCCCGTCGTCGACCGGCTCCAGGACGACCACCGCCGGGTTGCGGGCCTGCTCCAGGGGGTGGAGTCGGCGGCCGGCGTGCTGGAAGGCACGGACTCCCCGGAGGCTCGGGCTGCGGTGGCCGAGTCGCTGGAGGCCCTGGCCGCCCACCTTCTGGCCCATCTCGATCTCGAGGAGGAGAGTGTCGCCGAGACGCTCCGCCGGTGGGATCCGGCCGGCGGCCGGTAGCTATCCCGTCCCGCGCGGGGCCGCGAGCTCGCTGAGCAGCGATTCCACACGCCCGCCGATCGCGTCCCGGATGCGGCGGACGTCCGCGAGGGGACGTCCGGCGGGGTCGTCGAGCTCCCAGTCGATGTAGCGCTTGCCCGGGATGTACGGGCACTCGTCGCCGCAGCCCATCGTGACGACCACGTCGGCCCACTGGATGTCGTCCGGGTCGAGCTTGTGCGGCGTCCTGGCGGAGAGGTCGACGTCGAGCTCGCTCATCACGTCCACGACCTCCGGATGGACGTGGCCGGCCGGGCGACTGCCGGCGGACCGGGCCTCGTGCCCGGCGCCGGCGGCGCGCTCGAAGAGAGCCTGCGCCATCTGGCTCCGACCGGCGTTCTGGATACAGACGAAGAGGATGTGGCTCACGCTGTCGCATCCGCGGTCTTCACCGCGCGCACGATCGCGCCGTACATGCCGTCTGCGACCTCGTGCGTGAACGTCACCGACACCTGCTCGAATCCGGCCGCCTCGAGCCCTGCCTCGTACTCTCCCTTGGACAGTGCGCCGGCGATGCAGCCGACGTAGCTTCCCCGCTGCGCGCGCTGCTCGGCCGTCAGGGTGTCCTCGGCGACGATGTCGCTCACCCCTATGCGCCCGCCGGGCTTCAGCACGCGGCTGATCTCGGCCAGTACCGCGGCCTTGTCCGTGGAGAGGTTGATCACGCAGTTGGAGATCACGACGTCGACCGAGCCGGCCGGCAGCGGAATCGCCTCGATCAGTCCCTTCAGGAAGTGGACGTTCCGGACGCCGGCGTCGCCCGCGTTCCGGCGGGCGAGTTCGAGCATCTCGTCGGTCATATCCAACCCGTACGCGGTGCCGGTCGGCCCGACGCGCTTTGCCGACAGGATCACGTCGATCCCGCCGCCCGAGCCCAGGTCGAGCACGGTCTCACCCTCGTGCAGGTCGGCGACCGCAGTCGGGTTACCGCATCCGAGCGATGCGAGGACAGCGGCGTCGGGCAGCTCGCCTCGCTGCTCGGCCGCATACAGCGCCTCGCCGAACATGCCGCCGTTGGTGTTGTCGGCGCAGCACCCACCGGAGCCGCATCCGCACCCGCCGTCCTCGCCCGTCACGGCGCGAGCCGATTCGGCGTACTTGGCCCGCACCTCCTCGCGAAGTTCCTCAGCACTGGTCGCCATCACGTCCACACTCCCTTCAGATCCACGACTGACGCGAGCGTCTCCACCGCGTCCGGCCGAAACGAGAAGTACGCCCATTTGCCGTGCTGCTCGCGCTCGAGCAGGCCCGCGTCCGTCAGCTTCTTCAGATGGTGGGACACGGTCGGCTGGGAGAGGCCGAGCGGTTCGACCAGGTGGCATACGCACACCGGCTCGCCGCTCGTCGCAAGCATGTTCACGATCCTCACCCTCGCCGGATCGGCAAGCGCCTTGAAGACCTCCGCGGTCGCCACCGCCTCGTCATCCGACAACGCCGGCGCCGCTAGCGGCCGGCAACATGCGACCGGCTCCACGCTTGCACTGCCCACTCCAGGCTCCTCTCGTATTGACCATCCTCAATATATCGAAGATCGTCGATCTGAGCAACCGGGCGATCGAGGGGATCACGCCAGGAGCGAGAAGCGCCGCGCGGCCTACGCGACCGGGTGGGACGCGTCCGTGAACTCGCGGAAGGCCGCCGTCACCAGGTAGGCGGTCTGCTCGCCGATGTCGACGGCGTTGTCGCCGATCCGCTCGATGGCCCGCGCGACGAGCATCGCCCGGAGGGGCATCTCGATCGTCGCCTCATCGAAGCCGCCCTCGATGATCCGGCGGGCGAGGCCATGGTTTCGCTCGTTGATCACCTGGTCGAGCTCCACGAGCGACTCGGCCTGGTCGAGGTCGCGCTGCGTGAACGACGCCATCGCCGTGGCGATCATGCCGCTTGCCTGGTTCCCCATCACGGTGAAGTCCTCGAGCAGCTCGGCCGTCAGCGGCTGCTGGGCGAACAGCTTGCTGACCTTGGCGATGTTGACGCACTGGTCGCCGATCCGCTCCAGGTTCTGGTTCACGTGAATGACCGCGAGCACGAACCGTAGATCGATTGCCACCGGCGACTGCCGCGCGAGCAGCGACTCGACGCCGTGCTCGACCTGGAGATAGACCCGGTCGATGTCGTCGTCGGCGGCGACCACCTGGTCGGCGGCGTGGGAATCGGGGGCGATCAGCGCCTCAAGGGCGCCGTCGAGCGAGCGCTGGCAGAGCCGGGCTTCCTCGTTCAGGAGGGCTCCGAGCTCGTCGAGCTCCTGGTGGAACGTCTCACGTGGCATGGGCAGAGCGTACCGCCACGGAACGGCCGGAAATCGGCGATTACCACTTGTTCACCGAGCCTATACCGGCGCGTCACCCCAGCCCGCGGACCCCGAATGCACAATCGACCCATCGGTAGGAGACGACGGAGAGGTTACGCATGAGATTCAGGAAAGCTGTTTCGATGTCGCTCGCGGTCGCCGCGGTCGCCGCGGCGTCCGCCTGTGGGTCGAGCGGCAGCACGACGACGGTCACCCAGAAGGCCGCGAACGGCGGCGGTGACAAGAGCGTCCTCGTCGGCGCCGGCAGCACGTTTGTTGCGCCGCTCGTGTCGCAGTGGGAGGCGGACTACGTGAAGAGCCCCGCCGCGGTCACGATCACATACGGGGCCATCGGTAGCGGTGGCGGCATCGACCAGATCACCGCACGCACCGTCGACTTCGGTGCCAGCGATGCCCCGCTCTCGTCGGATCAGGCGGCGGCCTGCAAGGGCTGCATCCAGATCCCGTGGTCGCTCGGCGCCGTTGCGATCACCTACAACGTGAAGGGCGTCCCGAACAAGCTCCACCTCACGGGCCCGGTCCTCGCGGACATGTTCATGGGCAAGATCAGCTCGTGGAACGATCCGGCGATCGCCAAGCTGAACCCCGGCGTCAACCTGCCGGACACGCACATCACGCCCGTGTACCGCAGCGACGGCTCGGGAACGAGCTTCGCCTTCACCGACTGGCTGACGAAGGTCAGCCCGGACTTCGCAAACAGCGTCGGCACCTCGACGCAGCCGCCGTTCCCGACGGGGACGGGCGCTGAGCACTCGAGCGGCGTGGTTGCCGCGGTGCAGGCGACCGACGGAGCGCTGACCTACGTCGATCTCGCCTACGTGCAGGCGAACGGTCTGAACTATGCCCTGCTCCAGAACGCTGCGGGCAACTACCCGGAGCCCGGCACGAAGTCGGTGCTCGCCGCGTCCACGGTGGGCACGACGAATCCGGACGGCTCGATCTCGCTCGTGAATCCGCCGGCGTCGGCACCTGATGCGTATCCCGACGCCACATTCACCTATGTGATCGTGCCGCAGAGCTCGCCCAAGGCATCGACGCTGAAGGCGTTCCTCGAGTACGCCGTCGGTCCGAAGGGCCAGGCGTTCGGTCCCGACCTCGGCTACCCGAAGCTGCCGTCCTCGATCGTGGCAAGTGACCAGGCGCTGATCAACAAGATCGGCTCCTGAGAAACCGGCTGGTGCGAAGCGCCGGCGCCATCCTCCCACGGCGCCGGCGTTTCGCCCTCCGGAGGGCTTCATGACCACTGAGACTCCCACAGTTCACGCTCCGATGACCGCGCGCCGCCGGTGGCGGTTCGGCGACGTCGCGCTCCAGGGCATCGCCGGGCTGGCTGCGGTGGGGCTGGCCGCGCTCATGGTGCTCCTCGTCTACGAGGTCGTCGACCAGGCCCACCTGTCGCTCAGCGAGTTCGGGCTCGGCTTCCTGAACTCGAGCGTCTGGAACACGGTCCACGACGAGTACGGCGCGGCCGACCTCATCTTCGGCACGCTGGTCACGGCCGTGGTCGCGCTCCTCATCGCCGTTCCGATCGCGATCGCGATCGGGCTCTTCCTGAGCGAGCTTGCGCCACGGGCATTGCGAACCCCGGTCGGGACGATGGTCGAGCTCCTCGCGGCTATCCCGAGCGTCGTGCTCGGCCTGTGGGGGATTCTTGTCCTCGGCCCGTTTCTGAACGAGCACATCGAGCCGTTCATGATCGCCCACCTGGGGTTCATCCCGTTCCTGGATGGGTACCCCTCGCCCGTCGGCCTCCTGCCGGCATGCCTCGTCCTGACGCTCATGGTCGTCCCGATCGTGGCCTCGATCAGCCGTGAGCTGTTCTCGAGCGTGCCGAGCGACCTCAAGCAGGGTGCCATGGCCCTTGGCGCGACACGCTGGGAGATGGTGCGAGGCGTTGCGATGCCTCAGGTGAGCGGCGGCCTGGTCGCCGCCGTCATGCTCGGGTTCGGGCGCGCCATCGGAGAGGCGATTGCCGTTGCGCAGGTGATCGGCGGATCGTTGACGAGGCCCCCGAACATCTACGCCCCGGCCGACACGATGGCGAGCCGGCTGGCGGCGCAGTACGTCGGCACGGCCACGTCCCTGCAGAAGGCATCGCTGGCATATCTGGCGGTCATCCTGCTCGTCATCAGCCTGCTCACGAACGTCGCGGCGCAGGTGATCGTGCGACGGATGCAACGACGAATGGGGCACGGATGAGCGCCGAGGCAAATCCGCTCGTGGGGCATGGCGGCCGAGCACGGAGACGGAAGCTGGCCGGTCGGCTCATGGAGGCGATCGCAACCGCGGCCGCGTTGCTGGCGGCGGCAGTGCTCGCAATCGTCCTCTTCACCCTCACCAAGCGCGCCCTCCCGGCCATCAACACCGACCTCTTCACCCAGAATGCGGCGCCGTTTGGGCAAACCGGCGGTGGGATCAAGAACGCGATCGTCGGCACCATCATCATCACCGGGATCGCGACCGCGATCGCGCTGCCGGCGGGCGTGCTGCTTGCGATCTTCAACACAGAGTTCGCCCCGCGCCGGCTCGCCGACCTGATCAGCCTGACGCTCAACGTCCTCTCCGGCGTTCCGACGATCGTGATCGGCGTCTTCATCTTCGGGCTCGTGGTCGTCGGGCGCGGACAGAGCGCATATGCGGGCGCGCTCGGACTCTCGATCGTCATGCTGCCGCTCGTGGCCAGGGCGACCGAGGAGGTGCTCCGGCTCGTGCCGTCGCACCTTCGTGAGGGCGGTATGGCGCTCGGGGCGACGCGGGCGCGCACCGTGATCACCGTGATCCTGCCGACGGCGGTCGGGGGCGTTGTGACGGCCACGATCCTGGCCGTTGCACGTGCGGCCGGCGAGACGGCCCCGCTGCTCTTCACGACGTCCATCTTCGTCGGGACGACGGTGAACACGGATCCGAGCCAGGCGATGGCCTCGATCCCGATGGTGATCTTCACCTCCTCCGAGCAGCCCGATCCGCACGCGCAGCAGCAGGCCTGGGCGGCGGCGCTCGTCCTCGTCGTCATCGTTCTCGTGGGTAGCATCGCGGGCCGGCTGCTCTCACTCCGAACACGCCGCCAGATCGAGCAGGTCAGATGAGCACGCACTTCTCCAGATCTTCACCACGGCGACACCGGGGCATAACCCCGCGTCTCGCGTCCCACTGCGACCATCTACGTGTATGTCGACCGTGAGCGAGCCCGACCGCATCCAGAACGCCGAAGCCTCTCAGACCGAGAGCACGGCCGAGGCCGTCCAGCACCAGGCCCAGGCCAAGCTGGGCGAGCTCGCCGCCAGGCACACGCCGCTGCCGGATGACCAGCGAGAGCCGGTGCTGCGGCTCGATGGTGTGACCGTGTCGTACTCCGGGGCGCCCGCTGTATCCGACGTCACGATGGATGTGTTCAAGTACCACGTCACCGCGTTCATCGGGCCGTCCGGCTGTGGCAAGACGACGCTGCTTCGCAGCCTGAACCGGATGAACGATCTCATCACGGGCGCGACGGTGGACGGCAGCATCACCTACCACGGGCACGACCTCTATGGCTCGTCCGTTGATCCGGTGGAGGTGCGGAGGCGGATCGGGATGGTGTTCCAGCGGCCCAACCCCTTCCCGAAGTCGATCTACGACAACGTCGCGTTCGGGTTGCGCCTGCACGGCATGAAGGACGGCCTCGACGAGCGCATCGAATCGGCGCTCCACAAGGCGGCGCTCTGGGACGAGGTGAAGGACCGCCTGAAGAAGAGCGCGCTGGCGCTCTCGGGTGGACAGCAGCAGCGCCTGTGCATCGCCCGCGCGCTTGCGATCGAGCCCGAGATCGTGCTGATGGACGAGCCCGCCTCCGCGCTCGACCCGATTGCGACGCAGCGTATCGAGGACCTCGTGAACGACCTGAAGCAGGACTACACGATCGTCATCGTGACGCACAACATGCAGCAGGCGGCCCGCGTGGCGGACATGACCGCGTTCTTCAGCGTCGATGTGAAGGACGGCGGGCACCGAAACGGCGTCCTTGTCGAGTACGCGCCCACCGCCGACCTCTTCATCAGGCCGGCCGACCCGCGCACGGAGGCGTACGTCACCGGCAGGTTCGGGTGATCACCACCAATTCACCCCGGGTGCACCGTCTCGATACCCAAGTGGCAGGCCTGGCGCGGCACGATGCAGGCATGATCACCGAGACGACATTCCAGGAGCAGGTGGAGGCGCTCGAGGCCGATGCGCTCCGCTTCGGCCGCGCCGTCGTGGCGGCCCTGAACGACGCCGCCGAGGGTGGCCGGCCCGATTGTGCGGTGTTCGAGCACGCCCGCGTTCGGCACGCGTCGGCAGCGCTGCTTCGCAGCCCCCAGGCGACGTCCGAGGATATCGGCCGGATCCGGGCCGTGCAGGAGGCTGCGCTGCACATCCGCCATATCGAGCGGGCGGTGGCCGCCGACGGCTGGCGCGGCGATCCACGCCGGCTCGCCGCGGGCCTCGCGCTCGCGCTCGACGTCTTCGTCCGCCGTGACCTTTCGGGGCTGCGGGTTCTCGGGCGGATGATCGACGTCATCCTCGAAGACCCCGCTCTGGGGGCGCGCGCCCGCTGCGCAGGGCTGCATGTCCTCGCGGTCGGCGAGGCGTGGCGCATGGCCATCCCGCCCGTGAACCCGCAGGGGGCACCGAACATCCCGGCCGGCGTGGCCTCGTGAACGGCCGCCGGGCGCCGAGCGTGCTGGTCGTCGAGGACGACCGGGTGATCGCCGGGTCGATCGGCGCGCATCTCCGTCACGCCGGCATGTCGGTCGAGTGCGTCGAGGACGGCGACCGGGCGCTGCGCAAGGTGCGTTTCGAGCGGCCGGACGTGGTCGTGCTCGACCTGATGCTGCCGGGGCTCGACGGCTGGCAGGTGCTCCGCGAGCTCCGCGCCGGGGGCACCGAATGCCCGGTCGTCGTGGTGAGCGCCCGGGCGTCCGAACAGGACAAGGTCCAGGTGCTCAAGATGGGGGCCGACGACTACGTCGCCAAGCCGTTCGGGATGAGCGAGCTTGTGGCTCGCGTCGAGGCGGTGCTGCGCCGCAGCCGGATCACACCGCAGGTCGGCCGGCCCGAGAAGATGACGATGCCCGGCCTCGAGATCGATCCCGACCTGCACCGCGTCCTGGTCGACGGGATCGACGCCGGCCTGACGCCGCTCGAGTTCCGGCTTCTCCAAGCGCTGACGGCCGAGAGCGGCCGGGTCCTGACGCGCGACCAGCTGCGCCAGCGGGTGTGGGGCGTCCCGCAGCGGAAGCGCGACCGGTCGGTGGACGTGTGCGTGCGCAAGCTCCGCTCGAAGATCGACCTTCGCTCACGCACGCACGTCTACATCCACACCCATCCGGGCGTCGGCTACCGCTTCGACCCGGTCCCGCGGTAAGCGCTAAGGCACCAGCTTGAAGACGAAGTCGAACTTCGTGCCGCCCGCCCGCGACAGAAGCACCATCGCACCGCGGGCGTTGCGATAGACCCCGGTGCCGCCGGTCACGGCGATGACGCTGTTTCGGGTGTCGAAGAACGGGCCCTCGACGGTGATGTGGCCTCCGGGCAGGAACGTCGTCCAGGTGCACTCCCACGAGGCGCCGGTCACGATGCGGACGCACTGGCCCTGGTCGCGGCCGACCTGCGTCGCGTCAGCGGAATCGAAGACCGGGTTGTGGAACGTCAAGAGATCGCCGGTCGAGTCGCCCTTCTTCCCGGTGTCCACCACGGTGTCGGTGAGCGCGTGCTCGATCACATGCACGGTCTGTGGATGCCGTAGCTTTGCCGCCGTCCCTCCGAACGCGGCGCCCTGAATGATGACGCCCGCGACCATCCCCACCGCCAGCGCGGCGATCAGCCTGAGTCGCATGCCACCCCTCCTTTGGTTGGTTCGACTCGCCGACGGTATCAAGGCGCTGCGGTACCATCATCGCCTGTGAGCATCCAGCACCAGGCGCCGGCGGCCGCCGAGCCTGACGAGAGCGGCGCCGCGCTGGTCGACGAGCTCCTGGCCGAGCTCGACGCCGGCCGGACCGGACCGCTTGCGGAGTTCGTCCGCGCGTACGTCCGCCGGGCACCGCCGCCGCTTCGTGCCGAGCACCGGGTTCCGGAGCTGGCCGCTCAGGTGCGGAGCGTGTTTGCCTTCGCCAACGCCCGCCCGCCGGGCGAGCTTGGGGTGCGCGCCTACAACCCGGATCGCGAACGCGACGGCTGGTCGTCCTCCGGCTCCGTGGTCGACGTCAACGTCGAGGACGCCCCGTTCCTCGTCGACACCGTGACGGCCGAGCTGCACGACTTCGGCTGCCAGGTCCGGGTCGTGCTGCACCCGGTGATGGGCGTGGAACGGGCCGCCGACGGCACGATCGAGGCGATCACGCCCGGCCGGGGAGCGCCGCGGCGCGAGTCGGTCATGCACTTCGAGACCGACCGCCGGCTGGGCGACCCCGAGATCGAAGCTCTCGCCGCCGCACTCCACGAGAGCCTCTCCGGGCTGCGCCTCGCCGTGCGCGACTTCCTGCCCATGGTCGAGCGCGTCGAGCGGATGATCGAGGCGGCCGAGGCCTCGGGCGCCAGGTACGCCCCCGATGAGATCCACGAGTCGATCGAGTTCCTTAGTTGGCTTACCGACGACAACTTCATCTACCTCGGCTACCGGGAGTACCAGGTGATCGAGGTCGACGGGCAGCCTGCGGCGTCCATCGTGCCGGGCGCCGGCCTCGGCGTGCTCTCGCAGGAGTCGCGGTCGCGTTTCGCGACGCCGGTGCCGTTGGCCGACCTCGACGAGTCGGCGCGGTCGCAGATCTTCGAGAGCCCGCTCGTCGTCGTCTCGAAGACGAACGCCGAGACCACGATTCACCGCAAGGCGCGGATGGACTACGTCGCCGTGAAGCGGATCGACGCCGACGGCGAGGTGGTCGGCGAGCTGCGCCTGATCGGGCTCTTCACCTCGAAGGCCTACTCCGAGTCCGCGCGTCAGATCCCGCTCGTCCGCAGGAAGCTCGAGTCGATCATGCAGTGGGAGGACCTGATCGCGGGCTCGCACGATTACAAGGCGGTCGTCGCGCTCTTCGACAGCTACCCGAAGGACGAGCTGTTCGCGGCGTCGGCTTCGGAGCTCCGCGCCACGATCATGGCGCTTCTGGTGATGCAGGAGGAAGGCGGCGTGCGCCTCTTCCTGCGGCGCGACCCGGTGCGCCGAACGGTGGCGGCCGTCGTCGCCCTGCCGCGCGACCACGTGTCGACCGACCTACGCATCCGGCTCGAGCACCTCTTCGAGCTGCGCTTCAACGGGCGCGCGGTGGACTACACGCTGTCGTTTGCGACCGACCCGGCCCGGTTTCACTTCACGATCCACGTCCCGTCGGGCGACATCCCGGACCCGCCGCTCGGAGAGCTCCAGCGCGACGTGGCCGATGCGGCCCGAAGCTGGGACGACTCGCTCTCCGACGCGCTGGTCCCCAGGCTCGGCGCCGCCAAGGGCCACGAGCTCGCACGCCGCTACGCCGCGCGCTTCCCCGACTACTACAAGTCCGGGACGCCGATCGACCACGCCACGTTCGACGTCGAGCAGTTCGAGCGCCTCGGCCCCGACCAGCCGTACGTCGTGGCCCTCCAGAACGAGCAGGGTGCGCCCGAGCCGCTCACCCGGCTCAAGCTCTACAAGACGGGCGGCAAGGCGCCGCTCACGGACCTCCTGCCGCTCCTGGAGCAGCTCGGGCTGACCGTCGTCGAGGAGGTGCCGACCCGGCTCGTCGGCACGGGCGAGGACGGCCGATACCTCCACGACTTCGGCGTGCTCGGCCCGGCCGGCAAGCCGCTTGACCTCGACCGGATGGGCGACATCGTGGCCGAGACCGTCGGCGCCGTGTGGGAGGGGAAGGCCGGGTCGGACTGGCTGAACAGGCTGGTCGTCGCGGGCGAGCTCGACTGGCGCCGCGTCACGATCCTGCGCGCCTACCGGGAGTACCGCCAGCTCCTCGGCGCGAGGTTCACGTCGCGCTACCAGAACGACTGCCTCGTCAGGAACTCGGCCATCTCGCGCAAGCTCGTGCGGCTCTTCGAGCTCCGGTTCGATCCGGCCGCACCGCGCGACGTGGCCGCCGAGGACGAGCTCGTCGACGAGATTGAGGCCGACCTGGACGCGGTGCAGAGCCTCGACGACGACCGGATCCTGCGCGGCTATCTGGGGATGATCCTGGCGACGGTGCGCACGAGCGCGTACCTCCCCGACCGCGACTACATCTCGTTCAAGCTGCGCTGCGACGACGTCCCCGGCATCCCCAAGCCGGTGCCGATGTGGGAGATCTTCGTGTTCTCGCCGGCCATGGCCGGCGTTCACCTGCGCGGCGGCATGGTGGCCCGCGGCGGCATCCGCTGGTCGGATCGGCTCGAGGACTACCGCACCGAGATCCTCGGCCTGATGAAGGCGCAGATGGTGAAGAACGCCGTGATCGTCCCGGTCGGGGCGAAGGGCGGGTTCGTGCTGAAGCGCCCGCCGCCCGACCGTCACAGCCTCATGCAGGAGGAGAAGCGCCAGTACGTGACCCTGATGCGCGGCATGCTCGACATCACAGACAACATCGTCGGCGGCGAGGTCGTCCATCCCGACGGCGTCCGCGTCCTCGACGGCGACGACGCCTACCTGGTCGTGGCGGCCGACAAGGGTACGGCGCATCTCTCCGACACGGCGAACGCCGTGTCCGAGGAGTACGGCTTCTGGCTGGGCGATGCCTTCGCCTCGGGCGGCTCCGCCGGCTACGACCACAAGGCGCTCGGGATCACGGCCAAGGGCGCATGGGAGAGCGTGAAGCGCCACTTCCGCGAGCTGGGCCGCGATGTGCAGCACGAGGCGGTGTCGGCCGTCGGCATCGGTGACATGTCGGGCGACGTGTTCGGAAACGGGATGCTGCTCTCCGAGCACCTCCAGCTGGTCGCCGCGTTCGACCACCGGCACGTCTTCCTCGACCCGACTCCGGACGCCGCGGCGTCGTACGCCGAGCGGCAGCGGCTCTTCAACGCGCCCGGCTCGTCGTGGGAGGACTACGACCGGTCGCTCATCTCCGAGGGTGGCGGTGTCTGGCCGCGGACCGCGAAGTCGATCCCCGTCTCGCCGCAGGCCCAGGCCGTGCTCGGCACCGACAGCCCCAAGCTCGCACCGACCGATCTCATCCGCGCGATCCTCCACGCCCCGGTCGACCTGCTGTGGAACGGCGGGATCGGCACCTACGTGAAGGCGTCCGCCGAGACGCATGCCGAGGTGGACGACCGCGCCAATGACGCCGTCCGCGTCGACGGCCGCGACCTGCGCTGCGCCGTCGTGGGCGAGGGCGGGAACCTGGGGTTCACCCAGCGCGGCCGGATCGAGTACGCCCACGCCGGCGGCCGGATCAACACCGATGCGATCGACAATTCAGCCGGCGTCGATTGCTCGGACCACGAGGTCAACCTGAAGATCCTGCTCGCCATCGCGAGTGAGCGTGGCGAGCTCGACCGCGGCGGCCGCGACGAGGTGCTGCACCAGGTGGTCGACGACGTCGTGCGGCTCGTCCTCTACGACAACTACCTCCAGGTGCAGATCCTGAGCCAGGAGGTCGCCGTCTCGCCGCGGCGGATGGAGGCCTACGAGGACCTCATGGTTGAGCTTGAGAACCGAAACCTGCTTGAGCGGCAGCTCGAGGCGCTGCCCTCGGGCGAGTTGATGGCCGAGCGGATCTCCGCCGGCCACGGGATGACGCGGCCGGAGTTGTCCGTCCTGCTGGCCTACGCCAAGCGCCTGCTGCGCGAGCAGGTCGTCGAGTCGTCGCTCCCGGACGACCCGTACCTGGTCGCGGCGCTCGCCGAGTACTTCCCGCCGCTCGTCGTCGAGCGGTTCGGCCACCTGCTGCGCAACCATCCGCTGCGCAGGGAGATCATCGCCACCATCGTGACGAACGACGTCATCAACTCGGTGGGGATCACGTTCGTGCCGCGCATGTCGGCCGAGACGGGAGCGACCGCCGAGGAAGTGGCGCGGGCATTCATCGTCGCCCGCGACGTCTCGCAGGCCCGCGAGCCGTGGGACGCCGTGGAGCGGCTCGACGCCATCGTCCCCGGCGACGTGCAGGCGAGCCTCATGGACCGGGTGGACTCGATGGTCGAGCAACTCGCCCGCTGGTATCTCCAGAACGTCCACGACATCGATCTCACGGAGGAGGTCTCCCGCGGCGAGCCGGCGTTTGCGGAGCTCGTCCAGACGCTCTCGGGCTCGGCGACCGACGCCTGGCGCGTGGCCACGGACGGTCGGCTCGAGGAGTTGCTCGAGCAGGACGTCCCCGGCGACGCCGCCCACTTCGGCGCGGTCGCGCCCGCCCTCGTCTACGCGCCCGACATCATTTCGGTCTCACAGGCGACCGAGCGTCCGATCCCGGCGGTCACCCGCGCCTTCTTCATGATCGGCGAGCGGCTCTACCTCGACCTGATCGAGGCCCGGGCGGCCGCGCTGCCTGCCGAGGATCGCTGGCAGCGGATGGCGTGGGACACGCTGCTCGACGACCTGCGGCTCCTGCGCCGCCAGATCGTCGAGAAGGTGATCGCCGAGTCGCAGAACGGTTCGATCGACGAGGCGGTGGAGGCGTACCTGAACGCCCGCTCCGACCCGTATGACCGCCTGTCGCGGATGATGGAGAACGTCACGACGGCGCCGCCCGACGACAGCTCCATGGTCATGGTGGCCGTCCACCAGATCCGCCAAGTAGCTTCGTAGGCGCCCATCTCCGAGCCGTCCTGCGGAATGCTTGACAGCATGCGCGTCGCACGGTAAATTCCCCCGTATGTCTATGGAAAAAGTAGAGATTGCCGATCGAGCAGCGGTTCAGCGGTCGTCAAGCGTGGAGTTCATCGGCGGACCGTGTGGCGCTGTCTGTGGTGCAGCCGCGCACCATCGGCCACACGAACCGGCTCACTGAGCCCGTCGCCATCGAGTGTTGGTCGTGTGGCTACGCGGCGACGTTCTACCGCCAGGCGGCTTGTCCAATGTGCGGAACGGTGGCGGAATCGCTTTGGCCAGGCGCGGCTCCGGCCAACTCGATCCACTGATCCCACGCGATGGTCGACGCTTCCCGTCTCTCGTATCTGATCTGCTCGACGCCGCGAAGCGGCAGCACGCTCCTTTGCGAGGCTCTCGCCCTGACCGGGGTCGCGGGCGTGCCCGAGGAGTACTACCAGCACCGTCGCAAGACCGGGCTTCCCCGACGGCCGCTCGAGTACTTCGAGGACGCCGGCACCGCCGGGATCTTCGAGATCCTCGGAAGCTACACCCGCGTCGACGACGAGCCCGGTCTGTTCGACCCGCCCGGTTCGAGAGCTATTGCGCCTACGTCGACTGGACGATGCTGGATGCGCGGCACCAGCGATCCGCTACTCGACGGGCCGGTGCCGCCCCCGCCGGGAGCGGAGTTCAACGACTCCGACGGGCGATCGGCAGCCGAGACACCCATTCGGGCGCGGTAACGCGGCAGAAGCACGCGGTCACCAGAGCGTCGCGACCGCGAGCCAGATCACGACCGACCCGACGCAGGTCACGATCCACCTCCACTCGAAGTCACGGGCCGCGGAGAACGTCCAGGTGGTGCCACAGATGTACACGGCCGCCGCACAGAGGAACGCCCCCGCGTCGCTGCCGACGCTTCCGCTGAGAAACGCTCGAGCCAGCATTGCGACGTCGAACCCCGCTGCCCATCCGATGACGGCGATGACGCCGACCCGCTCGACGACCCACCCCCGACCCGCACCGGGCACCGCCGTCGACCCGAGCACGGCGGCGACGACAAGGAGGACCGCCACGCAGGCGTAGAACGTCGGAAGCGGCTCGTCCAAGCGTACGCCGAGGGTGAGGGCGACGAGCGGCGGTGCGGGCATCGCTGCAGCAAGCGCACAGACCGCCGCGGCTCGAACGTGTGCCGGCGCGCTCACATCAGTCGTGCATCGAGGCTGCTCTCTCAGCAGACGATCCGACCGGTTTGGCGCCGTTCTCCGAGTGGTTCGGCGGCGGGCTGGGTTCGTCGCCGGTCACATCCGGGGCAGCGCCGTCCTCGATGAACACCTTCGGATTGCGGAAGTTCGCGAAGAGCCGCTGGCCCGGCTCGATGCCCTGCATCTCCTCGTTCGGGAGCTGCGCCACCAGCGCCTGCCCGTCCTCGAGCTTGAGGTGCAGCTTCCCGGCCCATCCCAGGTCAGTGCGCCGCTCCACCGAGATCGGGAAGGACATCTCAGCACGTTCGGCGGTGATCTCGATGTCGTGAGGCCGGATGTAGGCGACCGCTTCGCGGCCGTCCGGAATGTTGTGCGCCCCGGCGACGGCTGAACGGCCGAAATGGACGAACCGCTCCCAAACGACTCCGCGCAGCACGTTCGACGATCCGACGAACGCCGCGACGAACGGGGTGGCGGGGTGGTTGTAGATCTCCTCGGCCGGCCCGACCTGCTC
Organism: Gaiellales bacterium; assembly: GCA_035456145.1. GTDB lineage: Bacteria > Actinomycetota > Thermoleophilia > Gaiellales > JAICJC01 > JAICJC01. The sequence goes on along the minus strand of DATIDU010000178.1, from coordinate 2,307 downwards.
GACCTTGCCGTGGTTCATCACGACGACCTCGTTGGCGAGCTCGAGGGCCTCCTCCTGGTCGTGGGTGACGAAGAGGCTCGTCACGCCCAGCTCGCGATGAAGCTCGTCGAGCCAGTTTCGGAGCTCCTGCCGGACCCGCGCGTCGAGCGCTCCGAAGGGCTCGTCGAGCAGGAGCACCTGCGGGCTTGGTGCGAGGGCGCGTGCCAGAGCGACGCGCTGGCGCTGGCCGCCGGAAAGCTGATCCGGGTATCGGTCCGCGAACGGTGCCAACCCGACCAGCTCAAGGAGCTCGTCCACCCGTTTCTTTTGGGCATCTTTCTCGGCCCGGCGCACCGACAGGCCGAACGCGACGTTCTTGCGCACGGTCATGTGGCGGAAGAGGGCGTAGTGCTGGAAGACGAACCCGAGGCGCCGATCCTGCACGCTTGCGTCCGTGAGCTCTTCCCCGGCGACGATCACGCTTCCGGAGTCCGGCTGCTCCAGGCCGGCGATCATCCGAAGCACGGTGCTCTTCCCCGATCCGCTGGGGCCGAGCAGCGCGGTAATGGTTCCCTCGGCGGCGGCGAAGCTGACGTCGTCCACCGCCTTGAACGTGCCGAAGGCCTTGCTGAGCCCTCGGACCTGGATGCTGCCTGCCATTACCGCGCCTCCCTGGAGCTGTGCCGTTTGAACGTTTCGATCCCGATCAGGAGCACGATCGAGAACAGCGCGAGCGTGAGCGCCACCACATACCCCTGGGCATCCTGGTACTGGTCGAAGGCCCGCAGAATGTAGAGCGTGGCCGTCTCGGTCTGCCCCTGGAGGGCGCCGCTCACGATGAGCACGGCGCCGACCTCGCCAATCGCCCGAGCCGCCGAAAGGGCGATGCCGTAGAGCAGGCCCCAGCGGATGTTGGGGAGCGTGACGCGGAAGAACGTCTGGAGCCGCGACGCTCCGAGGGTCCATGCGGCCTGCTCCTCCTCGGTACCGAGCTCCTCGAGCACCGGCACGACCTCGCGGATGACGAACGGGATCGAGATGAAGATGGTTACGAGAACCATCGACGGCAGGGCGAAGATGACCTGGATGCCCTGCGCCGCGAAGAACGCCTCGAACCATCCACCGCGGCCGAAGAGCAGGATCGCCATGAGACCGACGATCACGGGCGAGACCGCGAGCGGCAGGTCGACGAGCGCCGACATCAGCCGCTTGCCGGGGAAGCGGTCGCGGGTGAGCACCAGCGCCACGATCACCCCGAACACGGTGTTGACGATGACGGTGATCAGCATGATCACGAACGTCAGGTAGAACGCGTGTCGGACGTCGGTCTGGCGGAACGTGTCACCGATCGTCCCCAGCCCAGACTTAAGGCCGTAGTAGGTGATACCGACCAGCGGAGCCACGAGCAGGGCCGCGACGTAGAGCAGCGCGATGCCGACCATGAGGCGGCGCGACCAGCGACCTCGGCTCGTGGATGTCGTGTTGGCGACGGCGCTCATGCGACCGCCTCCACTGCCGACCGGCGCGCCACGAAGTGCTCCGTCACGAGCACCACGACGGCCGAGATCCCGAACAGCACCGCCGCGACCGCGGCTGCCTGATCGGGGCCGCCGCTGCTGGTGCCGAAGCTCGACGGGTTGAGGAGCTGCGTGATCAGGACCGGCGCCGTAAGGGTCTTATTCGGGATGTTCCCGGAGACGAACACGATGGCGCCGAACTCGCCCAGGCTGCGGGCGAAGGCGAGGAGCGCACCGGTGGCGATGGCGGATCGAAGCGCCGGGAACACCACCCGACGGAACGTGGTCCAACCGCTCGCGCCGAGCACATGTGCCGCCTCCTCCTCCGCCAGGTCGAGCTCCAGGAGCACCGGCTGCACGCTGCGGACAACGAGCGGCAGGGTGACGAAGAGCAGGGCCAGCAGGATGCCCGGCCGCGCAAAGATCACCTGGATGCCGTGGTCGTTGAACCACCCGCCCACCACCGAGTTGGGGCCGTAGAGGGCCACGAGCATGACGCCGGCCACGAGCGTCGGCACCGCGAAGGGCACATCGACGATCGTGGAGACGACGCTCCGCCCGGGAAACGGGATCCGGACGAGCACATAGGCCAGCAGCGTCCCGAAGACGCCGTTCACGACCGCGGTGATCGCGGCCATGATGAGGGTGAGCTCGATCGCTCCCTTCGCCCCGAACGAGTCGAGCGCGTCTCGGAGATTTTCGAGGCCGTTGCCGAAGCCGGCCTGGAGGATCGCCGCGACGGGAAGCAGGATGAAGAGGCCCAGGTAGAGCAGCGCCGCTCCGCGCAGCGACCACCGGCCCAGAGCCGCGG
>DATIDU010000177.1:0-2214 GCA_035456145.1 Gaiellales bacterium | reverse complement strand
GCAACGTCCACATGGCCGACTTCCGGCTCGGCCTGATCGCGATGGTGAGCCACCTGCCCGCGCTCATGCCGGTCGCGGTCGGCTGCGCGCTCGCGTTCAAGATCCGCAAGGAGCCGCGCGTCGCCGTGGCCTGGAGCGGCGACGGCGCGATGGCCCGCGGCGACGCGCACGAGGCGATGAACCTGGCCGGTGTCCACCGGCTGCCGGTGGTCTTCATCTGCGACAACAACCAGTACGCGTACTCGACCCCGAACCGGCTCGAGTTCGGCGTCGACCACCTCGCCGACCGGGCCAACGCGTACGGGTTCGAGGGGGTCGTCGTCGACGGCACCGACGTCCTCACCGTCTACCGCGAGGCCCACAAGGCGATCGAGAAGGCGCGCGGGGGCGGCGGACCGACGCTGCTCGAGCTCGTGACGCTGCGCATGGAAGGGCACGCCGTCCACGACGACGCCTTCTACGTGCCGCGCGAGCTGCTCGAGGCGTACACCAAGAAGGACCCGATCGAGCGCTACCGGCGCTGGCTGAAGGAGCAGGCGTTCCTCGACGAGGAGTCCGACGACGCCGTCACGGTCGAGGTGAAGAAGCTCCTGAACGACGCGATGAAGCGGGCCGAGGACAGCCCGCTCCCAGATCCCTCCGAGCTCGAGGCCGGCGTCTACGCCGAGCCCGAGGAGCTCGACACCCCCCACCACCGTTAGCGAGGCGACGTTGGCGACGAAGACCTATCTGCAGGCGATCTCCGACGGCCTGCGCGAGGAGATGCGGCGCGACTCGCGCGTCTTTCTCATCGGCGAGGACATCGGCGTCTACGGCGGCGCCTTCAAGGTGACGCAGGGCTTCCTCCAGGAGTTCGGCGAGGACCGGGTAATCGACTCGCCGCTCTCGGAGACGGCCATCGTGGGCTCGTGTACCGGGGCTGCGCTCATGGGCATGCGGCCGGTGTGCGAGATGCAGTTCTCCGACTTCGTCTCGTGCGCGTTCGACCAGCTGGTGACGGTCGCCGCCAAGCAGCACTACCGGGTGGGGACGCCGGTGCCGATCGTCGTCCGCCTGCCGTCGGGCGGCGGCTTCTCGGGCGGCCCGTTCCACTCGCAGAACCCGGAGGGCTACTTCGCCCACTGCCCCGGGCTGAAGCTCGTCTGCCCGGCCACGCCGGCCGACGCGAAGGGCCTTCTGATCCAGGCGATCCGTGATCCCAACCCGGTGCTCTACTTCGAGCACAAGCATCTGTACCGCCGTATCAAGGGCGAGGTGCCCGACGGCGAGCACACCGTCGAGTTCGGCAAGGCCCGCGTTCACCGCGAGGGCACCGACCTCTCGATCATCACCTACGGCGCGATGGTCTACACGGCCGAGGAGGCCGCGACGGCCGCCGCCGAGAAGGACGGGACGTCGGTCGAGATCGTCGACCTGCGCACCGTGACGCCGTGGGACAAGCAGGCGGTGCTGGACTCCGTGGCGAAGACGTCGAAGGTGCTCGTGCTGCATGAGGACACGCACACGTCGGGCTTCGGCGCCGAGATCGCGGCGACGATCGCCGAGGAGGCCTTCGAGAACCTCGACGCGCCCGTCGCCCGGCTCACGGCACCCGACACGCCCGTGCCGTTCTCGCCGCCGCTCGAGAAGGCGTTTCTTCCGCAGGTCGAGGACGTCGCGGCGGCGATCGACCGACTGTCAGCGTATTAGGAGGCTCTCCCTCATGGCCACAGGAACACTCGTCGATGTCGTGATGCCCCAGATGGGCGTGAGCGTGTCGGAGGGCACGATCACCCGCTGGGCGAAGAACGTCGGCGAGTCCATTGAGGCCGACGAGACGATCGTCGAGATCTCGACCGACAAGGTCGACACCGAGGTCCCGGCGCCCGCCACGGGCGTCGTGAAAGAGCTTCTGGCCGAGGAGGGCGAGACGGTCCCGGTCAACACCCGCATCGCGGTCATCGACACCGGTGGCGGCGATGGCGGCAGCGGCGATGGCGGCAGCGGCGAGCCGGAGCCCGCAACGATGGAGTCAGACCCCGATGTTGCGGCCGAGACGCCCCAAGCGGCCGCAGAGCCGCCCGCTGAACAGCCGGCGGCGTCCACCGGCAACGGGCACGGCGGCGAGGGGCGCACGTTCGTCTCACCCGTCGTCGCCCGCATGGTGGCCGAGCACAACCTCGACATCAACGCGATCACCGGCACCGGCGCCGGCGGCCGGGTGACGAAGAAGGA
>DATIDU010000176.1:0-2267 GCA_035456145.1 Gaiellales bacterium | reverse complement strand
CCCTCCCTGCCCTCGATGTTCCGCGAGCCGTGGGTCAGACGACTCGTGTTGGCGGCGGCCGCAGGCGAGCTGGTCGTCGACAAGCTGCCGGCCACCCCCAGCAGGCTCGCGCCGCAGGGGATCGTCCCGCGACTCGTCCTGGGGGCATTGGCCGCCAGCCTCTCCGCGCAGACCCGGCACGCGTCGTGGCTGCCGGCCGCCGCCCTCGGAGCCTCGAGCGCGGCCATCGCGGCCTGGCTCGGGCATGACGTCCGGGCGCGACTCGCGCGCCGTGCGCCGGACCCGGCCGTCGCCCTCGCCGAGGACGCCCTCGCCCTCGGGGCGGCCGTTGCGGGCGCCTCACGCTGAGGTGCGTTTGCGATAGCGGGCTGTGGGCGGGAGCAGGTCTGCCTCGCTGCCTCGGCGCCACTCGATGAGCACTGCCGTGGCATCGTCCTTGAGCTGTCCCTGCTGGCGATCGACGATGGCGTGGCGGAGCCGGCGCAGCGTCTCGGGAGCGGTCTGCCCGGCGGCCGCCTCGCGTTCGATGAACTCACCGAGACCTGGGATCGTGAACATCTTGCCGTTCCGCTGACGCGCCTCGGTCAGCCCATCGGTGTAGAGCAACAGCAGGTCGCCGGGCTCCAGCGATTCCTCGGCCAGCTGCGCCGGCGGACCCACCAGCGGGATGCCCAGCGGCGCGGCGGGCGGCGCGGACAGCGTCCGCGTGAGTCGCGCGTGCCGGATGATGAGCGGTGGCGGGTGACCTGCGCTGACCCAGGTCAGGCGCCCGGTCTCGAGGTGCAGCTGTGCGATGACGGCCGTCACGTACCGGTCGTCCGGGAACTGGTCACGGACGGCGTGGTCCATCGAGGCGTAGGTCTCCAGGAGCCCGCAGCCGCGACGGCGGCTGTGGCGGTAGGCCGAGAGGGCGAACGCGGCCACACCGGCGGCCGCGAGGCCGTGGCCCATGGCGTCGAAGATGCCCACGTGCAGGACTCCGTCGTTGACGGCGTAGTCCAGGGCATCGCCCCCGTTGTCGTAGCAGGGCTCCAGCATCCCGGCGAGCACGAGGCGATCGGTGGCGAAGACGAGGGGCGGTGCGAGCTGCCACAGCAGTTCGGAGGCGATCGTCATCGGCTCACGGCGCCGCGTGACCTCGAAGGTATCCGCATATGCCGCCTTGGTGGCAATCAGCATCGCGGTCAGGTGCGCGTAGCGTTCGCAGATGATGACGGTGCGCTCCGGGACGGGTCCGTCGTCGAACGTCATCTCGATGACCCCCAACCGCTCGGTGCCATCGAGCAACGGCAGCCACAGTCGTTCGCCGTTGCCCTCTTGCGACGAGGATCGCAGGACAGACGTGGTCCGGAAGGCACGGCCCGCGATGGTCCCCTCCACGGAGAGCGGCTCGAGATCGTTGCGACGGGGACCCCCGAGGGGCACGAGCGTCCGCTGCTCGTAGTCGATCAGGTACAGCACGACGTTTCGGGCCCCGAAGGGGCGGGCCTGCTCGGTGATGACAGCGGCCAGCTCCGACGGGGCGCTCAGATAGGTGCGCCGAAGGAGCTCGTTCAACGTGTCCGCGACGGACGCGTCGCTCGGCGCGCCGGACCGAGTCGCGGCCTGCGGCTCGCCCGCCGGCGCGTCGGAGCCGTCGCCCGCCGCCCGTCGCGGCGCGCCGCTCATACCGATGCCGCGTCGCGGGAGCTGAAGAGCGAGAAGCGCGATCGCAGCCCGCTCAGCTCGAGCAGCACCGCCGCCGCGCTGCCCGGTGGCGCGACGACCGAGAGCTTGCGCCCGCGGCTGTTGAAGCGATGCTGGACCTGCGCGATGGCGCCGAGAGCGGTGGAGTCCACCAGCGTCACGGCTGACAGATCGAGGATCAGATGCGGGTAGTCCGCTCCGGCGGCCTCGTCGAGCTGCGGAGCCAGCGCGTCGACGGAATGGAGGTCCAGCTCCCCCTCGGGGGCGATGACGACGGGCTCGGGCACCAAGAAGACGTACCCGCCTCGCGATGCCGAACACGCCAGGCTGGCGTTCCACCGCCGTGGCGCGGCCGGCTCGCACCCTGCGAGCCGACCGTCGCCATGGCACACGGCGGCCCTCCTGCACGGAAGGCCGGCGTTGCTACCGGTTGCCGTCGTCGGCGTCGTACGGGTCGCTGCTGCCGGACTTCGCCAGGCCGCGGGACACCATGTAGCCGACGGTGAGGATCGTGGCGTAGAGCCAGACCTGGCGGGCGCCGTAGCCGCCGGCGTCGGCCGAATCGACGACCGCGCCGGCGA
>DATIDU010000175.1:0-10140 GCA_035456145.1 Gaiellales bacterium | reverse complement strand
TCAGGTCTCGGCAGACCAGCTCGCTAAGATCGAGGGCTACGTGAAGATCGGGCGTGAGGAAGGCGCCGAGGTCCTGATCGGCGGCGAGCGTCCCGAGCTCTCCGACGAGCTCTCGGGCGGCTATTACTACAAGCCAACCGTCCTCAAGGGGCACAACAAGATGCGCGTGTTCCAGGAGGAGATCTTCGGCCCGGTGCTCGCGGTCACGACCTTCAAGAACGAGGCCGAGGCGCTCGAGATCGCAAACGACACGCTCTACGGTCTCGGGGCAGGCGTGTGGACTCGCGACACCAGCCGGGCCTTCCGGATGGGTCGCGCGATCCAGGCCGGCCGCGTGTGGACGAACTGCTACCACGTGTATCCCGCCCATGCCGCGTTCGGGGGCTACAAGATCTCCGGCGTCGGCAGGGAGACGCACAAGATGATGCTCGACCACTACACGCAGACCAAGTGCCTGCTCGTCAGCTACGACCCCAACCCCCTCGGGTTCTTCTAGGGAGATGCGGGGGATGACGCGGGTGAGCGCCACCGGTGAGGCCCTCGGGGCCATCGAGGTGCTCACCCGCGAGCATGGTCGGCTCATGTTCTTCCAGTCGGGGGGCTGCTGTGACGGCAGCTCCCCGATCTGTCTTCCCGAGGGCGAGCTGCCGCTCTCGCCATATGACCTCGAGCTTGGCGAGGTGGCCGGCGCACGGTTCTACATCGACGAGGACCTCTACGAGCGCTGGAACCGGCCCTCGTTCGTCCTCGACGTGTCGCCCGGCGCGCCGGAGGGCTTCTCGCTCGGCGCCGGCGACACGCATTTCGTGACCCGCGAGGCCAACGTCACTCGGGCGTGACGGAGCGTGTCACGCGGACCGTTCAGGGACTGTCCCTCCCTACGCGTCCGAGGCTAAGCATCCGACCGAAAGCGCCGATGATCTTGCCGTGGAGGTCGTCGAGCACCAGTCCGGCGAACATGGGATCGAGGAGCTCACGAGCCCACCCCACCACGCCGCTGCGCTGAACCTGCTGGCGTCCGTGGCCGGCGCCGGGATCGGCTGGGTCGTCGTCGCCTTCCGCCTGCCGCCCGACGCGCGGTTTCCGGTGATGGCGTTCGGACTGCTTGCGACTGCGGTCGCCGTCGGCTACGCGGTTCGGAGTGTCCGCTCCCACGCCCACCGTGTTCGCATCACACCGACCGGCCTCGAGCTGCACTACGCCGTGGGCAACGCCCAGGCGTTGAGCTGGACGAGCATCGCATCGATCGAACGCGGCGGAGCGCTCGACGTTCACCCCCGGGAGGGACGCCCGCGGCGGATTCCCGACGCAGGAGAGTTCGCCGAACACGTCGTCGAGATCGCCGGGCGCTGCGGTGTCCGCGTCGACCAGGCACCTCCTGCGTCCGGTCGTGGCGGCGCTCGCGCAGCCGCTTAGCCGTCGGTCGCGATCATCACGTCTGACGCCTTGATGATCGCCGTGGCCGCGCTGCCCTCCTTCAGGCCGAGCTCGTCGACGGCCTCCACCGTGATCGACGAGACGACCCGCTGACCGCCGACGTCGAGCACGACGTTCGCGATCGCCTCGCCGCGCGTGATCGACGTGACGGTGCCGCTGAGGCGGTTCCTGGCGCTGAGCTTCATTGTGCGTCTCCTTGGTGGGTTGGCGTGAGCGACCCGGGACGCTAGCTGCGATTCGGGGCATTGACGGCGGCCTACGCCCGCGGCCCATCACGCCCGCGTAACGGCGGTGCAACGCCGACCGTTCAGGGACTGTCCCCCCTCTCGGTCTCGGCGATCCGGGCGAGGAGGGCCGTCGCGTCGGCGAGGACGCGCCGCTCCCTGGGCGAGAGGTCGCGCTCGATCGCCTCGGAGAGCCAGCCCTCTCGGCGGCGGCGGTCGGCTGCGAGCGCCTCCACGCCCGCCGGTGTGAGCGCGATCAGGACGCGGCGCCGGTCGCGGGCGTCCGGGGTGCGCGAGACGAGGCCGGCCGCGAGGAGCGCGGCGACCGTCGCGGCCATCGACTGCGGCCGCACGCGCTCGCCGGCGGCAAGGTCGCTGATCGCCGCCGGCCCGGTCCGGTCGAGCCTCCCGAGCACGGTGACCTGTGCGAGCGAAATGCCGCGGCGCTCGGCACGAAGGCGCCGGACGAGGCGGCCGAGCACGACGCGCAGGTCGCTTGCAAGCATCTCGGGCTCCGGCATCGAACCGACAGGTTAACTCAACAGGTTGCCTGTAGAGTGCGAGACGGTGGATTCGGACCGCTACAAGTGGATTGCGCTCTCGAACACCACCCTCGGGGTGTTGCTCGCGACCCTCGACGCGTCGATCACGCTGATCGCGATGCCCGACATCTTCCGCGGCATCCACCTCGACCCGCTGGTCCCCGCGAACAGCTTCTACCTGCTCTGGATGATCCTCGGCTACCTCGTCGTCTCGAGCGTCCTCATCGTGAGCCTCGGCCGGATGGGCGACATGTACGGCCGGGTCAAGATCTACAACCTCGGGTTCGTCATCTACACCGTCGCGTCGCTCCTCCTCACAGTCGACTGGATGACCGGCCGGTCGGGCGCGACCTACCTGATCATGCTGCGGATCGTGCAGGGCCTGGGCGGCGCGTGCCTGCTCGCCAACGCGGCGGCGATCATCACCGACGCTTTCCCGGCCAACCAGCGCGGCATGGCGCTCGGCATCAACAACATCGTCGGGGTGAGCGGCATGTTCGTCGGCCTCGTGCTCGGCGGGATCCTGGCGCCGATCAACTGGCGCCTCGTCTTCCTCATCTCCGTCCCGGTCGGCCTCTTCGGCACGGTCTGGGCGTACCTCAAGCTGGAGGAGCGCAGCACGCCCAGGCGGGCCCGGATCGACTGGTGGGGAAACATCACCTTCGCGCTCGGCCTCGTCCTCCTGATGGTGTCGGTGACCTACGGCATCCGGCCGGCCGGCGGGAGCTCCACCGGCTGGACGAGCACCCGCGTCATCGTGCTCCTGGCCGGCGCGGCGGTTAGCTTCATCGTCTTCGCGGTCGCCGAGCAGCGCGTCGCCGAGCCGATGTTCCGGCTGCCGCTCTTTCGCATCCGCGCGTTCACGTTCGGGACGCTCTCGACCTTCCTCTCGGCCGTGGCCCGCGGGGGGCTCATGTTCATGCTGATCATCTGGCTCCAGGGCATCTGGCTTCCGGAGCACGGCTACAGCTTCGAGCGGACGCCGCTCTGGGCGGGGATCTACATGCTGCCGCTCACGCTCGGCATGCTCGTCGCCGGCCCCACGTCCGGCTACCTCTCCGACCGGTTCGGAGCCCGGCCGTTCGCCACCGGCGGCATGCTCGCCGCCGCCGCCAGCTTCGCCCTTCTCATGCTGCTTCCGACCGACTTCCGCTACCCGGAGTTCGCACTGATCCTGGCCCTCACCGGCATCTCGATGGGCATGTTCGCCTCGCCCAACCGGGCGGGCGTGATGAACAGCCTCCCGCCGGGTGACCGCGGTGCCGGAGGCGGCATGAACCAGACGTTCCAGAACTCGGCCCAGGTGCTCTCGATCGGGGTCTTCTTTACGCTCATGATCTTCGGCCTCGCCGCAACGCTGCCCGAAACGATGCTCGGCGGCCTCCAGGCGCACGGAGTGGCGCACGGGACGGCCGAGCGGCTCGCGCACCTGCCGCCTGTCTCGATCCTCTTCGCAGCATTCCTCGGATACAACCCGATCCAGCACCTCCTGGGACCGGGGACGCTGCATGCCCTCTCCGCCCACAATCAGGCGGCGCTCACCGGGCCGTCGTTCTTCCCCAACCTCATCTCCGGGCCGTTCCAGGACGGCCTGCACGCGGCGTTCACGTTCGCCATCGTGGCCTGTCTCGTCGCCGCCGCCGCCTCGCTCATGCGCGGAGGCCCCGCGTACGCCGAGGCGGGCGCGGGCCGGGCCGTTGTGCCCGCCCGCCGGCAGTAACATTCGCCCATGCCAACGTTCCACGTCGTTGTGCACCGCTCCGGGCCTGAGTGGAGGCGGGATGCGCCGCTCGAGGAGCAGTCCGGCTGGGAGGCTCACGCCGAGTTCATGGACGGCCTCGTCGACCAGGGCTTCATCGTCCTCGGTGGGCCGCTCTCCGATGAGTACCGCGTCGTACACGTCATCGAGGCCGACTCCGAGGACGACGTGCGGGCCACGCTCGCCCGCGACCCCTGGAGCGAGACCCACCTCCAGATCGCGGCGGTCGAGCCCTGGACGCTCCGGCTCGACGCGCGCAAGACCGTCTAGTCAGGCGAGATCCGAGACCGTGCGGCCCGATGTTGCGAGCGCCGCGACGAAGCGGCGCATGCCGGGGTCGGCGGCGCAGGGCAGGAGCGCCACCTCGTAGCCGCCGTCAAGGAGCGCGATCACCTGCTCGACGGCCGCGGCGACGAGCGGATGGGTGACGTCGGCCGGCAGGTCGGGCGGCGGCAGGGCGACGACTCCCCAGCCGGAGAGCGCGAGGTCGCTCAGCCGGTCGTGCGCGCCCTCCGGTGGGTTCACGACGACGTCGGGTACGACCACGACCCGGCGGGAGCGGCCGTCACCGTGCATCGCCGGCCCCCTCGCCGAGCATCGCCTCGAGCTTCGCCAGCTCGGCCGGCTCGTCGTAGTCGAGGAGATCCTGACCGATGCCGACGGCGCGGACGTCGAGGACCACACCGGCCAGCAGGTCGAGCAGGGTCTCGACAAAGAGGCCGGTCCCGAGGCTCACCGGGTAGTCCTCGTCGCGCGGCTTGTCGGGCCGTCCGCCCCACTCCGGGCTGGCCGCCGTGAGTTCGACCCCCATGCTCGGACTGCCGTCGATCCCCACGAGGACGACCCGCGCGCCGGAGGCGAGATCGGCGCGGATCTGCGCGGCGACCGGCTCGGCCAGGCGGCGGCAGTGCGCGCGGTACACCGGCGTGTCGTACTGCTCACGTACCGCCCAGAACCGGTGCGTGCCCGCGAACGCGAGCTCCGGGCACGGCATCTGGCGGATCGTGCAGCCGCGATCACGAAGCAGCGCGAGCACCGGCGAGTAGATGCCCGCACACCGCGCCCCCTCGTCGACCTTCGCGTTGGCGTTCAGCAGACAGTGAGCGAGGTAGCAGACGGTCCTCACGGCACGAGCACGATCTTTCCGACGTGGCTGCGCTCGTCCATGTGGGCGTGCGCTGCCCCGGCCGCAGACAGCGGAAACGTGCGGTCGACGGGCACCGTGATCCGCCCGTCGAGCGCCATCAGAAGCGCCGTTCGAATCTCGTCGGGCGTTGCGACCCGGAAGCCCAGGATGCGATGGCCGCGACGGAAGAGCTCGATGATGTCGAGCGGGACGACCTCCCCGGCATGGGCGCCGCACGTGACGAGACGGCCGTCCGGCGCCATCGCCGCCAGGTGCTCCCCGAACCGCTGCCCTCCCGTCGTCTCGACGACGACGTCCACGCCGCGGCCGCCGGTCGCCTCCGACACGACCTCGGCGAGCAATGTCTCGCGGTGGCAGAAGACGACATCGGCGCCCAGCGCGCGCACGGCCTCCACCTTCTCGGGCGTGCCGACCGACGCGATGACCCGGGCGCCCGCGATCCGAGCGGCCTGGACCGCCGCTCCGGCCACGCCCCCCGACGCCGAGGGCACGAGCACCGTCTCGCCGGGCCGGACAGCCGCGACCCGCGTCACCATCGACCACGCCGTGGAGACGACGCACTGCGCTGCGGCCGCGGGCACGAACTCGTCCTCTCCGCGCAGCGGAATCACGGCGCGGGCCGGCACCGCGACGAGCTCCGCATAGCCACCCCAGCGGTCGGTGCCGAAGACGACGAAGCGCTCGCAGAGGTCCTCGCGCCAGCGGGCGCACGCCGGACAGGTGCCGCAGGCGTACTGCTGGTAGGCGGTCACCGCGTCACCGGGTGAGATGCCCTCCACCTCGGTACCGACCGCGGCGATCGTGCCCGCGAACTCCGCGCCGAGCACCCACGGCATCGGGAACGGCCAGCGCGACGTGCCCGCCCGCGAATCGAGGTCGCTGTGGTTCAAGCCGCAGGCCCGCACCTGGATCAGCACCTCGTCGGCCGCCGGGATCGGGTCGGCGAGCTCCTCCCAGCGCATCACCTCGGGTCCGCCGTACTCCCGAAACGTCGCCGCCAGCATGGAGGGCTACTCCCTGAACCCCTGCATGCCCGAGTAGGCGATCGCCTCGGGCCACCCATAGGCGCCGGCCTTGCTGGTCCGAAGGCCGCAGCGCCAGAGGCCGTACGCGACCATCGCGCCGTACGCGACGCCGTCGCAGACGGGCACGCCGACGTCCCGGCGGACGGCCTGGGCGACGTCGGCCATGCCGCCGCAGGCCAGGACGAGCGCCTCGGCGCCGTGGCGCGCCACGACCCGCCGGCCGGCGTCGACGATCGCAGCGGTGGTGTCGGCATTGTGGCTCCCCTGGTCGGCGACGGGGATCCCGAGCGGCTCGACGGCCACGCAGCGGCTCCGCATCCCGTGGCGCTCGAGCGTGTCCTCGATCTCGGGGATGCTGCGCGGGAGCGTCGTGATCACCGCGAACCGGCGGGCGACCGTGACCGCCGCCTGGAAGGCGGCCTCGCCGATGCCGACCACGGGCGCCTCGGTCAGCTCGCGCGCCGCGCCGACGCCGGGATCGCCGAAGCAGGCGACGAGGTAGGCGTCGTGGGCGGGAAGCTCCCGGACCAGCTCGGCGACGGCGGCCGCGGCGACCACGGCGTCGGCCTCGCTCTCGATCGAGGTCGGCCCCCGCTCCGGCGAGACGGCGGTGACCTCGCAGCCGTCCGGGAGCGTCTCGCGCACCACGGCGCCCATCGCCTCGGTGTGCCGTGCATCCGTGTTGGGGTTGAGGAGCGCCAGGCGGAACATGGCTAGACCATCTACTCCCCGCTCGCGGCCGGCTCGAGGCGCGGGTCGAGCGTGTAGTCGCCGTGGCAGGACAGGTAGGCGCCCGACCCGGGCTCGGCCAGGATCTCGCCGTCGGCATAGACGGTCTCGCCGCGCACCAGCGTGCGGACGACCCGGGCCCGCACGCGCCGACCGTCGAACGGCGACCACGGGTTCTTGGAGAACTGCTGGCTCTTCGCGTCGACGACCCACTCCGAGTCGAGGTCGTAGAGGACGAGGTCGGCGTCGGCGCCCGGAAGCAGCGACCCCTTGCGCGGGTAGAGGCCGGCGATCCGGGCGGCATTCGTCGCCGAGAAGCGCACGAACGCGTCAAGCGGCATCCCGCGCCGGTGGTACGCCTCGTCGAGCACGAGCGGCACAGTCTCCTGGATCACCTGGCATCCGAGCAGGGCGTCGAAGATGTTCTCCCAGCCCGGCTCCTTCTCCTCGAGGGTGTAGGCGCAGTGGTCGGAGACGAGGCAGTCGGCGGTGCCGTCGAGCACCGCATCCCATAGCCGCTCGACCAGCGGCCGCTCCCGCAGCGCCGGCGCGCACATGCCGTACGGGCCGAGCCGCACCAGGTCGTCGAGGTCGAGCAGGAGGTGGTGCGGGCAGATCTCCATCGTCGCCGGCCGCCCCTCGGCTTTCTCGCGGCGGACGAGCTCGGCGCTCACCGGGCTCGAGACGTGCACGATCTGGATGCGGACGCCGGCGTGGGCGGCCAGGAAGAGCGCCCGGTGCACCGCCTCCTCCTCGACGAACGCCGGCCGGGCCTCGTGATGGGCGAGCGGGTCGCGGCGCCCGGCGGCGGCCATCCGGGCCAGGCCGTCCTGGAGCAGCGAGTCGTTCTCGGCGTGGACGAGCACGAGCCCTCCGAGCTCCTTGACGCGCCGCATCCCGTCCAGGAACTCCGCGTCGGTGACGTTTGGGTAGGACGGGTCGGAGATCGGCATGAACGCCTTGAACCCCGGCGCGCCCTCCTGCCACTGGCCGGCGATCTCGGGCAGCGACGGCTCGGTGAGCGCGCCCCACAGGCCGAAGTCGACCACCACCTTGCGGCGCGCCATCTCGCGCTTCTCGCGGTAGAGCTCGGCGGTCGTCACCGGCGGATAGGTGAGCGGGTGCTCCATCACGGTCGTGAAGCCGCCCGCGGCGGCGGCCATCGTCCCGGTCGTGAAGTCCTCGCGCTCGGTGTGGCCGGGGTCCTCGAAGTGGGCGTGCATGTCGATTGCGCCGGGCATGACGACGAGGCCGGCGGCGTCGATCAGCTCATCGGCGGAGCCGGCGCCGCCGGGGTCGCAGATCGCCGCGACCCGGCCGTCCTCGATCGCGAGATCGGCCCGGAACGTCCCGCCGGCCGTGGCGAGTGTCCCCCCGGCGACGATCGTGCGCCGGCCGCTCACTCCGCCTCCTCCGCGTACATGCGCCGCAGCACCGGGCCCGGGACGCCGAGCGTGCCCATGTGGTGCACGAGGCGCGCGCGGGCGTCCTGCCAGCTGTCGCCGATCCACGCCCTGAGGCCGAGCCCGTCGATGAGCCGTGCGAGGACCGCGGCCTCGGCGACCGCGTCGATATTGGTGAGGAGCCCCGCCTCGCGGCCCCGCTCGAGCACGCCACGGATCTCACGCTCCCAGATCGCGTCGGTCTCGACGATCTGGGCGGCGAACTCGGGATCCCGGCCGGCGTAGGTCCACATCTCCGCCCACAGCCGGTACTCCGTCCGGCGGTCGGGATCCGACGGAAGCGCGAGATGGACGAGCGCCACGAGCTGCTCGGCCGGCGTCCCCGCCGCGGCCAGCCGCCGGCGCAGATCCGCGAGCCAGTCATCCGAGGCGGCGAGGAACGCGCCGACGATGACCGCCTGCTTGTCGGGGAAGTAGTGGGTCAGGACGCCGGTCGTGAACCCGCCCTCGCGTGAGATGTCGCGCATCGTGGTCGTCTCGAGTCCGTTTCGGATGATCACCCGGCAGGCCGCCTCACACACCTCGCGCCGGCGCCGCTCCGAGCGCTCGCTCGTGGATGGATGCGACGCGCTCACAGCGACCTCAGCGTCCCGGTAAGGACCGCGACGGCGGCGGCGACGTCGGCCTCGGCGGAGAGCTCGTCGGGCCGGTGGCTGGCACCGCCGTTCAGGCTTCGCACGAAGAGCATGCCCGCGTCGACGCCCGCGGCGGCGAGGACGCCCGCGTCATGCCCTCCTCCCGAAGCGATCTCCACGGTCTGGATGCCATGGTCCTGTGCGGCCGCGCGAACCGCGCACCGGACACGGGCGGACAGCGACACCGGCTCCTCGCGCCACGCGCGGACGGCATCGACGCCGCAGCGGTTGCGCGCGGCGACCTCGGCGGCCACCACCGGAACGGCGGCGACAAGCCGGTCGAGCCCCTCGGCGGTCGGGGCGCGGACGTCGACGGTCGCGCGCACGATGCCGGGGATCACGTTCGCGGCCGGCTGCGCGATCGCGACGTCGCCGATCGTGACGACGGCGTCCGGGATGTCGAGCGCCCGTTCCCGCAGGCGCACCGCGAGGTCGGCGCAGGCGGCAAAAGCGTCGCGGCGGGCGTCCATCGGCACCGTCCCCGCGTGGCCGGACTCGCCATGGAACGTCACGGTAAAGCCCGCCATCCCCGCAATCCCGGCCACGTCTCCAAGCGCCGCGTCCACAGCATCGAGCGCCGGGCCCTGCTCGATGTGGGCCTCCACGTAGGCGGCCGGGAGTGGCACGTCGACCGGGGGGCCCGCGAGCCCGAGCTCGGCGAGGGCCTCGGCGATCGTCACACCGTCCGCGTCCGTAGAGGACAGCTCGGCGGGGCCGACGTCGCCCACGAGGCTGCGGCTCCCGAAGCACCCGTGGCCGAACCGCCAGCCCTCCTCGTCGCGGAAGACGACGACGGCGAGCGGGGCGTCCGGGATCTCGGCGGCGACCGCGGCCACGGCCTCGAGCGCGGCGACGACGCCGAGCGCGCCGTCGAAGCGGCCGCCCGACGGCACGGTGTCGAGATGCGAGCCCGACCAGACCTCTCCGGTGGCCGCAGCGCCGGACGGTCGCGCGTACAGGTTCCCGGCGGCATCGCGTGAGACCGCCATCCCCTCCTCCTCGCACCAGGCGGCGACGAGCGCGTGTGCCTCGTCCTCGGCGGCGCTCAGGCCGGGCCGGGTGACACCGCCGTTTGCGCTGTCGGCGCCGACGCAGGCGAGGAGATCGAGCCTCTCCATCGTCCGTTCAGCGCGCGGGTGGCTGGTGATCTGCTCCATGCAAGCGGCGCGGTAGACTCGG
>DATIDU010000174.1:0-9794 GCA_035456145.1 Gaiellales bacterium | reverse complement strand
TCTGCCCGTCACGGCGGCTGTGACGCCAACGAGGTTTGGGGCCTCGCGCCGTTGCACTTGTGTGACGGTATCGGCGCACGCAGCGGTGGCGGCGTTACGGCCCCGGGCGGCATGCTGGGCAGATGGCCGACCGCCTCGAGCTTGAGCTCTACGCCGACCGCCTCGCCCGGCACGCCGAACGGCTTCGCGACGACGTCGACGGCGCCCGGCTTCGGATCGCCTGGAGCGGCATCGAGGCGGTCGCGCGGGCCGAGCTCGGCGCGCGTGACGTCGCCGTGCTCGAGGCGCTTGGGGAGCTCGTCCAGCCCGACGCCGCCGCGGAGCGCCGCCTGCTCGAGCGGCGCCTGCGCCAGCTCGAGTGCGTCGAGCGGCTCCAGGCGATCGTCGAGCGGGAGCTCGTCGCGACGAGCTAGCCGCCGGCGTTCCCGTTCATCTCGGGAGCGAGCGAGGCCAGCATGCCGCCGTCCTCGTCGTAGGCCGGGAAGAGATCGAGCCGGACCTGCTTCGGACGTCCCGACCGGTGGCGCATCGTGACATGCTGGTCGAGCTTGCGGACGCCCCATTCCAGGACGATCGGCACGGGATCCTTGCCGTCGGCGAAGCCCGAGAGCCCGAACGCGTCGACGAGCGGCTTTCCCATCACGTCGCCCTCGGCGTACCCGGACACCTCGAAGACGCCCTTGCCGCACGACAGCACCCGGCCGTCCTTGTCGCACGTGACCATCCCGGCGCCGGCGGGTGGGAAGAAGTCCTCCAGAAGCTCGAAGAGATATCCGAACCCGCACTTCGCGCACCCCACCGGCTGGTGAGTGAGGCCGGCCTTGCCGTCGTCGTCAAGCGCGCGCGTCGTGCAGTTCGGACAGATGAAGTAGCGCATGTCGTCAGCGTAGCGAGGACATCGATGCGAACATGTGGGTATGGCTCGCATCGCCGACCGGCCTCGGACGCTCGCCGGCCGCTCCTCGGGGGAGCTGGAAGGCCTCTTCGCCCGCGGCCGGGTGCCCGATCCGCCCCCGAAGGGACGCCTGCGCGGATCGCTCCTGCACCTCACGCTCGGTCCGGCCGGCGCCGTGCTCGGCCCGGCCGCCGCCATCTGGCTGGGGAAGCGCTTCGACCCCGACCACGCGACGGGCGCGAACGTGTTCTCAAGCCGCGTCCATACGCTCGGCCCCGTGCTCACGCCCGCCGCCTACCGGGCCTCCTGGCCGGAGGACTCGCGCTCCTACCGCGCGCTCGCATTCGCGACATCGGCCGGCCCCGGCGCGCTCGACCCGGGCGTCGAGGTGCTGCGGATCGACTACGACCTGCCGGGGAACGCGCCGCCGTTCCGGCGCATCCTGGACGAGCTGGTCGAGGTCGACCCCGGCGTCTACCTCGGACAGGCGCTCCTGCGCGGCCGCGGCGGGCACCGGCGGCTGGCCTGGTTCACGCTCGAGGCCTAGGCCCTGAGCTGCACCGCCGAGCGGTTGCGGGGCGTGCGTATCGAGGTCGCCCAAGGCGGGCGTGTCCGTGTCGGACGCTCCCCGGCGGCGCCGGGCCGGCGCGCAACGCTCGTTCGTGCGCATCAAGGCGGGGCCGATCGGCCGGTGCGTTTCGTCCAGGCGGCCTTCGCCCGCGCTTGCTCCTTCATGGCGCGCTCGGCCCCCGAGGTACGAAGCCGGTCGAGCACTCGGAGAATGCCGCCTCATCGGACGGGGTGGGTGGAGGTGAGGGCCTAGACGGCCGCTTCGGCGGTCGCCGCACCGTGGGCGTGCGAGAGCCACCGCTCGGCGTCGAGCGCCGCCATGCAGCCCATCCCGGCAGCCGTCACGGCCTGGCGGTAGACGTGGTCGACCACGTCGCCGGCTGCGAAGACGCCCTCGATGTTCGTCTCGGTCGAGCCGCCGCGGGTGAGCAGGTAGCCCTCGGAGTCCATGTCGAGCACGTCGCGGAAGAGGCCCGTGGTCGGATCATGGCCGATCGCCACGAAGAGGCCGCCGGCGGCGAGCTCGCGCTCCTCGCCGGTGACGGTGTCGCGCAGCCGGACCCCGGTCATCTTGCCGTCCTCGCCGAGCACCTCCGTCACCACCGCGTTCGTGACGAACTCCAGGTTGTCCTTGGACTTCGCGTAGTCGATCATGATCGCCGACGCGCGGAACTCATCCCGGCGGTGGACGAGCGTCACGTGATCGGCGAACTTCGCGAGGAACGTGGCCTCCTCCATCGCGGAGTCGCCGCCGCCGACGACCACGACGTTCTGGCCGCGGAAGAAGGCAGCGTCGCAGACGGCGCAGTAGCTGACACCGCGGCCCTGGAGGGCGACCTCGCTCTCGAGGCCAAGCTGGCGGGCGGTCGCACCCGTGGCGACGATGACCGCCTTCGCGCGGTACTCATCATCGCCCACGTAGACGCGGAACGGCCGCTCGGAGAAGTCGACGCGGGTGACGTCGTCGGACAGCATCTCCGCGCCGAACCGGTCGGCCTGGGCGCGCATGGTCGCCATCAGCTCGGGCCCCATGATCCCGTCGCGGAACCCGGGGTAGTTCTCGACATCGGACGTGATCATGAGCTGGCCGCCGAAGGCGAACCCCTCGATCACGAGCGGGTTCAGGTTGGCGCGGGCGGCATACAGGGCGGCCGTGTATCCGGCCGGCCCGCCGCCGATCACGATCAGCTCTCGGACGTCGGTCATGTGCTCCTCACTCACTCTTCGGGTGCTTCATCTTCTTTAACGACAGATACCCGGAAAGATTCCTGGCATCGCTCGCACCAGCAGGCTCCGTCGGCCATGCGGTGACCAAAGAACGAGCCGAGCGCGTTCCCACAATAGGGGCAGAAGCGGACGACCGGCTCGGCGGTGCCGGGGTCGCTCATTCCGCCGCCAGCCATGCGCCGGCATAGACGGCTGTCAGCGTGAGGACGAGCATGAGCACCGACGCCGCGATCCGGGCCCTGCGCCCCGGGACGAGTCCGTGTCCCAAGAGGAGCGCCACGACCGCGATCAGCACGGCCTGCTTCAGATGCACGACGCCGGGGTGCTCGGCCGCCGCCGGTTCGTGGCGTCCGAGCGCGACGCCCGTGACCGCGAGGGTCGGAAGCGCGACTGCCGCGACCAGCGCGAGCCGCATACCCGCCGCCCGCACCACCTCGCGGACGCGCTCCGGCGGCAGCATGCGCCGCAGCGCGGGGACGAGCAGGAAGAGCGCCACCTGCATGCCGAGCCAGACGGCGGCCGCCGTGACGTGGAGGAACCGGACGAGCGCCCAGGTGCCCATCGGCCGCCAATATACGCGGGCCGGGCTCGAACCGGTCGCCGGTATCATGCGCCGCCGATGGGCAAGGCCAAGAAGCAGCTCACGAACGAGCGCCGTGCGCGCCGGCTCGGGACCGGAGAGGGGCTCGCCCCCGCGCGGCCAAAGGGCGGCGGCGGGGTCCCCGGCTGGGCCTGGCTCGTCGCCGGGTCGGTCGTCGCCGCGGCGGTGATCATCGGCGTCGCGATCGTCGCGCGCGGAGGAGGGGGCGGCTCAAGCGGGAGCGGCGACCCGAACGCGGCGGTCGTCACGTCGCGCCTGAGCCACGACCAGATCGACTTCATCTCGGCGGGCACCTGGCCGGTGAACTACACAGACCTTGCGGGCGCGATGTCGGCCCTCGGCCTGACGCCGACGCAGGAGGCCGCGTCGGTCAACCACTACCACGTGCACATCCAGCTCGTGGCGGACGGCCACGACGTGCCGATCCCCGCCCAGATCGGGCTCGACTCCGCAACCGGCACGTTCTCGGAGGTGCACACCCACGACGACACGGGCGTCGTCCACATCGAGTCCGGCGACACGGCGTTCC
The DNA here is from genome assembly GCA_035456145.1 of Gaiellales bacterium. Lineage (GTDB taxonomy): Bacteria > Actinomycetota > Thermoleophilia > Gaiellales > JAICJC01 > JAICJC01. The sequence continues at coordinate 5,972 of DATIDU010000174.1, read as the reverse complement.
GGGCGAGCCTCGCCGACGTCTTCGACATGTGGGGCGTCTACCTGAGCTCGAAGTGCATCGGTGGCTACTGCGGCGGCGTGAAGATGTGGGTGAACGGCAAGCCGTCGACGGCGTACGGCCAGCTCGTGCTCCAGTCGCACATGGCGATCACTCTGCTCGAGGGGACGCCGCCGAAGGGCTTCAAGCCGGCGAAGTCGTACAAGTTCGCGCCCGGCGAGTAGCTACTCCTCGTCGTCTGCGAAGAGATCCTCGGCGCCCATGCGGCCCACGCGCGGGATCGTCTCAAGCTCGCCGGAGTAGCTGTAGAAAAGGCGCTGGCTCATGCCCGCGACCGCGAACGGCTCGTCGAGCTCGACCTGGACGCTGCGGCCGGCCACGCGCACGACGGTCCCGGTCTGGCCGAGCTGCGGGCTGTAGCCGGCGACGACGCGCACCCGGTCGCCGGGCGCCACCACGGGCTGCGAGCGGCGGGGCTTCAGCATAAACCGGTCGGGGCGCTTGAACAGGGGCACGGGGACCGGCGCGATGATAGCCGCGGCGTCCGTTGGCGCAACGTCGCCCATGTTGTGTATCGTGTATCTCGCTATGGTGGATGGGCACGCCACTGGACAAGCACGATGGACCGCGCGCGCGATCCTTCTGGCCGTGCTGGGCGTGGTCTCGCTGCTCGGTCCGGCGGCGACGGCCGGCGGGACGTCCATCACTCCCCAGCGCGTCGCCATCGTCGTGTTCGAGAACAAGGACTACGACGCGAGTGTCGATCCGTCCAGCCCGAGCTACGTGGTCGGAAACCCGGGGGCGCCGTACATCAACAACGTCGTCATCCCCGAGTCGCTCTCGCTCGTGCCGAGCCCGGCGGGGTGCGACCATCCGGCGGGCGAGCCTGCGGGATCGGGGACGCGGGCGTGCACGTCGGGGATGTTCCAGTCCTACCGAAACCAGCGCGGCTTCCGGACGGGGGCGTCGGCGCCCGAGTATGCGTGGATGGTCGAGGCGACCGACGCGAACGTGCGAGACCACAACTTCCCGGACGGCCTGAACGACGGCAAGCCGGAGGGCGGCATCGTCGGGTACGCCCCCGGCCACAACGACACGACCGGGCCCGTGTACGACCTGTTCGGCTACATGGAGGCGAACTCGGTCAGCTTCGACGTCTACCAGGAGGACTACCTGGGCGACTCCACGCACTGCTCGACGCGGCAGTTCTCCGATCTGCCCACGGGATCACCGGACCAGTCGAGCTTCTACGCGCGCAAGCACAGCCCGCTGCTTCTGACCTGGAGCCAGTCGCCCGACGCGCTGGTCGTGAACGACGGGCCGGGCGGAGCCGAGGACTTGAGCCCACCGGTCGCACCGACCGACGCGGCCTGCCGGCAGCACGTGCGCGACTTTCCGAACAACGTCCCAAACGCGACGACCCAGGTCGTGCGGAACTTCTCCGGGAACGAGACCTTCGGGCAGTTGACGTTCGTGGTGCCGGGCATGTGCCACACCGGCCATGACTCCAACTCGAACTGTCTCGGGACCGACACCGACCCGCGCGGCGGCCTCCAGGGGCTCGACCACTGGCTGGAGCTCAACCTCGACGGCCTCCGCCGTGACGTGGGCCGAAACGGCGTCGTCATCGTCACCTTCGACGAGAACCACACCGACGACGGAGCCGGCACGGTCGCGCCGATGTTCACCGCGATCGTTCCCGGGGTCGGGGGCGGCGGGAACGCCGGCGTCCTCGATGCCCCGGGCTGCGACCCGATGCCCGCCACGGGCTGCACCGATCGCACCCACATCTACGACCACTCCTCGACGGCGCGCTCCCTCATCGAGGCCGTCGGCGGGTCGTGCAGCGTGTTCGACAACGCGTCGATGTACCGCGGCCAGACGACCACGGCGCGCCAGAACTGCGCCGCGGCGATCCCGTTGCCGCTGGCGATGATCGACTCGGCGCCGTAGCGGGGGAAGCGGCGGCTACCCCGCCGACAGGTCGAACGTCATCGTGACCTCCGTGCCGGGGTCGCAGGCGCGAACGTGGAGGTCGACAACGTGGGCCTGGATGAGGAGCATGCCGTAGCCCTGCCCAGGACGGCGGGTTGCCGCCGCCGGTCCGACGCCGAAGTCGCGTACCGTCACCCGTAGCCGCGAACCGTCGAGGCGGGCACCCAGGTCGACCCTGCCGGGGCTTTCGGGATAGGCGTGGACGACCGCGTTCGTGCACGCCTCGGAGACCGACAGGAAGACGCCTGGGTGCGCGGCCGGGTCGTGGCGCGCGCGGACGAGGAAGTCGCGGACGAGGTGACGGGCGCGCGGAACGCTCGCCGGCTCGCCCGGCAGGCGCGCGGCGAGAGAAGGGGCCCGGGTACCCACCACCATCGACGTTCCCCCGGCGGCGGGCCCGGAAACGGGAAGCTCGTCGCGCGCTATTCGCTTGACGCCATCGCGGAGGGCCGCTTCTCGACCACCCAGTACCGATCGTCCGTCTCGACGACCCACTCGACGTCGCCGAGCACGTGACCGGGCAGGACGGCGAACCGGTTCGGTGCGGAGTGGATCGACATGAAGGCGTCCGCGGTCATCTCCATCGCCTCGGCGCAGCCCGAGTCGCCGCACTCGCACAGGAACGGCACGGCCTCGTCGTCGTCGCCTCCGTCGTCCAGTTCGAATCGAAGCCGGCGGTTGTTGTAGGCCCGTGCCGCCTGCTCGTTCTTCACCAGCCGCTCTCGCCGAAGTGCCTCGCGATCCACAGCCTCCCGAGCATACCGGCCTCGTCCGGTCGAGCGGCTCGGCTACGCGGCCCGGGGCATGTCGGTGAGCCCGGCCACCGTCGATCTTCAAGTGGTCCGCCGCATGTCCCGGGTGCGTCAGATGCCGTCGGCGGTCTCGGGCTCGTCCAGCACCGAGCTCTCGATGCGGGGCTCCTGGAGCAGCCGCTCGAGCACGTCGCCGACGCCGGCTTGGTCGGCGCGGTCGAGCTCCACGCTCACGGACACGGCGTCGTCGGGCCCGACCTGGATCTCGGGTCGCGCCGCCGGTGCGACCTGGGCGATCTCGACACGGAGCATCTCGGAGAAGCCGGCGTCCTCGTCGGACGCGCCGACGCCCCGGCCGGCCGCCGTGAGTCTCACCCTGGGCATCGTGCCTTGTGATTCCCCGGCCCGAGGCCTGCCACACGTCACGGGCGGCCAGTAGACTCGATCCGCGTGGCGGACTGGGTGACGATCTCCTCGATGGCGACCGCCGGAGGCACTCTCGTCCTGGCCGTCGCCACGTTCTCGGCGGTGCGGTCCTCGAACCGGTCTGCGCGGGTCGCCGAGCGCGCCCTGATGGAGGGCCTGCGCCCGCTCCTCGTGCCGTCGCGCCTGGACGATTCGCCCCAGAAGGTGGGGTTCGTCGACGGCCGGCTCCTGCGCGTGGACGGGGGCCGGGGCGCCGCCGAGGTGGCGCCCGAGGCCGTCTACCTGGCGATGTCGGTGCGGAATGTCGGCGCGGGGATCGCCGTCCTGCACAGCTGGCGCTTCTCGCTCCAGCCCGAGCCGGGCGCCGGCCCGCCTCCGCCGCTTCACGAGTTCCATCGCCTGACCCGCGACATCTACGTGCCGGCGGGCGACATGGGCTTCTGGCAGGGGGTCTTCCGCGATCCCGAGTCCGAGGAGTTCCGGCACGCGGCCGACGCGATCGCCGCCGGCGAGCGCCTGGTGGTCGACATCCTCTACAGCGACCACGAGGGCGGCCAGCGCGCCGTCAGCCGCCTCTCGATGACCACCACGAGCGACGGCGGGTGGCTGGTCTCAGCCGCTCGGCACTGGAACATCGACCGAGACGACCCGCGCTGAGGCGCCTGACGCGCGTCGCGTAGACTCCCGGCCATGGCATGGATCGACCGCCTCATGGACAAGCTGACATCGCGTGGACCGAAGATCGCCGGCACCGGCCACGGGCCGGGGGACTTCCAGCCGCCGACCGGGTCGCCCGAGCTCTCCGAGGAGCTTGAGGCCGACTACGGGTCAGACTCGCCGGCCGCCGAGCCGCCGGGCGAGGGCGAGGGCGGCGCGGACGACGGGGACCCATCGCCGGAATGAGCCCCGGCTCCCGAGGCCGCGGGGTTGTCGCCGAGCCCTCGCTCTGAGACCATCCCGTTGACGGCGATCCCAGGAGGGCTGGCATGCGCAAGGCGGGGATTCGGGCAGGGGTGGTTCTCAGTGCGCTCGTCCTCTGCGGCGCCTGGGCAGCGGCGCCTGCTGCAGCGGGTGTCGGCAAGTGCGGCGGCCACACTCCGACGATCGTCGGCGGGCCGAGGAACGATGTCCTCGTCGGGAGTGCGGGCCGCGACGTGATCGCCGGCCGGGGCGGGAACGACGTGATCCGCGGCCTCGGCGGCAATGACGTGATCTGCCCGGGCGGCGGCAACGACGTCGTGTTCGGTGGCGCCGGCAGGGACGCCGTCCTGGGAGGGCTCGGGAACGACCGGATCGAGGGCAACCGGGGTAAGGACGTGCTCGGCGGTGGCAGGTTCGGCGGCGGCCCGGGCGATGACGACGTGTCCGGCGGGCCGGGCCGCGACGTGGTGCAGGGCGGTAGCGGACGCGACGTCCTGCGCGGCGGCGCCGGAGACGACATCCTGGAGGCCGGCGGGAACCGCGAGCGGTATCAGGGCGGAGCCGGCATCGACCTCCTCTCGTTCTTCGGATTCACGACGGCGGTGGACGTCCATCTCCTCGAGGGGTTCGCGGACGTTTCGAAGCGCCGCTCGTCGGTGGCGGGTGTCGAGAACGTCACCGGAGGCGATAGGCCGGACCATCTCGTGGGCGATCAGCATGCGAACCGCCTGCGAGGCGGGCCGGGGGGCGACCTCATCCTCGGCAAGGCTGGAAACGACACCCTCGCCGGCAGCCGCGGGCACGACACGCTGAGCGGCGGGAAGGGCACCGACACCTGCACGGGCGGCGAGGTGACGTCGGGCTGCGAGTGAGGCCGGCACGGGGCACCCGCCGGCGTCGCCGGCCGGATGCCCCAAGGGGCTATCGCAACTCGTACTCCTCGACGAGCGAGAACGGCGAGCCGTTCACGGAGATCTCGTTGCGCCACCTCATGACGGCAGGATCGGTGAGGTTCCAGGTCATGCGCTGTCGAACAGGGCCGTCGGTCATCGTCTCGAAGGTGAGGATGTCACCGTCGAGGCGTCCACTCATGACGCCGGCATGGCCATAGTTGTCGGCGTGGGTGCCGCGGTACTCACCGGCGTCCGGGTCCCAGCCCACCACCCAGTGCAGCTGCCACTTGAGCACGAACGTCCCGTCGAGCAGGAACTGGTCCTGCTCGTAGTCGCCGACGATCCAGAGGCCGTCCTGGATCGGCGTATGCACGCCGCGGCCCTCGGCCGTCATCTCCGGCGTGCCCGGCCCCATGCCTCCCTCCACGATCGTCCCTTTCCAGCGGCAGTCGCGGAAGAAGCGGCGCAGCGCCGCCATCTCCGCGCCTGCGCTGATCGGGCGCGGGATCTCGGGAACCTGAGTCGCGGACATCGTCGCCTCCCTTCTCAGTCACTGGTGGCGTCTTCGCTCGGTGCCTGATCGGAGAACGCTACCGGTCTGCATCGCCACCTACTTCTTGCTGAAGTACCTGTGCTGGCTGCCCGCAGCTCGGGCAGTAAGCGGTCGCCCACAGCGACGGGTCATCGAGCCTGCGAGAGGTGCCGTCGAACGTCATCACCCGTGTGATCTCGTAGTCGTGGCCACAAGCCGAACACCTGATCGTGCGAACCTGGTCCGCCATCTCACGCCTCCTTTTCGACGGTAACGAGCGTATCGCGGCCGGTGTCGTCGACCGCTCGGCCAGGATCGTCTGCCACGCTGTTTGCGAGATTCGGAGGACGCCGAGCCGCAACGTGTGAACTCGGACACGTTTCGCCTCCGTCGCCGCGTGTCGCCCGTGTTCCAGTGCCCGGGGCGAGACTCGAACTCGCGCTCCCCGAACGGGGA
>DATIDU010000173.1:0-7901 GCA_035456145.1 Gaiellales bacterium | reverse complement strand
CCAGGAGCGGCAGGAAGACGGCGTTGATGACGACGGCGACCAGGAGCGGCCGGCGCGGGTACAAGCGCAGGCCGAGCACGCCGCCGCCGACACTGCCGAGGCCGTAGCCGGCCGAGATCAGCGCCCACGAGCTCGCGCCGTCGAGCTGGCGGTCGCAGACGACCGGGCCGAGCACCGCGTACGGGGCGTAGATCACGAGCATCCAGAGCGCGGTGTCGATCATCATCACGATCAGCCACGACTGCGACCGTACCGCGCGCCAGCCGTCCCGCAGGTCGTCCACGAAGCGGGTCGCGGTCCCGGCGACGGCCCGGGCCGGTACGTCGATGCCGACCAGGATGACCGCCGCCAGCAGGAACGAGAGCGCATCGGCGGCGATCGCCCAGCCCGCGCCGACGGCCGCGATGATGACGCCCGCGAGCAACGGCCCGGCCACCCGGGCGGCGTTTGACTCGAGATGCCGCAGGGCGTTGGCGCGCTGCAGCATCGGCGGCGGCACCGTCTCGGGCAAGAGGCCCGACCAGGCCGGCGTGTGAAAGGCGTCGGCGGCGCCGCCGACAGCGGCCAGCACGGCCAGCTGCCAGACCTCCGCAGAGCCGGCGATGAGCAGGACGGCGGTCGTGCCCTGCGAGACGGCGCTCACGAGATCGGCCGTCACCATGACGCGCACGCGCGGCAGGCGGTCGGCCCAGACGCCGCCCACGAGCAGAAGCAGCGCGAGCGGCACCGCCTCGGCGCCGAGCACGAGGCCGAGCGCGGCCGGCGAGTCGGTCAGGCTCAGCACCGCGAAGGCCAGCGCGACCGGCGTCATCCACGAGCCCAGGAGCCAGACCGCCTGGGCGCCGAAGAGCAGCCGGAAGTTCCGCTGCCCGAGCGGCGCGAGGGAGGTGCGCATCCCGCCAGCCTAGTGGCAGCAGGCGAGTGCTACGATCGTTACGAGGAACGTCCACGATCCGGGCAGGGAACGAGTGAGACGAGTCATCGCGGTCGTTGCGGCCTGCATGGTGCTTGTCGCGCCGGCAAGCGCGTCGGGCCTGCGGTCGAACACCGTCGGCGCCACCGGGCCGCGGCCGATCATCAACCTCAACTTCGCGAACATCTCCGGCTCCACCGTGCCGGATGCGTCCGGGAACGGAAACGGCGGTGCGGGGAAGAAGGGGCCCGTCGGGTCGGAGACGAGCTGGAGCCCGACCACGAAGACGGATTCTCGAGGCGCGACCGCCGTCGTCTTCGCCGGCCGCCAGAAGCAGCGGATCGAGATCCCGAACCGGATGGGCGGTCTCGACGTGAACCACTTCTCCATCCTCGTCAAGTTCACGCTGAACGAGTCGGTCGACACCGACCCCGCGCACCAGCGCTACGAGTTCATGGAGAAGGCGGGGAGCTTCTGGTTCAACGTCCGCGAGGACACGACCCCGAGGTACCGGCTCCGCGTGGGCGGCTTCTTCAACGGCCGCGCCGCCGATACGTTCACCGGCAACCGGGTCATCGCGAACCACATCCTCACGTGGGCGGTCGCGACCTATGACGGCGCGCACCTGCGCACCTATGTCGCCCGCGGCGACGGCACCCATCTCGCCCTCGACAGGAGCGTCGCCCAGACAGGCACGCTGAACACGGGCGCGACCATCACCGGGATCGACGAGAACCTGGTCGTCGGCGCGAAGCACCGGAAGGGTCACGCCCCGGGCGGGACAGGCAGGAACGAGGATGCCGAGGCGTTCTTCAACGGCACGATGTCGCGGTTCCTCGTCTACGACACCGCGCTGACCCAGAGCCAGATCGCCTCGGTGATTCGCTAGGGACACGGTCGGGCCGGGACGGCCGGCGGCGGGCGCCGCCCCGCCTCCCGGACCGCGCGGCCCGGCAGGTCCCTGCTCCCCGCCAGCCGCCGGAACGGCCCGTCGACCGCGAGCAGGTCGGACGCGGCCCCGCGCTGGACGATCCGGCCCCGCTCGACGACGAGCACCTCGTCGGCGCGGCGGACGGTGGCCAGGCGATGGGCGATGATGACCGAGCTGCGTCCGCGCAGGAGCCGGTCGAGCGCCCGCTCGATGAGCACCTCGGTCGGCCGGTCGATGTTCGACGTGGCCTCGTCGAGGATCAGGATGCGCGGATCGGCGAGAAGCGCACGCGCGATCGAGATCAGCTGCCGCTCCCCCGCCGAGAGGCCGGAGCCGCCCTCACGCACCTCGTGGTCGAGCCCTCCGTGCAGGCGGGCAACGAGCCGGTCGAGGCCGATCGCGGCGGCCGTCTCGCGGACGTCGTGGTCGCTCGCCTCCGGCCGCGCGAAGCGGAGGTTGTCGGCGATGGTGCCCGAGAAAAGGAACGGATCCTGGAGCACGACCCCGAGCTGGCGGCGGTAGCTGCCCAGCCGAACGCCGCGCAGGTCGGTGCCGTCGACCGACACGCTCCCGGTGCGCGGGTCGTAGAAGCGCGCGATCAGCTTGGCCAGCGTCGACTTGCCGCCGCCCGTCTGGCCGACGAGCGCGATGCACCCGCCGGGCGGGACGTGGATCGAGACCTCGTGCAGCACGTCGGTCTCGCCGTAGGCGAAGCTGACCGCGTCGAGATCGACGGTGCCGGAGATCGGCGGCATCGGCACCGCGCCGGGGCGATCGCCGATGTCGGGCTCCGCGTCGAGCACCGACGTGATCTTGACCATCGCCGCGGCCGCCGACTGGAGCTGGCCGTACACGTCCGAGAGCTCCTGGAGCGGCTGGAACACCAGCTGGAGCAGGTAGATGGCCGTGATCAGCGTGCCGATCGTCAGCGTGCCCTCCGAGAGGAACCGCGACCCGACGACGAGCACGGCGCAGGTCGAGATCGCCCCCAGGAGCTCGATCGACGGGAAGAACACCGAGAAGAGCTGCTGGGCGTAGACGTTGGACGCGCGGTTCTCGCGGTTCAGCTCGTCGAACTGCGCCTGGAACTGGCGCTCGCGGTTGAACGCCTGCACGATCGCCATCCCCGCCACCGACTCGGCCACCTGCGCCGTGACGGCGGCGATGCGGTTTCGCACGTCGAGCTGGGCGACGGCCGACTTGCGCTGGAACCAGCGCGAGAGCACGAGCGCGGGCGGCAGGATCACCATCGCCACGAGGCCCAGCCGCCAGTCGACGATGAAGAGCACGATCACCGTCGTCGGCAGGAGGACGACGTTCGAGACCAGGGTCGGAAGGCCCTGGGAGAGCGCGTCGGAGATGGCGTCCACGTCACTCGTCACGCGGGCGATGATCCAGCCCGCCCGCTGCTCGGAGAAGTAGCGCAGCGAGAGCGAGGTCAGGTGGTCGAAGAGATCGCGGCGCAGCCCGAGCACGATCCCCTGGCCGATCACCGCAAGCCCGCGGATGAGGATCAGCTGGCAGGCCCAGCCCACCGCGTTCACCGCCAGGTAGAGAACGACGACGACCGTCAGCGTGTGCTCATCGCCCTTGGCGATGCCGTCGTCGATCGCCGCCCGGACGAGCAGCCAGCCGCCGGACTGCGCGGCGGCGCTCACGGTGGCGACCGCGACCAGGCCGGCAACGAGCGCCCAGCGTCCGGTCAGGTACCGGCTGAGTCGCGTGAGGCCGGTGCGCCTATGCGACACCGATCTCGTCTCCGAAGAGGCCGGCGAACACGGCGCGCTGCTCGAGCAGGTCGGCCGGGCGGCCGTCCTCGACCACCCGCCCGTCGTCGAGCACCGCTGCCCGGTCGGCCAGGGCGAGGGTGGAGAGGCGCTGGGCGGCCACGATGACCGTGCGGCCTTCGAGCACGGGGCGGAGCCGTCCGACGAGGTCATGCTCCGTGTGCGTGTCCACCGCCGAGAGCGGGTCGTCCAGGACGATCACGCGGGTGCCCGCGATCAGGGCGCGGGCGAGCGCCACCCGCTGGCGCTGGCCGCCCGAGAGGTTCACGCCGCGCTCGCCGATCAGCGTGTCGTACCCGGTCGGGAGGTCGGGCACGAAGTCGGCGACGCCGGCGGCCTCGCACATCGCCTCGACCTCGTCCCAGGGCGCGTCGGGACGGCCGGCGATCAGATTCTCGCGGAGGGTGATCGAGAAGAGGATCGGCCGCTGCGTGATCACGGCGACGTTCGCGCGCACCTCGGCGAGGGGGACGTCACGCAGGTCGACCCCGCCCAGGAGCACGCGCCCGGCGGTCGGGTCGTAGAAGCGGGGCAGCAGGTTGAGGAGCGTGCTCTTGCCGGCGCCGGTCCCGCCGCACACGGCCACGATCTCGCCGGGCGAGAGTGCGAGGTCGACGCCGGTCAGCACCTCCTCCTCGCCCGGGTAGGCGAACTGGACGCGCTCGAACGCGACCGAGAGCGGGCCCGCCGGGAGCGGCCGCGGGTTCTCTGGCTCGGGCAGCCGCTGCACGAGCTCCAGCCAGGCGAACGTGCGTCCCGCCGACGCGAGCGCGCGCTGGGCCAGGTTCAGGATCCAGCCGAGCGCCTCGAGCGGCCAGGTCAGCTGGAGGAGGATGGTGTTGAAGAGGACGAACTGGCCGATGGTGAGATTCCCATCGATGACGTCGCGCCCGCCGAAGAAGACGACGGCGGCGATCGACAGCGTGGGCAGGTAGAAGAGCGCCGGCAGGTGCTTGGCCTCGACGCCCGCCTGCTGCACGACGATGTTGCGCACCGAGGCCGCCTTGGCGCCGAACCGCTCGCGCACGTCGTCCTCGCGCCCGAACGCCTGCACCATCTCGATGCCGACGACCGCCTCGTCGGCGGCCTCGGTGACGTCGCCCTTCGCCGCCTGGACGCGGCGGGAGATCGGCATCACGAGGTGGGCGAACCGCCAGGCGACGAAGCCGATCAGCGGCGTCGCCACCGCCGAGTAGAGCGTGAGGCGCGGGTTCACGAGCGCGAGCACGATCACGCCGCCGATGATCATCATCGCGCTCTGGAATCCCTGGACGACGCCCCAGCCGATGAAGTAGCGGATCGGGAAGAGGTCGTTCGTTGCCCGCGACACGACCTGGCCGGTCGGGTGCAGGTCATAGAACGCGCGCGGGAAGCCCAAGTAGCCCTCGTACAGCATCTCCCGTAGGCGTGCCTCAAGCCGGACGCCGATCCGTGCGGTGGCGTAGCGGCGGGTGAAGTTGATCCAGAAGCGCGCCAGGGCGAGGCCGAGGATGGCGAGCACGTAGGGCCACAGCTTCCCGACGTCGTTCGGCACGATCGCGTTGTCGATCGCCCGCTGGAGCACGATCGAGACGGTCAGGGTGAGCGTGGTGTACGCGAGCGCGCACACCAGGCCGAGGACCACGAGGCGGCGCTCGCCCCACCACAGGTGGGACAACCGGCGGACGGTCGGGCGCAGGGGATAGTCGTCGGGGTCGAACGGGTTCGTCATCGGGAGGCTCCGCCGGGAGGGACGGAGTCCGAAGGGTGGGACCTGCTCGACTTCCCGGGGCGGTGTCCCGCCAGAGTAGACGATTGATTCCCGGCCCCCGTGCGGCTCCCGGATTCGCGCATCGTCCTCGCGGGAATGACGCCATGATGAGCCAGACAGCGCCAGCCGTCCACGAGGCCGCCCGTCCCGGATCCCCCGGCCGACGCGTCGGCGGTGGCGTGCTGGCGCTCGCGGTCATCTCGAGGGAGGGATGGGGCGAGGGCCTCGTCCAGTTCCGCCGCGAGACCATCGACCTCGTCGCCCGGCGCTGGCCGGCGCTCGCCGGCTCGCTGATCCTGGGGCACCTCACGGTCTTCGCAGTCCTCATGGTCGCGCTGCGGGCGACCGGCGTGGGGGCCGATGAGGTCGGGTGGGTGGAGGCCCTCGCCGCCTGGGGGCTGATCCGGCTCCTCTCCGCCGTCCCCGTCACGCCGGGCGGCGTGGGGATCGTCGAGCTCGGCCTCTCGAGCGCGCTCGTCGGATTCGGCGCACACAACGCCGAGGCGGTGGCGGCGGTGCTCCTCTACCGGGCGCTCACCGTGCTTCCCACACTGATCCTCGGCGCGGTGCTGGGGCTGACCTGGCGCAGCCGCGGCGTCGCGCTGGAAGCCGGTGGGCTTTCATGACCCGGGTGTCGGAAGACATGATCGAGGAGCTGGAGCCGGAGGTCGGCCGCCGCGGCGACACCCCTGCGATTCGCCGCACCGTGACGTTCGACATCAGCGCGGGGGCGGTCGCGAAGATCGTCGTAGGCCTTCTGATCCTAGCGTTCGTCGCCAACATCGCGGCGCAGGTCCAGGACGTGGTCGTCTGGATCCTCGCCGCGGCGTTCCTCGCGATTGCCCTCAACCCGCTCGTCGAGCGGCTCGCGCCGCGCCTCGGTCGCCGTGCTGCCGCAACGCTCGTGGTGCTGGCATCGGCGGTCGCGTTCCTCGCCGTCGTGGCGGCGCTCGTGATGCCGTTTGTGTCCCAGGTCGACTCGCTGACCACGGCGGTTCCGCAGGCGATCTCCGACGCCCGCCAGGACAGCACGATCAAACGCCTCGACAACCGCTACCACATCGCCGAACACGCCAAGCAGCATCTGGACTCGCTTCCGGGCGTCGTGTTTGGCGCCGCCGGCACGGTGCTGGGTGGCGCCGTCGCCGTCTCGACGATCTTCTTCCTGACCCTCTTCCTGCTCTATGAGCTTCCGGGGATCGCGCGCGTAACGCTCGGGCAGATCTCGCCCGAACGCCGGCCCAGAATCGTGGCCGCCGCCCACCACATGAACCGAAACGTCGGCGGCTACGTCGCCGGGAATCTGGTGATCTCGGTGATCTGCGGCGCGGTGACGACGCTCGCGCTCTACGTCCTCGACGTGCCCTACTCACTCGCCTTCGGGGTGTTCATGGCGGTGTTCGACGTGATTCCGCTGGTCGGAGCAACCATCGGCTCGATCGTTGTCATCGCCGCGGCATTCATCTTCGTGGACACGACCGCAGGGATCGCAATGTTCGTGATCGTGATGGTCTACCAGCAGGTCGAGAATCACGTGCTCCAGCCCCTGATCTACGGCCGCACGGTGCAGATCCCGTCGCTCATCGTGCTGATCGCCGTGCTGTGTGGCGGAGCGGTGCTGGGCCTCGTGGGTGCGCTGCTCGCGATCCCGATCGCGGGCACGATCCACGCCGTGGCCAAGGAGCTCCTGGAAGAGCGGGCCGAGCGGATCAGGGCGGCGGGATCAGCCTGAGGACCCGCGCCGAAACACCCGCCGCAGAAGCGAGGGCTCCCGCGGCTGCGTCTTGCGCCACTCGTCGTAGAGCGGCAGGCGGCCGGCCTGGCGCGCCGCCTGGACGCACTCCGTGTGCGCGTGGCGCCGTCGGCTCGCATCACCCTCGGGCGCGATCAGCATGTGGCTCGTCATCGCGGGCAGGTGGTAGCCGCACAGCGGGCAGCGGTAGGTCGCCGGCTTCATGTTCTGGGCCGGGCGGATCGCCCACCAGCGTGCCTTGTCGAGCTTCGCCACAACGCTGAATCATGACCGCGGCGCTACGGTTCTCGGCGTGATCGCGTTCGTCACAGGTGGAGGGCGGGGGATCGGGGCGAACATCGCCCGCCGGCTCGCCGAGGACGGCTGGGACGTCGTCGTCGCCGCGCGCACGTCCGGGCAGGTCGAGACGGTCGCGGCGGAGGTCGGCGGTCGCGCCGTCGTGCTCGACGTCACCGACCGCGAGGCTGTCGACCGCGCCGTGGCGGACGCGGAGCCGATCGACCTGCTCGTCGCCAATGCGGGCGTCGCCTCCCAGGACGGCCCCACGTGGGAGATCGAGCCCGACGACTGGTGGCGGGTGCTCGAGATCAACGTGCTCGGCGTCCACCTCTGCTGCCGCGCCGTGATCCCCGGGATGCTCGAGCGCGGCACGGGCCGGATCGTCATCACCGGCAGCGGCGCCGCGTACCTTCCGCCTGGGCGCGAGGCGCACACCTCGTATCCCGCGAGCAAGGCGGCGGTCTGCCGGTACGGGGAGACGCTCGCTG
>DATIDU010000172.1:0-3507 GCA_035456145.1 Gaiellales bacterium | reverse complement strand
GGCGGGGTGGCTCGAGGGCGGGCTCGTCACCTCGTTCGAGAAGGTCGCGGCCGACTGCGAGGTGCTCGACCTGCTCCAGCGCCAGTTCTCGCCCCTCGAGGTCGACGACGCCAGCCTCGCATTCGACGCCCACGTCGAGGTCGGCCAGGGTGGTCACTTCTTCGGAGCCCAGCACACGCTCGAGCGCTTCCGAGACTGCTTCTGGCGGCCGACCGTTGCCTCAACCGAGAACTTCGACCGCTGGACAAGGAACGGGTCGCTCGACCACGCGGCGCGCGCATCGCGGCGCTGGCGGGCGATGCTCGACGAGTACGAGCGGCCGCCGCTCGACGAGGCCGTCGAGGAGGAGCTCGTCGAGTTCGTCGAGCGCCGCGCCGCGGAGGTCGGTGACGAGGTGTCGGTGCGGTAGAGGTGGCGAAGGGGGCTCTTGCGACAGCGCCGGCCAAGAGTCGGCGACGTGATACAGCCGGCGCTCCCTACCGGCCGGTATGCGTACGGCCGGCTCCTCCGTGACGCATCAGTCGCGTTCTACCGAGGAACCCGGGACGCGCCCGACCAGCCGCCCATCGGGAGCCGTGACTTCCAGTTCGTCGTCGGGGTCAATGAGGACGTGCCCCTGATCGAACGCCTGAGCGACGCGGACAGCGCTTTGTAAGTCGTGTCCCTAGAAAGCCGGCGGATGCTTGAGCGCCCACGGCCGCAGGCGCTCCAGCAGCTCCGCCCATCTCGGGTCGCGGCCTGCTTCGGCCGCCCGCGCCGCCTCGGCCACCTCCGCTGCCAGAGCGTCCATGTCGACGTCGACCGGGGTGCCGTCGCGCACGAGCACGCGGCCGCCGACCACGACGTCGCGCACGTGCGCGCGCCCGCCGCGGCTCACGAGCAGGTCCTCGAGCGCGAGGCGCGGCGACGTGTAGACGCCGCGCAGCCCGGCCAGCTCGAGCGTCACCGCGTCGGCGTGATAGCCCGGCTCAAGCCGCCCCACCGCTCCCGCGAGTCCGGCGATCCGTGCGCCGCCCTCCCACATGAGGCCGAGCACGTCGCGCACGCCGAGCGCCGGCTCCGGGCCGTCCCAGATCCGCTGGGCGATGTGAGCCGTCCGCACCTCTGACAGCATGTCTTCGTCGTCGGCCATCGCCATGTCGTCGGAGCCGAGCCCGACGGTGACGCCGCGCGCGACCAGCCTCCGCACAGGGGCGATGCCGCACGCCAGGCGCAGGTTGGACGAGCAGTTGTGCGCCACCATCGCCCGCCGCTCGGCCAGGAGATCGATGTCGGCGTCGCGCAAGTAGACGCCGTGGGCGATCGTCGTGCGCTCCCCGAGGACGCCGCGCTCGGCCAGGTGGTGGAGCTCGCGGCCGCCGTGCACGGCATCGCCCCACTCGCGCTGGCGGCGGCTCTCGAGGGCATGCATGTGGATCTGAAGCCGAAGGGCGGCGGCCGCCGCGCCGACGGCGTCGAGCAGGTCGTCCGAGGCCCACTGCGGCGCGGCGATCGAGAGCTGGACGCTGACCAGCGGGTCGCCGGCGAGGCGCCGGGAGAGCTCGCCGATCGCATCGATGTAGACGTCGTTCGAGATCGGCTCGCCCGCGAAGCCGCGCACCTCGCCGGCCAGGTCATCCGGCAGCCCGGCCAGGAACCGCTCGTCGTCGTCGTAGGCGAACCGGGCCCGGTCGCGCCAGTACGGCGCGAACGCCGTCCGGAGGCCCGCGACCCTGTGGGCCTCCACGGAGCGCTCGAGCTCGGCCAGGTACGCATCCGACCCGTCGTAGCCGCCCTTCGCCGGGAAGTGGCTGTGGACGTGGGTCGTCACGCCGCTCGTCAGCATGAGCATCGACTTGTAGAGCGTCGTCAGGTAGGGCTCGACCGTGGGCAGCGAGTGCATCCGCACCATCCACGGCTCGAACGGCTCGTCCGCGAAGCCCAGCTGCGTGGTCGACACGCCCTCGGCGTGCTGGTGGGAGTTCACGAGGCCCGGGACGACGAGGTGGCCGGAGCCACCCGCCCGGTCGACCTGCGGATGCCGGCGGCGGAGTTCGTCGGCATCCCCGACCTCGGCGACCAGCCCGTCGCGCACCAGGATGGCCGCCGACTCGAGCCACTCGGCGTCGGCCGAGGGAAGCACGGCGGCGCCTTCGATCAGGAGCTCGTCCAAGGCACCCAGTATGTCAGCCGCGCCCGGGATGCTCGCGGCGGATGAATTGGCCGCGGCCCGGCTCCGCGCGGAGCTCGCCGTCCGCGACGACGACCTCGCCGCGCGCGATCGTCGCGACCGGCCGGCCGCGCACCCGCAGACCCTGATAGGTCGCGTGGTCGATGTCCGAGTGCAGTGCGGCCGCGGTCAGCGTCCACTCCGCCGCCGGGTCGAAGAGCACGATGTCGGCGTCGCACCCCGGCGCGAGCCGGCCCTTCTGCGCGAGCCCGTGCAGGTGGGCGGGAGCGATGCAGCACACCTCCACCCACCTTGGAAGGTCGATACGCCCCGAGACGACGCCCTCGGAGTGCATGAGCGCCAGCCGCACCTCGACGCCGCTCGTCCCCGGCCGGTGGCGGAGGGTCCCGGTCTCGTCGGCGATCCGTCGGCGCGGGCCGTGGTCGGTCGAGACGACGTCGATCGTCCGGTCGGCGAGAGCGGCCCAGAGCGCGTCGCGATGCTCGCGCGGCCGAAGCGGCGGCGTCCCCATGAACTGGGGCGCGAGGTCGGGATCGGCGTAAAGCTCATCCCCGAGGAGCAGGTGGTGCAGGAGCGCCTCGCCGAACGCGGCCTGGCCGGCGTCCCGGGCGCGGCGCAGCTCTGCCACGGAGTCGGCCGTCGTGAGATGGAAGATGAGAAGCGGGCACCCGGCGAGCCGGGCGATCGCGAGCGCCCGGTGCGCCGCCTCGCCCTCCATCACCGGCGGGCTGATGCCGGGGAACGTCTCCGGCGACATCCGCCCCGACTCCACCAGCTCGCGCGTCAGCTCGGCCACGATCGCCCCGTTCTCGGCGTGCACGATCGCCATCCCGCCCTCGCCCGCGACCCGCTGCATCGCACGGAGGAGGATGTCGTCCGGGAGCCGGTAGGTCTCGTAGCTCATGAAGAGCTTCACCGTCGGACAGCCCTCCGCCATGGCCCGCGGGATCTCGGCGACCCGGCCGAGCGCCGGCTCGCGCAGGTTCAGGTGCAGGCCATAGTCGATGACGCAGGCGCCGTCCGCCTCCCGCCGCCGCCTGCGCAGACCCTCCAGAAGCGGCGTCCCCGGCTCGACCTGGGCCTGGTCGACGATCGCGGTGACGCCGCCGAACGCCGCGGCGATCGTGCCGCTGTCCCAGTCGTCGTCGTAGACCGAGACGGGCCGCTCGGTGCGCATGTGCACGTGACCGTCGATCGCCCCCGGGATCACGAGCTTGCCGGAGGCGTCGACCTCGCGCGAGCCGCGCAGGCCCGATCCGATCGCGGCGATCGCTCCGCCGGTCACCGCGATGTCGGCGACGTAGTCCTCGTGGGCGGTCACGACCCGGCCGCCGCGG
>DATIDU010000171.1:0-9126 GCA_035456145.1 Gaiellales bacterium | reverse complement strand
TCACGTTCGGCACTCTTATGGGCAGAGTGCCAACGGAATTGTCACCACGATCGACCTGGAGGGTTGCATGGACTTGAAGCCACTGGGCGACCGCGTCATCGTCGAGGTCCTCGATGAGGAGGAGACGACGTTCAGCGGCATCGTTCTGCCCGATACGGCCAAGGAGAAGCCCCAGCGCGGCAAGGTGCTGGCTGTGGGCCCCGGCAAGTACGAGGACGGCAAGCTCGTCCCGCTCGACGTCAAGAAGGGCGACGAGGTCATCTTTTCCAAGTACGGCGGCACCGAGGTCAAGGTCTCCGGTGACGAGTACCTGATCCTGCGCGAGTCCGACATCCTCGCCAAGGTCGCCACCAGCAAGGTCGCCGCGAAGGCGTAGGGGAGGGACTGAATGGCACACAAGGAACTGAAGTTCAGTGAGGACGCCCGCCGCTCGTTGCAGCGCGGCGTCGACACGCTGGCCGACGCCGTCAAGGTGACGCTCGGCCCCAAGGGCCGCTATGTCGTGCTCGACAAGAAGTTCGGCGCCCCGACCATCACGAACGACGGGGTGACCATTGCCCGGGAGATCGAGGTCGAGGACGTCTTCGAGAACCAGGGCGCGCAGCTTGTCCGCGAGGTCGCCACGGCGACCAACGACGTCGCCGGTGACGGCACCACCACCGCGACCGTGCTGGCCCAGGCCATCGTGCACGAGGGCCTGAAGAATGTCTCGGCCGGCGCGAACCCGATGGCGCTCAAGCGCGGCATCGAGGCCGCCGTCGGCGCCGTTGTCGACGACATCAAGTCGCAGTCGAAGGAGATCTCGGGCAAGGAGGACATCGCCCGGGTCGCCACCATCTCGGCCCGCGACCGTGAGATCGGCGACGTGATCGCCGACGCGATCGAGAAGGTCGGCAAGGACGGCGTCGTGAACGTCGAGGAGGGCCAGACCTTCGGCCTCGAGCTCGAGTTCACCGAGGGCATGCAGTTCGACAAGGGCTACCTGTCGCCGTACATGATCACCGACTCGGAGCGCATGGAGGCGGTGCTCGACGACCCGTACATCCTCATCGCCAACCAGAAGATCGGCGCCGTGAAGGACCTCCTGCCCGTGCTCGAGCAGGTGATCCAGGCCGGCCGTCCGCTCCTGATCGTTGCCGAGGACGTCGAGGGCGAGTCGCTCGCGACGGTCGTCGTCAACAAGCTCCGCGGCACGTTCACCGCCGTCGCCGTCAAGGCGCCGGGCTTCGGCGATCGCCGCAAGCGGATGCTCGAGGACATCGCCATCCTTTCGGGCGGCGAGGTGATCACCGAGGAGATGGGTCTGAAGCTCGAGAACACGACCCTCGCCCAGCTGGGCAAGGCCCGCAAGGTCGTGGTGGACAAGGACTCCACCACGATCATCGACGGCGCCGGTGAGAGCGAGACGATCAAGGGCCGGATCAAGCAGATCAAGTCCGAGATCGAGACCACCGACTCCGACTTCGACCGCGAGAAGCTGCAGGAGCGGCTGGCCAAGCTGGCCGGCGGCGTCGCGGTGGTCAAGGTTGGCGCTGCCACCGAGACCGAGATGAAGGAGAAGAAGCACCGCGTCGAGGACGCCCTCCAGGCGACCCGTGCGGCGCTCGAGGAGGGCATCGTCCCCGGGGGCGGCGTGGCACTGCTGCACGCCATCAAGGCCGTCGAGGCCGAGAAGCTCGAGGGCGACGAGAAGACGGGTGCTCGGATCGTCGAGCGCGCGCTTCAGGAGCCGCTTCGCCAGCTGGCCGAGAACGCCGGCCTGGAAGGCTCCGTCGTCGTGAACGACGTCCGCGGCGCCAAGGCCGGGTTCGGCCTGAATGTCGACACGGGCGAGATCGTGGACATGGTCAAGGCCGGCATCATCGACCCGGCCATGGTCACGCGCTCCGCCCTGCAGAACGCCGCATCGATCGCCAAGAACATCCTCACCACCGAGGCTGTCGTGGCGGAGGCCCCGGAGAAGCAGCAGGCTGCTCCGATGGGCGGCGGCATGCCCGACATGATGTAGGACGGTGCCCCCACGCGGGGTACTCGATACGGCTATGCGAGGCCCGGGGCAGAGCCCCGGGCCTCAGCCGCTTAAGAGCAGTGCGCGTGGTGGCGGTTGATGTTGAGGGGCACCATCGAGACTTCCTGGATGTGCTCGGCGCCGTTCAGGGTGTAGGTGACCTCGACGGTGCGGTCGTAGATGGTCTGCGCCCAGGTGATGCACGGGTTTCGGACGCGGAAGTCGAGGTGCATGGCGGCCCAGGCGTTCGAGGGCAGGACGGAGCGCAGCCGCTCGGACGTCGCGTCGTACGGCTTGTGCAGGAAGGCTGGGGCGGCCGAG
This sequence comes from Gaiellales bacterium, assembly GCA_035456145.1. GTDB lineage: Bacteria > Actinomycetota > Thermoleophilia > Gaiellales > JAICJC01 > JAICJC01. The sequence goes on along the minus strand of DATIDU010000171.1, from coordinate 6,797 downwards.
CCGGACGGCGGCGTGTACGCGCGGTCATCATCTCCTGTGGCGGGCCGGGCTGCGACGGGGCGGTGACGGCGGGCGCACCCCGCCGCTCGAGGAAGCGTCAGCCGATGCCGTTGCTCCCCACATCCTCGATGAAGGCGAGGAGCAGCTTCACGGCGCCCTCCACATCGTCCAGGTGGACGCAGCCGACGGCGGAGTGGATGTAGCGCGACGGCACCGAGACGCAGCCGCTCAGGATGCCGGAGTTGGCGATGCCCCAGGCGTCCGTCGCCCCGCCCATCAGCACCTCGCGCTGGTAGGGGATGCCGGCCGCCGTGGCGGCGCGCTCCATCTGGCCGGTGAGGTGGCGCGGGACGGCGCTCCCGTAGCCGACCTCGGGCGCCCAGTCGAAGTACTTGATCGCAGCGCCCTTGCCGAGCGAGATCGGAAGCCGCGAGAACTCGAGGCCGGGCGTGTCGCCGCAGAGCGTCACGTCGATGGCGATGCCAACATCGGGCTTGACGCGCGCCGCGGCGGGCCCGGCGCCGCGGATGCCGAGCTCCTCCTGGACCGCCGCGACGCCGACGACCGTCGCCGCCGGCGAATCGCCAAGCCGGCGCATGACCTCGATCATGACGGCGCAGCCCGCCCGGTCATCGACCGCCTTGCCCGAGAAGATCTTCGTGCCGTTCAGGGCCATGCCGGTGCGCGCGAACGTGGCCAGGTCGCCGACCCGAACGCCGAGCGCCTCGGTCTCGTCCCGGCTCGCGGTGCCGACGTCCACGTGCAGCTGGTCCATCGGGATCGCCTTCTTCGCCTCGTCCGGAGGCAGCACGTGGGCGGGCTTCGCGCCGGTGATCCCGTAGACCGCGCCCTTGGACCCGTGGATGGCGAGATCCTGATCGACGACCATGCGCGGGTCGTGATAACCGACGGGGGCGATGCGCACGAAGCCCTCGTCCTCGATGTGCTGGACGATGAACCCGAGCTCGTCCATGTGGGCGCACAGCATCACCGTCGGCGCACCGTCGCCCCCGCGCCGCGTGAAGTACTGGTTCCCGAGCGGGTCGGTGTCGTGGTCGTCGTAGTGGCCTTCGAGCTCGCGGGCGACGACGTCGGCGACCAGGCGCTCGTCTCCGGAGACGCCGACGGCGGCGTCGAGGGCGGCGAGCAGGTCGAGCATCCTGTCTGACACTGAAACCTCCTGAAGGGGGCCACAGCCTACAGTGCCGCCGATGCGCCTCGATCTCCCACCGGCTCCCTACGACTTCCATCGCTCGACCTTCCGCTACCGCACGTTCGGCGACGATGTGGCGAGCGTCTGGCACGACGACGCGCTCTTCCGCGTGCTGCGCTCCGGGCTCGCGGTGCGCATCTCGGCCGAGGGCGTCACGGCCGCCGCGGAGCCGGCCGCGGCCGACCAGGCCGAGCTCCTGCACGTCCTCGGCGCGGGATTCGACCTGCCCGCCTTCGCCGCGGCGTACCCCGGGATCTACGCCCGCGCGCCGGGGTTCCGCCCGCCGCTCTCGGCGGATCCATTCGAGTCGCTCGTCATCGCCGTGACGGCCCAGCAGATCTCGCTGCGCGCCGCCTGCGCCATCCGCAATCGGTTCGTGCAGAGCTTCGGCGTCCGGCATGAGCTGGACGGCGTCGAGGTGTGGGCCTTCCCGCGCCAGGAGGCCGTCGCCGGCCGCGACCTGGACGGCGTCGGCCTGTCACGCGCCAAGGTCCGCTCCATCGCGGCGCTGGCGGAGGCCGACCTCGACCTCTCGGGGCTCACCGACCTCGAGCTGCGCGCCCGGCTGACCGAGCTGCCCGGGATCGGCGGCTGGACGGTGGACTGGTTCCTGGCCCGGACGCTCGGGCGCCCCGATGCATTCGCCGCCGGCGACCTGGGCGTGCGGAAGGCGGTTGCGCGCTGGTTCTCCGACGAGCCGATCTGGCCCGAAGCGCAGGTCCGCGAGGCGTGCCTTCGGTTCGGCGAGCACGCCAACCTGGCTGTGCACTACCTGCTCGTGCCGGACTAACCGGCGGGCACCCAGCCGCCCTCGACGTGGATCACCTGGCCGTTGATGTAGCCCGCGCCGTCGGATGCCAGGAAGAGCACGGTCTCCGCGATCTCCCGCGGGTCGCCGAAGCGCTTCAGCGGGTTCATCGCCTTCGCCTCCTCGATGTGCTCGGGAGCCACGCCCCATTCCTGCTCCCAGTTGCCCGAGATCGGACCGGGAGCGAGTGCATTGACGCGGATCTCGGGCGCGATGTCCCGCGCGAGCGACGTGGTGAACCCGCGAATCGCGCCCTTCGCGGCGCAGTAGGTGGCGGGCACCCAGTTGACGGCGTTCTCGGGCGTCACGCCGTTGCCGTACGTGCTGGAGAAGTTGACGATGGCGCCGTGCCCGTGGCGGCGCATGAAGGGGATTACGGCGTGGCACATGCGCATCGTGCCGATGACGTCCACCATCATGAGCGCCGTGGCGGCGTCGGTGCTCATCTGATCAAACCGCACGGTGTCGGCCTCGTCGAGCCTGCCCGCCGTGTTCACCAGGACGTCGATGCGTCCGTACGTCGCGTCCGCCTGGGCGACGAAGCCGTCCACCGACGCCTGGTCGGTGACATCGAGCTGGGCGGGGACGGCTGCGCCGCCCGCGGCCTCGATCCCGGCCACGACCGACTCCGCCGCGTGCCGCGAGCTGCGGTAGCCGACGACCACCGATGCGCCCTCCCGGCCGAACCCCTCGGCAACGGCTCCGCCCAGGGTCCCGCCGGCGCCCGTCACCAGCGCAACTCGGCCCGAGAACCGCCGGCCGTCGTTCCACATCGGCTCCACCTCATCCTCCCTTGCGTGACCGGGTCCTTCCGAAGCGGCGACGATACCGGCGGAACGACCACTGCGGGCGGATCTCATGAGTTCCCCCCTCGGGGTGATGCCCGGATCGAGGCCAGGCGGCAGAATGGAGCACTGGGCATGGGGGGTCCATGTCCGCCACAGGGGGTCGTCACATGGTCGAGAAGCATCCTGTCGCTGCGTCGGCGTCCGCGCCGACGAAGGCGCAGTACGCCGCCGTCCTCAGCATCGTCGCGTTCTTCGTTCTGGGTGTGCTGACGCTCGTCGGGGTCCTCTAGCCGGTCTCCCTGCGCGCCTACGGCGTGAACGTGTGCGCCGTGTACGTGATCATCGCCAGCGCTGCGAGCAGCATCGGAAACGCCGTCTTCACGAGCGTGTCCACCCGCTCGTCCGTGCCGAGGTCGGCGAGCGCCCAGAAGAGCGGGAAGGCCACCATGCCGAACCGGCCGATCGAGACCAGCAGGCCCCCCGTGGTCGGAAGCAGGATGAGGAGGGCCGCGAAGATCAGGTACTCGCCCGGGATCCGCATGCGCCACGCCTGGTAGAAGAGCCCGCACCAGAGGACGGTGAAGCCCATGTGGACGAGGAAGCGCAGATGGCCGCCTTCGATGACGTCGTGCCACAGAGTGTGGCCGAACACGTATGGCAGGAACCCGACGCCGCGCTGCCAGCCACGCTCCTGGGCGTGCACGTTTGCCAGGACGTCGCCGGTGCGCCAGCCCAGATAGAGGAAGAAGGCAAGCTCGGCGAGCGGGAGCAGGAGCAACGGCAGGTAGGGCCGGACGCGCAGGCCGTGGCGGCGGTACGTTCGCCAGGCGAGCGCGGGCAGAAGCGCGATGCCGACGGGGCGCGCCAGCACCGCGAGCGCGCCGGCCGCGGCGCCGGCCCAGTCCCGCCCGTGCCAGGTGAGCGCGAACGCCGCGAGCGCGAGGAGCAGGAAGAGGCTCTCTGCGTAGGGCAGCGAGAAGACGAACGTGAGCGGGAAGATCGAGAGGTAGAGGACCGTGCGCCGGGCCATCGCCTCGTCGTAGCGGCCGAGCGTGATGCGGTAGAGCAGGCACAGCGCCGCCGCGAAGAGCGCCGTCGACAGGAGACTGCCCCAGAGCACCATCGGGCCCGGCAGGATCGAGAACGGCTTCCAGACGAGCGGGTAGAGCGGAAAGAAGGCGGCGGCGTTGCCGTGGCCGATCGCGGGGTCGTAGCCGTGATCTGCGATCCACCGGTACCAGACCGCGTCCCACTGTCCGAGCGCACCGAGGAGCGCGTGCCAGGAGAGCCCCGACTGGCGCGGGACGCGGGTCGTCCATGACGCGGCGGCGAGCAGCAGGTACACCGCGACCCGGCTCGCTGCGAAGACGGTGAGCGGATACCGGTACGTGGCGAGCCATCCCGTTCGCGCCGGCTCGGGCCCGCCGGCGGGCACGGGCGTCGTCTCGGCGACCGTGTCGGTCACTCCGGCCATCCGCGCCAGCGCCAGAAGCGGTGGACGCCGTACACCGCGGCGATCGCGTAGCAGAACCCGATCAGGAGGTCGACGACGTAGTGGTTACCGGTGTAGACGACGGCGATCGACTGGATGATCGGATACATGGCGGCGGGCACGATCACCCACCAGCGCCACCGCGTCCGCCATGCCAGCGTGGCGAGGAACAGGAACACGAGCAGGGAGTACCCACCGTGGAGCGACGGGACGGCGGCATAGGGGTTGCCGTCGACGAGGCGGTAGACGGGGCCTGAGTCGGTCGGGAGCGGTGACGTGGCGGCCTGGACGCCGGCGGGGTTCGAAAGGAACGGGATGAGGCCCCGGTCGGCTGCGGCCCACGGCGCCGCGGCCGGGAAGAGCCAGAACGTGAACGCGCCCGCGTAGGAGAGGACGAGGAGCGTCGCGGCGAAGCGATAGAAGAGCGCGCGCCGCTTGAGCCAGAGGGCGAACGCCAGCGTCGGCGGCACGATGAAGTGGACCCGCGTCATCGCGCTCAGGAACTGGTCGTACCAGTGCAGGCTCCCGGTCCAGAGCCAGTCCTGGAGCTCGACGGACGGGACGTGACCGAAGAAGAGCGCCTTCTCGGCGTCGAGCTGCGGGGCGTAGTAGGGGTGCGGGTGCAGCGTGTGGGCGATTCCGCGACACTCCTCGTACACCACGATCAGCACCACGAAGGGGACGAAATCGAGCAGAAACCGGCGACCGCGGCCGAGAACGAGCGCGGGGGCGAGGAGGACGAGCACGTAGCGGTCGGGCGTGAGCGAGAGCCCGAACGTGAGCACCTGCGCGAGCAGCGCGATCCCGAACGCCACGGCGGCGAGCGCCGCGGTCCGCCCGTCGATCCCCGTGCGTGGCGGGCCCCAGCGGGCGCCGTCGCCCTCGCCGGGCTCCTTGCCGTCGCCCTGCGCGCCCCGTTCTTCGGCGCGCCGCTCACCGCCGACGAGGGAGGCTACGGCGAGGTCGCCCGCCTGTGGAGCCACGGCGCCACCCTCTACCGCGACGCGTGGGTCGATCGCCCGCAGGGCCTCGAGCTCGTGTTTCGGGCGATCCTTCATGTCGACGGCGGCTCGGCCACGGCGATGCGGGCGCTGGCGGCGGTCGTGGCGGCGGGAGTGGCAGCGCTGACCATGGCGGTCACCGCCAGGATGGCGGGGAGGATAGCCGCCGCCGCCGCCGGCCTGCTGGTCGCAACCGCCGGAGCGTCACCCTTCATCGAGTCGTTCACGCTCTCCGGCGAGCTGCTCGCATCGCTCGCCGCGTGCGCCTCGATGCTGGCGTTCGTCACGCATCTGCGCAGCGGCCGCCGCGAGTGGCTCGTCGCCGCCGGCCTCCTCACCGGGTGTGCCGTCATGCTGAAGCAGTCCGGGTTCGACGCCGGCGCCGCCGCCGCGCTCTACCTGCTCGTCACGCGGCGGCGCGAGGGCCTCGCGCCGGTCGCCGTCCTCGCCGGCGCGGCCCTCGTCCCGGTCGCCGCCGGCGCCACGGCGGCGGCCAGCCTCTCGGACTGGTGGTACGCGCTCGTCACCTACCGGGGGCAGGCGGACTCGATCGTGACGGGCTCGCTCCACGCCCGCCTCGACATGGCGCGCGACTCGCTCGGCCCGGCGCTGAAGGCGCTCGGGCCGATGCTCGTGTTCGCGCTTCCCGGCCTCCGCCGCTCCCCGCTCCTTGCCCGGCTCTGGCTCGGCGTGGCCCTGGTCGGCGTCATCGGCGGCGGCAACTTCCACGCCCACTACTACCAGCAGCTCGTGCCGCCGCTCGGGCTGGTGGCCGGTATCGGGGTGGCGGTGGTCTGGGAGCGGCGCTCGGCTGCCTGGGTGGCCGTGGGCGCCGCCGCGGCGGCCGTGTCGCTCGGCTTCACGGCGCCGCTCTGGTTCGACTCGGCGGACGCTCAGGCGCGCGCGGTCTTCCCGAACGACCCGCACCTTCTGAGCGACGGCGCCGTCGTCCGCTACGTGCGGGCGCACACCGAGCCCGGCCGGCGGATCTTCGTGCTCTGGGCGGCGGCGGACATCTATTACCTGGCCGACCGCGATCCGGCCGTTCGCTACATGTGGTACCGGAACATCCAGGCCATCCCCGGCGCGCTGGACGAGGCCCGGCGGGCGCTCACGAGCTCGGACCCGCCCGCGCTGGTGGTCGTCGTCAACCTGCCCGGCGGCATCGACCGAAGCGGTGAGACGACCCGGATCCTCGCGGATCGCTACCGGCGCGTGGCGACGGTGCAGGGCGTCCCGATCTACGCGCCGCGCTCGAGATGATCGATCGATAACCCCGCGCGCCTGGACGTCCGACGCGCTGGAACGGCGTACCGTGGTGGCGCTGCGGCTGCGAGCCTTCGCAACCGCCCAGGACATCTCGGAGTTATCGATCAACCATCTCGCAGACCGCCTCGACGAGCCGGGCGGCGAGCTCGATGCGCGGCCGAAGCGTTTCCACCTCGATCCACTCGGCCGGCGTGTGGTCGTCGCCGCCGACGGGCCCGAGCCCGTC
>DATIDU010000170.1:0-12594 GCA_035456145.1 Gaiellales bacterium | reverse complement strand
GACGAACGCCGCCGTGCTCTGCGTGCCGTCGACCCCGATCGTCTTCCCGTGCAGGTCGGCCGGTGTGCGGATGCCGCTCGATCCGGCGGCGATGATCGACGCCAGTGCGGTCGGAACGACGGTTGCGACGGCGGCGACCGGCGCGTGGTGCTCCTGGGCGAAGAACAGCTCCGGCTCGTAGGAGATGCCGATGTCAGCGCGGCCGGCGGCGACGAGCGTGATCGGGTCGGAGACGCCGGACGGCGGCCGGGCGGTGACGTCGAGGCCCCGGTGGGTGAAGTCGCCGTGGTCGATCGCCGAGTAGATCCCGACGTGGTCGGGGTTCGGCACCCAGTCCAGGATGAGGTTCACGTGCGCCGGGCTCGACGTGCCTCCCGACGCGGAGCCTCCGCAGGCCGCCGCGACGAGGGCGACGAGCAGGACGACCGCCCGGGCTCTCACGCCGCCCTGCGCGCCCACGGGATCGCGACCCGCTCGACGAGCGACACCGCGGCGAAGAGCGCCAGCGCCAGCACCGCCAGCACCACGACCGCCGCGCCCACGAGTGGAGCGTCGAGCTGGGCGGTCGCGGTCTGCATCGTCTCGCCGAGGCCCGAGGAGCCGCCGGCGTACTCCGCGAAGAGGGCCGCGACGGCCGCGTAGGAGGCCGCCACCCGGGCGCCGGAGAACGCCGCCGGCAGCGCCCAGGGCACCTCGACCCGGCGGAAGATCGAGAGCCGCGAGCCGCGCAGCGTCCGCATCACGCGCAGGTACTCGGGGTCGACGGAGCGCAGGCCGTCGAGGGCGTTGACCGTCACCGGGAAGAAGCACACCAGCGCGACGATCGCCACCTTCGGCGCGAGTCCGAAGCCGAGGTAGATCACCAGCACCGGCGCGATCGCCACGACCGGCACGCTCTGGGACGCGACGAGGAGCGGATAGACGGCCCGCCGCAGCGTCGTCGAGAAGTGAAGCGCTGCGGCCGAGACGAGCCCGAAGCCCACCGCCGCCGCGAACCCGGCCAGCATCTCGCCCGCCGTCTGGGCCGCGTCGGACGCGAGCCGGCCACGGTCGTCGCGGAGAGCTGCCAGGATGTCGGTCGGCGCGGGGAGCAGGTAGTCGGGCACGTCGCGGAGCCGCACCCAGGCCTGCCAGGCAACGAGGATGGCGACGAGCGCGATCGCCCAGCCGATCCGCGGGCGGCTCATCGCAGCGCCTCCACGGCCTGCTCGCGGGCCGGGTCGGCCGGCCCGGCGCCGTCGAGCTCGCAGGCCACCCGCCCGGGCCGGGCCGTGAGGACGACGACCCGGTCGCAGAGCCGCAGGGCCTCGTCGAGGTCGTGCGTGACGAGGACGGCAGTTCGTGGGCACGCGTGCAGCGCCCCGGCGAGCCACTCCTGCATCTCCCCGCGGGTGATGGCGTCGAGGGCGCCGAACGGCTCGTCGAGGAGCAGCACGGGCTTTCCCGCAAGCAGGGTGCGCGCGAACGCGACGCGCTGGCGCATGCCGCCGGAGAGCTCCCACGACCGCGCCCGTTCGAAGCCCCCGAGGCCGAGCTCGGCGAAGAGCTCCGCCGCCTGAGCCCGCGCCGCGCGCCGGTCCACGCCCGCGTTCTCGAGCGGGAGCGAGGCGTTCCCGAGAGCGTCGCGCCACGGCATGAGAAGGTCGGCCTGGGGCATGAGCGCGCACCGCTCCAGGCGCGCGGCCTCCTCCTCGGCGCCCCCGGCGGTGACGCGCCCAGTGTCGGGGGCGTCGAGGCCGGCGATCAGCCGGAGCAGCGTCGACTTCCCGCAGCCGCTTCGGCCCACGAGCCCGACCGTCTCTCCCGCGGCGACCTCCAGCGACACGCGATCGAGGACGGCGACGTCCCCGTAGGCCTTCGTCGCATCCGCGACGACGATCTCGCTCACTGCGTGCATCCCTTCGCTGGAATTACCCAGATCAGGTTCGCGGGTCGGCGCCTCTGCGGCACCCTCTCAGCCCTGCGGGCTCCCCGGCAAACGCTCCCTGGAGCTTAGCGCCGCTGCAAGATTGGTGCCTGGTGCCGATCTTGCACGCCTGAAAGATTGGGGTCTGACCCCGTTTTCCAGCTACGAGTCGAGCTGCTCGATCAGGCAGTCCGTCGGCGGCTTGTCGTCGCGGAAGCGGAGGAGGCGGGTGCCGTGGCGGATGCGGCGCCCGCTCACGTGGTCGAACGTCACCTCGACGACGAGCTCCGGGCGAAGACCGCGCCACTCGCGATCCTCCTTGCCCGCGCTCCAGCGGTTGGGCTCGTTGGCGCCCGTCTCGCCGGTCTCATACGGCGTCACGACCTCGACCAGCTCGCGCGCCCTCGCCGCGGTGAAGCCCGACGTGTGGCCGACGGGCCACAGGTTGTCACCGTCGTAGAGCCCCAGGATGAGCGAGCCGACCGTGCCCTCTGCCTTCCCCGGCCGCCAGCCCAGGACGACGGCGTCGATCGTGCGCGTCCGCCGCACCTTGATCATGCCCTTGCGCTCGCCGGGGAGGTACGGCGCATCGGCCCGCTTGGCGATGACGCCCTCGGCCCCGTGCAGCCACTTCTCGGCGTCCTTTGGCGAGTCGGTCGCCGGCGTCAGCTCGATCGGGTCGGCGACGTGCCCCTCGAGGATCCGGCGCCGCTCGGCGAACGGGCGGTCGAGGAGCGACTCGTCGTCGAGCGCGAGGATGTCGAAGGCGACGTAGGTGGCCGGCGTCTTCTCGGCCAGCATCGCGACCCGCGAGGCGGCCGGGTGGATGCGCTCCTGGAGCGCCTCGAAGTCCTCGCCGCCGGAGGACGTGCGGATGACGAGCTCGCCGTCGAGCACGTAGCGGCCCTTCGGGAAGCGCAGCTCGGGGAAGTAGCGGCCGAGCGGCTTGCCGTTCCGCGACTGGACGAGGACGTCGTCGCCGTCGACGAACACGATCGCCCGGAAGCCGTCCCATTTCGGCTCGTAGAGCCAGCCGTCGCCGTCGGGTAGCTCCGCCCCCGGCCGCGCGAGCTGCGGCAGGACCGGGGGCGAGAGCGGAAGCGGCATGGGCCGCGAGTCTAGCGGCGCGACTGCATGAAGAGCAGGGCGAGCTGCCAGATCGCGACCAGCGCGCCGACCACGTACGTGAGCGCGGCGGCCGTCAGCACCTTGCGGGCGACCGGCACCTGCTGCTGGCTGATGACGCCCTGGTTGGTCAGCATCACCATCGCCTTCTTGCTGGCACCGAACTCAACAGGCAGCGTGACGAGCTGGAACACGACGATCGCGGCGAAGAGCGCCACGCCCAGGAGCGCCAGGTTGGTCGCACCCATGAAGATCCCGATCAGGAAGATCGGAAACCAGGCCTGCGACGCGAACCCGGTTGCGGGCACGAGCGAGCCGCGCAGCCGGAAGCCGGCCTCGTGGCGCGCGTCCTGGAACGCATGGCCGGTCTCGTGGGCTGCCACGGCGACGGCGGCAACCGAGTCGGAGCCTCCGACCGGCCCCGACAGGCGCATGGTCTTCGAGCGCGGGTCGTAGTGGTCGGTGAGCTGGCCCTGGATCCCCTCGACGGTGACGTTCTGGAGGCCACCGGAGTCGAGCATCTGGCGGCTGACCTGCGCGCCGGTGAGGCCGGACGCGGCCTTGACCTTGGAGCCGGCTGCGAACGCCCGGCCCACCCACGCCTGCGCGGCGAGACCGAGCAGGAGCGGCGGAACTGCGAACAGGATGTACCAGTAGAGATTCATGTCGGCCCTCCTCCGGGCCTGGGTTGGGTCACATGAAGACTACGTGAATACGTGACCCCCCGGATGGCCCGCGCACACGCGACGCTAATCTTTGAGCGTGCAACTGTCAGAGCAGGTGAAAGGGCTCCTCGAAAATGCGTTCCCGGGCGGCGACGTGGAGGTGTGGCCGTTCTCGGGCGACGATCACCTGTCGACCCGGATCCGCTCCGAGCGGTTCGCCGGGCTCTCGCTGATCGACCAGCACAGGCTGGTCTACGCGCCCGTGCAGCACCTGCTCGACGACGGTTCAATCCACGCACTACAGATCAAGACGGAGGCGCCATGATCGTCACAGACGAGCAGATTCGCGAGGAGATCACGAAGGCCATCACCGAGAACCACGTGATGCTCTTCATGAAGGGCACGCCGGACTTCCCCCGGTGCGGCTTCTCGGCCCGCACCGTGCAGGCGCTCCAGATGGCGGGCGCGGAGTTCGCGGCCATCGACATCCTGCCCGACCCGCGCATCCGCGAGCAGCTTTCGGCCCACTCGGGCTGGCCGACGATCCCGCAGCTCTTCGTCGACGGCGAGCTCGTCGGCGGCAGCGACATCGTGACCGAGCTCTACCAGACGGGAGAGCTGTCGCGAATGGTGGCACCGGCTGCCTGACCGCGCCGCCGTCGTGGGGGCGGGCGTCATCGGGCTCTCCGCGGCGCGGGCGCTCGCCCAGGACGGGTTTGTCGTCACGGTCTACGAGCGCGACCGGATCGGCTCGCCGCTCGGCTCGTCGCCCGGCCGCTCGCGGATCTACCGGCGGACGTACCGCCACGCCGACTACCTGAAGCTGGCGCTGCGGGCGATCGCGGAGTGGCGCCGGCTCGACCCCTGCCCGCTCCGCGAGACGGGCCTTCTGGAGTACGGCCAGGGCGTCGAGCTCCACGCCGCGGCGTTCGACGAGGTCGGCCAGCCGTACGAGTGGCTGCATCCGGCCGAGGCCGAGCGCCGCTTCCCCGAGGCCCGGTTTCCGGAGCCGGCGCTGTGGGACAAGCACGCGGGCACGATCGTCGCGGACGAGGCCCTTGCGACCCTCTCGCGCGGGCTCGACGTCCGCGAGGGAACGGCCGTCGAGGATCCCCGCGAGCTCGAGGCCGACGTCGTCGTCGCCTGTCCCGGCTCGTGGCTCGGCCCCATGTTCGACCTGCCGCTCCAGCCGCGGATCGAGCAGGTGACGTACTTCACGGGCGCGCCGGAGGACCGGCCCGCGATCATCGACCACGGCGGCCTCGACCGGCGCCTGCACTACGGGCTCGTGACGCCCGGCGTCGGCTACAAGGTCGCCGAAGATGCCGCCCGGCCCGGCCTCTGGGATCCCGACCGCCCCGACCGGCCCGTCGACGCGGCGGTTGAGGCGCGGCTCGTCGAGCACGTGAAGCGCATGTTCCCCGGCTTTGACCCCCGCCCGGTGCGCTCCGAGGCCTGTCTCTACACGATGTCGCCCGACGGGGACTTCGTCCTCGATAGGATCGACGGCGTGATCGTCTGCGGCGGCTGTAGCGGCCATGCCTTCAAGTTCGGCCCATTGCTGGGGAGGCTCGCCGCCGACCTGGCCCAGGGCCGGCCGCTGCCGCCCGAGGCCGCCCGGTTCCGCACGTCGCGGCTGGCGCCGGCATGAGCCTCGCCGTCGCCGATCAGGTTCGCGGGCGGGAGCGGACCGCGCTCGAGGTGCTCGAGGAGCACCTCGAGAAGCTGGCCGCCGACGATCTGGGCGCGGTCTGGCGGATCACCGAGGAGCGCGCCCGGCGTGAGGCCGCGGCGGTGGATCAGGCGATCGCCGAGGGCCGCGATCCCGGCCCGCTGGCCGGCGTCCCCGTCGGATGGAAGGACCTGATCGACACGGGCGGCATCACGACCACGTACGGCAGCTCGCTCTTCCGCGACCACGTCCCCGACCGCGACGCCGACGTGGTGGCGCGGTTTGCAGCGGCGGGCGCGGTCTGCGTCGCCAAGCTCGCCACCCACGAGCTGGCCTGGGGGACGACCAACCAGAACCCGCACTTCGGCTCGTGCAAGAACCCGCATGACCAAACGCGCGTCCCCGGCGGGTCGAGCGGCGGCTCGGCGGCGGCGCTCGCGGCCGGCCTGGTCGCAGCCGCTCCCGGCACCGACACCGGCGGATCGATCCGCTGCCCCGCATCCTGCTGCGGCATCGTCGGCCTGAAGCCGACGTTCGGCCGCGTCAGCCTGGCCGGGATCCGGCCGCTCTGCCCGACGCTCGACCACTGCGGGCCGATGGCGCGGTCGGTGGCCGCGTGCGCGCTTCAGCTCGAGGTGCTGGCGGGCGAGTCCCCGCGCGACCCGCGCACGCCACCCGTGCCGGTCGAGCGCTGGAGCGAGGCCGTCGGGCGGGGTGTCGACGGGCTGACGGTCGGCGTCGCCGAGCGCTACTTCTTCGAGCACACCCAGCCCGATGTCGCGGCCTCGGCCAGGCGCGGGATCGACGCCCTGCGCGCTGCCGGCGCCCGGATCGTCGAGGTGGACCTGCAGTGGCCGACGAAGCTCGGCATCGCCGATCCCTTCACGCCCGAGGAGGCGGCCACCGTCTGGGAGTTCTGGCCCGAGCACCGGGCGGACTTCGGGCCCGACGTCGTGCGCGATCTGGAGGCCGCCGAGCCGATGCTGGCGGTCAACTCCGCGATCACCTCGCAGAACCGGCTGGAGTACAAGGCGAGGATGCACGAGGCGCTCGTCGCCGCCGGCATCGACCTCGTGGCCACCCCGTCGCAGCCGTTCACGCCGCCGCACATCGGCGTCAAGGAGGTGCCGTTCGCGGGGAAGCCCGCCTTCGACGTGACCTACGCGATGTGCGGACTCACGCAGATCTTCAACATCCTCGGCTGGCCGGCGATCAGCGTCCCGTCCGGGCGGGACGACACGAGCATGCCGGTCGGGCTCCAGCTCGCGTCGCTTCCCTGGCAGGAGAGCTACTGCCTGGCCGCCGCTGCGGTCGTCGAGGCCGCCGCGATCTGACACGGCCCGCCGCGGTACACGGTGAGCTCGCGCACGGCCGGATCGGCCACGATCGTCGCCAGGGTCGTCCACCGCTCCCCGAGGGCGTCGCCCGGCTGCGGGTGGCAGCACATGGCGCTCGCTCCACCGCGATGTGAGGCCATCGACGCCAGGACGGCCTCCGGCGTCACCTCGCCGGGCCGCATCGCTGCCATCCGCCGCCGGGCGAGGTCGAGCCTCAGGATCGTGCCCGGGCCGTCGCGGACGCCGGTGTCGCCGCGCCGGCCCGGCTCTTCGAGGAAGTGATTCGTGTGGACGAGGACGCCGCGGTCGTCAGGCGTCAGGAAGCCCGGACCGGCGGGCGAGACCTCGACCGTGCAGACCGCGCCGCCGTCCTCGTCGGTCACCACGGTGATCGCGCTCGACGCCGACACCTCGGCCGCGGCGATGGTCTCGAGCGCCGCGACGGCGCCGTCGGCGCGGTCGAGCACCGCCCGGCAGAGCACGTGGACCGGGATGCCGACGGGCGGTCCGTCATCACGGTGGCCAAGGATGTTGAGCAGGACGGCGACGCCGCGGTCGTTCATGCCGATCTTGCCGACGATGCCGGCCTCGGTCATGGTCTCGACCCGGCGGCCGTCGGGGTGCTCGATCGTCCAGACGATCCAGCCGTCGGCGAGCTCGTTGTGCCAGTCCCAGGTCTGGATCCCGAGCGCCGAGCCGGAGGCGGTCATCGATCCCAGGCAGGCGATCGTCGAGCACTCGCCGGCCGTTGCAGCCAGGATCTCGGTCCGCGCATTCAGCGCTCCGATCGTCTCGACCGGCAGCCCCGATCCGGCCGCGATGCCCTCGATCTCGCTTCCCAACTCGGGGGCGAAGGCCGAGATCCGCTCCAGCGCCTGGATGCCGAGCGCCGCGACGTCGGCGTCGCCGAGGCCGTTCAGGGCATGCAGGCGGGCGTACACCCCGACCGAACGGCTGATGCGTTCGCGCTGGGCGGCGCCGAGCGCGCGGCCGCGATCGCCGGCCGCGGCCTCGGCGGAGAAGTGCCGGTGGAGCGCCACGAGGACAGCATATTCTTGCCCGATGCGTGCGATCGTCGGAGTCGACGTGGGCGGCACGTTCACCGACGTCGCGCTCGTCGCCGGCGGCCGGCTGGTGACGGCCAAGGTGCCGACGACCACTTCCGACCAGTCGCGCGGCGTGGTCGAGGGCATCACGCTTGCGCTGGAGCGGGCCGGGCTCGGTTCGGAGGACATCGGCCGGCTCGGCCACGGGACGACCGTGGCGACGAACGCGCTCCTTGAACGGCGCGGCGCTCACTGCGGCTTCGTCGCCACCGAGGGGTTCGCCGATCTCCTGCTGCTCGCCCGTCAGACGCGCCCGCACCTCTACCGGCTCGACGTCGCGCCGCCGGCCCCGCTCGCGTCCGTCGCGGCCGAGGTGGACGAGCGCACCGGCCCCGACGGCGTCCTGCGCCGGCTCCACCCGGACTCGGTCGAGCGGGCGGCCCGGAAGCTGCGGCGGGCCGGCGTCGACGCCGTCGCCGTCTGCCTGCTTCACTCCTACGCCCATCCGGGCAACGAGCACGAGACGGCCAGGCGCCTGCGGCGCGCGCTGCCCGGTGTGCACGTGGTGGCGTCGGTCGACGTGGCGCCGGAGTTTCGCGAGTACGAGCGGGCGTCGACGGCGGTCGCCGACGCATATCTGGGCCCCGTCGCGGGCCGGTACCTCGAGCGGCTGGGCGGGTCGGCAGCCGAGCGCGGGCTCCCCGAGCCCGACGTGATGCAGTCGAGCGGCGGCGTCTGCCCGCTCGCCGAGGCGGCCGCTCACCCGGTGCGGCTGCTCCTGTCCGGTCCGGCGGGCGGCGTGGCCGCGGTGAAGGCACTCGGCGCCGGCGACGCGGTCAGCTTCGACATGGGCGGAACCTCGACCGACGTGTGCCTGATCCAGGGCGGCGAGGCGGGGATCTCGGCGCAGCGGGCGATCGCCGGGCTGCCGGTGCGCGTCCCGCACGTCGACATCCACACCGTCGGCGCCGGCGGAGGCTCGATCGCGTGGCTCGACGAGGGCGGGGCGCTGCGCGTGGGGCCGCACAGCGCCGGGGCCGATCCCGGCCCCGCCGCCTACGGGCGCGGCGGAGAGCTCCCGACCGTCACCGACGCGAACGTCGTCCTCGGCCGGCTCGATCCGAAGGTGCCGATTGCGGGCGGGCTGCGACTCGACGCGGCCGTGGCTCGGATCGCGTTGCGGCGGGTGGCGGGGTCGTTCCGGTCGCTGCGGGCGGCCGCCGAGGGCGTGCTGGCCGTCGCAAACGAGGAGATGGTGCGCGCGATCCGGGTGGTCAGCGTCGAGCGGGGCCACGACCCGCGCGGCCTCGACCTGGTCGCGTTCGGCGGAGCCGGGCCGCTCCACGCCTGCGACGTCGCGGGCCTGCTCGGCATGCGGGCGGTGGTGGTGCCGGCGGCCGGCGGCGTCCTCTCGGCGCTCGGGATCGCGGCGGGCGACCGCCGCACGGACAGCGTCCAGAGCGTCATGAGGCCGCTCTCGGAGTGGCGCCCGGGACGCCTCCGCGGCGAGGCGGAGTGCGAGCTTCGCTACCGCGGCCAGGCCCACGAGCTGACGGTGCCGGTCGCTCCGCGCGCGACCCTGGCGGAGCGGTTCCACGCCCGCCACCGGGATCGGTACGGCTTCGACGACCCCGGCGGCGAGATCGAGGTCGTGAGCGTGCGCGTGACGACCGTGGAGCCCGGGCCCGAGCTCGACCTGCCGCGGGTGCCGCGCATCGCGCCGGTCCTGGGGCCGGCGTCAGTGCCGCTCGATGGTGCGACGATGTGGGTCGGCGAGGGCTGGACCGCCCGCCGCCGGCCGGACGGCTCATGGAGGCTCACGCGGTGATGGACCCGGCCGGCCTCCAGGTGCTGGCGGCGGCGCTCAGGGGCGTCGCCGAGGAGATGGGCGCCGCGCTCGCCCGCTCCGCCCATTCCGCGAACATCAAGGAGCGGCGGGACTGCTCGACGGCGCTCTTCGCCCCGGACGGCCGCATGATCGCCCAGGCCGAGCACCTGCCCGTCCACCTGGGAGCGATGCCCGACGCGGTCGCCGCCGTCACCGAGCGCGGTGCCGAGCCGGGAGAGGTCTGGGCGATCAACGACCCGTACACCGGCGGCACCCACCTGCCGGACATCACGCTGGTCGCCGCCGTTGACGACCTCGGGATCGTGTGCTCGCGCGCCCACCACGCCGACGTGGGCGGGATGCAGCCGGCGTCGATGCCGGCGGGCGCGACCGAGCTCCTTCAGGAGGGCGTCGTCATCCCGCCGCTTCGGCTGACGGATGACATACGCGCGCTCCTCGTCGCCAACATGCGAAAGCCCGCTGAGCGGCTGGCGGACCTGCGCGCGCAGGAGGCGTGCATGGCGGTCGGCGCCGAGCGCCTGCGCCAATTGGCGGCCCGGTTCGGGAAGCGGGGGCTCATGCGCGGGATGGACGAGCTCCACGCCTACAGCGAGCGGCGCATCCGGGCCGGGATCGCACGGATTCCCGACGGCGCCTATGAGGCTGAGGACGTGATGGAGGGCGACGGCATCCACACGCGCGACGTTGCGATCCGCGTGCGGGTGACCGTGCGCGGCGACCGCATCCGGGCGGACTTCGCGGGCACCGCCGACCAGCAGCGCGGAAACGTCAATTGTCCGATCGCCGTCACCCGCTCAGCGGTGTACTTCTGCGTGCGGTCGGTCTGCGATCCCGACATCCCCGCGTCGGGCGGCGCGTTCGTCCCTGTCGAGGTGGTCGCGCCCGATGGCTGCCTCGTGAACGCGCGCTCGCCGGCGGCCGTCGTCGGCGGGAACACGGAGACGTCGAGCCGGATCGTCGATGTCGTTATGTCGGCGCTGGGCAAGGCCGTCCCGGTTCCGGCGCACGGCCAGGGGACGATGAACAACGTCACGTTCGGGACGCCGGCGTTCACCTACTACGAGACGCTCGGTGGCGGGCAGGGCGGGGGCCCGGTCGGGCCCGGGCCGAGCGCGGTCCATGTGGCGATGTCGAACACGCTCAATACGCCGATCGAGGCGCTGGAGCGCGAGTATCCGCTGCGGATCGAGCGCTACGCGCTTCGGCCGGGCACGGGCGGCAGCGGGCGCCACCCCGGCGGAGACGGCGTTGTACGCGTCTACCGCGTGCTGGCCGACTGCCGGCTCGGGCTCATGACCGAGCGCCGCCGCCACGGCCCGCGCGGCGCGGCCGGCGGCGGAGACGGCTCGCCGGGCGCGAACCGCCTGAACGGCCGCCGCCTGCCCGCCAAGTGCAGCCTCGACCTCCGGGCGGGCGACGTCCTCGAGATCCGCACCCCCGGCGGCGGCGGCTGGGGCTGAAGAACGGTGCCAGGCACCAATTCTTCAGCGAGGCGTGCAAAGTTGCGGCCGTCGGTACACTCGAGGCCATGTCGACGGTCGCGCCGCCGGTCCGAAAGCAGAAGCCGCGCAAGTCGGGGCCGGGCTCGGGGGCGGGCCGGCCGTGGCTCGTCATCGTGAAGAACGACGATCACAACACCTTCGACGGGGTCGCCTTCGCGCTCGCGCGCACGCTGCCGGGCGTCAGCTTCGACCGCGGCATGGAGATGGCAAACCGCATCCACACCACCGGGAAGGCCGTCGTCTGGACCGGCGAGCGCGAGCGGGCCGAGCTCTACTGGGAGCAGCTCGCCGGCTTCGGCCTCACGATGGCGCCGCTCTCGCCGGCGGCCTGAGCTCGTGGCCGCGGTCGACCCCTGGCAGCTCCAGGCCGATCCGGAGTGGGCGCTCGCCGTCGTCGTCGCGGCGGTCGACTACGCGCTCGTCGTCCGCACGTTCGGTCGCCGCGGCGAGCCGACCCCCCTCTGGCGCAGAGCCTGCTTCGCCGGCGGCCTCGCGCTGGTCGCGATCGCGCTTCTCTCTCCGCTCGAGCACATCGCGCTCACCTCGCTCCTCTCCGCCCACCTGCTCCAGAACGTCATGCTGGCCGACTGGGCGCCGCCGCTGCTCGTGCTCGGGCTCACGCCCGCGATGATGCGGGCGGCCGAGCGGCGGGCATGGGTGCGGGCCGCGACGGCGCCGCCGGTCGCGCTCGCCGTCTGGCTCGCCGCCTGGTACGTCCTCCACATCCCGCCGATCTACAGCTACGCCCTCGACCACCGCTGGGCGCTCGGGCTCGAGCACCTGGCCTTCCTCGGCTCCGGCCTGGCCTTCTGGTGGGCGGTGATCTCGCCCGGCCGCATGCGCGCCCAGGCCCGGCTCTTCTTCCTCTTCGCCGCGTTCATCGCCGCCGCGCCCGTCGCGTTCCTGCTCGCCTTCACACGACCGCTCTACGAGTTCTACGAGCAGACCCCGAAGCTGTGGGGCCTCTCCCCGATCGAGGACCAGCAGATCGGCGCGATCGGGATGGCGATCGAGCAGGCGATCATCCTGTTCGCGGCCTGCTCACTCGCGTTCATGCAGTGGCTGGACGAGGATGAGGCCCCGCGGCGGCCGGTAGGCTTCCCGACATGACAACGATCCGCGCCGCCTGCGTCCAGTTCTCGGCCCGGGCCGACAAGTCGGAGAACATCGCGCTCATGGCGCCGCTCGTCGCCGAGGCCGCCGGGCGCGGCGCCGACGTCGTCCTGCTCCCCGAGAAGTGGAACGCCTGGATGGACGGGCCGCGCCTGCGACCGCTGGCCGAGCGGCTCGACAGCGGTGAGACCGTCGATGCCATGGCGCGGTGGGCCCGTGAGCACGGCATCAACCTGATCGGTGGCAGCATCGCCATCCTCGGCGACGGCGATCGCGTCGGCAACGTCTCGATCGTCTACGACCGCGACGGCACCCGGACTGCGGCCTACACGAAGATCCACCTCTTCGACGTCGACGTCGGGGGGATCAGCTACCGCGA
>DATIDU010000169.1:0-5499 GCA_035456145.1 Gaiellales bacterium | reverse complement strand
ACCAGCCGTCCGCACTGCGACGCCACCCGATTCGCGCGAGCATGCCCGGCATGAAGTTCGAAGGCCTCTCCCGCTCCTCCTCCTCCGCCGCGGCCGTGTCGGCCGCCGTCGCCGCCCCCGCCGCCACAACGGCCGGGAACGCGACCGCGACCCGCCCCACCGCGGCGTCTTCTCCACATACGCGATAGCGACGACCGTTAGCCCCGGGATCCCTCCTCCCGGTCTCGGGGCTCGACGGTCGCCAGGTCGCGGAACCGCTCACCCGGCAGTGCGGTCGGGCGCGTTCGCTAGGATCAGGTTCCCAGCGCGCACAACAGCTTGACCGCAGTCACGCCACAGCCTCTCCATCGCAGCCTCGGTCTGACCGACGGAGAGTTCGAGCGCATCCACGAGCTCCTGGCGCGCGAGCCCAACGACTTCGAGCTGGCGGTGTTCTCGTTGCTCTGGAGCGAGCACTGCGGGTACAAGCATTCCCGCCCGCTGCTCGGCCGCTTCCCCACGTCGGGGCCGCGCGTGCTCCAGGGACCGGGCGAGAACGCAGGCGTGATCGACGTCGGTGACGGACTCGCGGTCGCGCTCAAGGTCGAGAGCCACAACCACCCCTCGGCGGTCGAGCCGTTCCAGGGCGCCGCCACGGGCGTCGGCGGCATCCTGCGCGACATCTTCGCCATGGGCGCCCGGCCGATCGCGATCCTCGACTCGCTGCGGTTCGGCGACCTCGGCTCCGAGCACCAGCGCCACCTCTTCTCGCGGGTGGTGGAGGGCATCGGCCACTACGGCAACTGCGTCGGCGTCGCCACCGTCGGCGGCGAGGTCGAGTTCGACCCGGCCTACGAGCACAACTGCCTCGTGAACGCGATGTGCGTCGGGCTCCTCCCCGCGCGCCGGCTGACGTCGGCCCGGGCCGCCGGGCCGGGCAATCTGGTCGTCCTGTACGGCTCGCGCACCGGCCGCGACGGCATCGGCGGCGCGAGCGTGCTCGCGTCGCAGGGCTTCGGCGAGGACTCGGCCGCCAAGCGCCCGAGCGTCCAGATCGGCGACCCGTTCACCGGCAAGAAGCTGATCGAGTGCACGCTCGAGCTGCTCGACCGCGGCCTCCTGGAGGCGCTCCAGGACCTCGGCGCAGCCGGGCTAGCGTCGTCGACCGCCGAGATGGCGTCGAGCGGCGGGGTGGGCATCGACGTCGACCTCTCGCGTGTGCCGCTCCGCGAGCCGGGCATGGAGCCCTTCGAGATCATGATCTCGGAGTCGCAGGAGCGGATGGCCGCCGTCGTCGCACCCGAGCGCTTCACCGACGTCGAGGAGGCCTGCCGGCGGTGGGAGGTCGATGCGACCGTGATCGGCGAGGTCACGGATTCGGGCCACCTGCGCGCGTTCCACGCCGGCGAGCAGGTGGGCGACATCCCGGTCGGCGCCCTGACGGACGGCTGCCCCCGCTACGAGGTGGAGCGCAGCCGCCCGGCCCGCCTCCGCGACGACCCCCTCCCTGAAGAAACGGGGTCTGACCCCAATTTTTCACTGCGGGCGCTCTTGGGGTCGGTGGAGATCGGGAGCCGGCGGTGGGTGTTCCGTCAGTACGACCACCTGGTCGGGTCGGGGACGGTCGTCCGCCCGGGCGGCGACGCGGCCGTCGTGCGGCTCACCCCGTCTCAGCGCGCCGTTGCCGTCTCGCTCGACGGCAACGGTCGGCGCACCTCGCTCGACCCGCGCCGGGGCGGCATGAGCGCGGTGTGCGAGGCGGCCCGCAACGTCGCCTGCACCGGCGCCCGCCCGGCGGCCGTCACGAACTGCCTCAACTTCGGAAACCCCGAGACGCCCGACGTCGGCTATGAGCTCGCCGAGGCGATCGAGGGGATGGCGCTGGCCTGCGAGGCGCTCGGGCTCCCGGTCGTCTCGGGCAACGTGTCGCTCTACAACGAGCACCACGGCCGACCGATCCATCCGACGCCGGTCGTGGGCGTCGTCGGCGTCCTCGACGACGCAGCGCTCGCCGTCGGCTCCGCCTTCCGCGACCAGGGCGACGTCGTCCTCCTCGCCGGCGACGGGCCGGCAGCGATCGACGGCTCGGCGTACCAGCGCGTCGTCGACGGAACGACCGAGGGCCGGATTCCCGAGCCCGACCTGGCGGCCGAGCGGCGCCTGCACGAGTTCCTCGCCGCGGCCGCCGAGCGCCGCCTGTTGCGAAGCGCGCACGACGTCTCGGAGGGCGGAGCCGCGATCGCGGTCGCCGAGTCGGCGATCACCGGAGCGATCGGCGTCGAGGCCCCCGACGTCGGCGACCCGTTCGCCGAGGGGGACGGCCGGGCCGTCATCTCGGCCGCGCCCGGGGACGTCGCCGGGCTCGAGGCGCTGGCGGGCGAGCTCCCGCTGCGCCGCATCGGAACCGTCGGCGGCGAGCGGATCACCGTGGCCGGTGCGTCGATCGTACTCGACGAGGCGAGGGATCTGTACGAGAACGCAATCCCTCAGGCGTTGAGCGAGGATGCAGGCTGATGTGCGGCGTCTTCGGCATCTACGACCCGCCGGGAAACCACGACCGCGACGTCGCCCGGCTCACGTACTTCGGGCTCTACGCGCTCCAGCACCGCGGCCAGGAGAGCGCCGGCATCGCCGTCTCGGACGGATCCCAGGTCATGGCGATGAAGGACATGGGCCTCGTAAACCAGGTCTTCGACGAGCCGCGCCTCTCGGGCCTTCACGGCCACATCGCGATCGGCCACGCCCGCTACTCGACCACCGGGTCGACCGTGTGGCAGAACGCCCAGCCGATCGTCCGCCACTCGCAGAACGGCGCGATCGCGCTCGGCCACAACGGCAACCTCACCAACACGTCGGAGCTCCGCTCGGAGCTGCGCGAGCGGCGCGTGCGCCTGGAGTCGACGTCCGACACCGAGGTGATCGCGGCCCTCATCGCCCAGCATCCGTCCGACGACCTGGCCGATGCCGTGGCCGACACGATGTCGGACATCCAGGGGGCGTTCGCGGCCGTCGTCCTCTCGGAGCGGGCGCTCGCCGGCTTCCGCGACCCCGACGGCATCCGGCCGCTCGTCGTCGGCCGGCTCGACGACGCCTGGGTGCTCGCCTCCGAAACCTGCGCGCTCGACCTCATCGGCGCGCGGCTCGAGCGGGAGCTGCGCCCCGGCGAGCTCGTTGTGATCGACGAGCAGGGAGCCCGCTTCCGCCAGGCGGTCGACAGAAACGGCGGCGCGCTCTGCATCTTCGAGTTCATCTACTTCGCCCGCCCCGACTCGACGATGGAGGGCGAGGCGCTCCACGACGTGCGCCGGCGGATGGGCGCCCGCCTCGCCGACGAGGCGCCGGCCGAGGCCGACGTCGTGATCGGCGTCCCCGACTCGGGCACCCCCGCGGCCGTCGGCTATGCCGAGCGAAGCGGCATCCCGTACGGCGAGGGGCTCGTCAAGAACCGCTACGTCGGACGCACGTTCATCCAGCCCGACCAGGGCCTGCGCGAGCGGGGCGTGAAGCTGAAGTTCAACACCCTTCGCACGGCGCTCGAGGGTCGGCGGGTGGTCGTCGTGGACGACTCGATCGTGCGCGGCTCGACCACGCGCAAGCTCGTGCAGCTCCTGTTCGAGGCCGGCGCCGCCGAGGTGCACCTGCGCATCTCGTCGCCGCCGATCGTCTCGCCCTGCTTCTACGGGATCGACATGGCCGACCAGGGCCAGCTGATCGCGGCCGGCCGCTCCGTCGAGGAGGTCGGGAAGCGGCTCGGCGCAACGTCGCTTGCCTATCTCTCGCTCGCCGGGCTCACCGAGGCGACGCACCGGCCGGCCGAAGCCTTCTGCCGGGCCTGCCTCACCGGGCGCTACCCGACCGAGATCCCGGCCGATATGCGCCTCTCGAAGCTCCGGTTCGAGGCTCAGCCCGTCGAGGCTGGATGAGCGACGACCCGCTGACCTACTCGGACGCCGGCGTGAGCCTGGACGCCGCAGACACCGTGGTCGAGCGGATCCGGGCGGCGGTCATCTCGACCCACGGACGGGAGGTGGTGGGAGGCCACGGCGGCTTCGCCGGCCTCTTCGCGCCGTCGGTCGGCGATCCGCTCCTCTCGGCGGCCTGCGACGGCGCCGGCACAAAGGTGCTCCTGGGCCATGCCGCCCGCCGCTACGCCGGCCTCGGGATCGACACCGTCGCCATGAGCGTGAACGACGTGATCACGAGCGGCGGCCGGCCCGCGTTCTTCCTCGACCACATCACCTGCGGGCGGATCGACCCGGGCCTCGTCGCGGAGCTGGTCGAGGGCGTGGCCGAGGGCTGCCACCGGGCGGGCTGTGTCCTCCTCGGCGGCGAAACCGCGGAGCACCCGGGGATGATGGAGCCCGAGGAATTCGACATCGCGGGCTTCTGCGTCGGCGTGTGCGAGCGGCGGGAGATGGTGTCAGGCGCGCGGATCAGGGCCGGCGACGCGATCCTGGGCCTGCCGTCGAGCGGCCTTCACTCGAACGGCTTCTCGCTCGTCCGGAAGCTGCTCGAGCGATCCGGCGTCGGGCTCGACGACACGCCGCCCGCACTCGGCGGCGCGACCGTCGCCGACACCGTGCTCGAACCGACCGCCATCTACGCGCGGGCGGTGGCGGAGCTCACGCGCACCGTCGACGTCCGCGGGATGGCGCACATCACCGGCGGTGGCATCCCCGGCAACCTCGTCCGCCAGTTCCCGGCAGGGCTCGGCGCCGAGATCGACACCGGCGCCTGGGAGCGGCCGCCGGTGTTCGGCTGGCTCGCCTCGCTCGGCGTCGACGAGGACGAGATGTGGCGGGTGTTCAACATGGGCCTCGGCTTCGCGTGCGTCGTCGCGCCCGAGTCGGTGGAGGTCGCCCTGCAGGCGGTGGAACGGGGCGGCATGCCCGGTTTCCTGGCGGGGACGGTGGTCGAGGGCGAGGGAGTGACACTGCGCTGAGGATCGGCGTCCTCATCTCGGGCGAGGGCACCAACCTCCAAGCGCTGATCGACGCCGCCGACATCGACGTGGCGTGCGTCGTCTCCAGCCGGCCGGACGCCCGCGGCATCGAGCGCGCCGCCGGTGCCGGAATCCCGGCCGTCGCCACGGCCGACGAGGCGGAGACGGCGGCGTTCCTCGACGGCCACGAGGTGGAGCTGGTCGTGCTGGCCGGATACATGCGCATCCTGTCGCCGGAGTTCGTCGGCCGGTACTCGGGCCGTATCATGAACGTCCACCCGTCGCTCCTGCCGGCCTTTCCAGGGCGAACGCCGATCGCCGACGCGCTGGCGCACGGCGTCAAGGTGACGGGCGTGACCGTCCACCTGGTGGACGACGGCGTGGACACCGGTCCCGTCGTGCTCCAGGAGGCGGTCGCCGTCCGCGACGACGACGACTGGGATTCGCTCGAACCGCGGATCCACGAGGTGGAGCACCGCTTGCTGCCGCGCGCCGTCCGCGCGATGGTCGACGGACGCATCGCGGTGGACGGCCGCCGCGTGACGATCCGAGAGGAACGGACGTGACGACGCGGGAGA
>DATIDU010000168.1:0-6733 GCA_035456145.1 Gaiellales bacterium | reverse complement strand
TCCGGGCCTCCCGCATCCCCGGCCGGGGCGCCACCTGCTCCAGCCGGCGCTGGAGCAGCCGCTCGGCGCGGTCCACCTCGCCGGCGACTACCTCGGCACGACCTACATCGAGACCGCGATCGAGACGGGGACGGCCGCGGCGCAGCGGATTCGTGCAACCCTTTCCGCTCAGGCGCCCTGAATCAGGTCGACCAGCCCGTCCGGAACGAGGCGTGCCGGGCCACGGAGCTCGTCCAGCCCGCGCCGGCGGGCGATGTACGACGAGCCGTAGTCGTCCTCCCAGACGAGCAGCCGGTCGCCGTGGCGGATCACGGCAGCGCCGATCGGACGGATCGTGCCGGGCCGCGCCGCGGGTGACGCGCCCCGGCGCCGGAGCCTCATCGGCCATCGGGCGTCAGGGTATCCCTCCCGGATCGGCTAGCCTCATGCCCGTGATGGGCACGGGGGCGTGCCAACCCGGACAACGGGGTAGGGAGCAGGCGTATGAGCCCTGAAAAGGACGGGCGCCGCCGGGTCGTCGTCGAGGGCCTGACGCCGCAGGTGGACTGCGGGCGCTTCCCGGTGAAGCGGGTCGTCGGAGACGCCGTCGAGGTGCGGGCCGACGTCTTCGCCGACGGGCATGACACCGTCGCCGCGGTCGTCCGCTACAGGCATGAGCGCGAGCGGCGCTGGCGCGAGACCCGCATGCGTCCGCTGGGAAATGACCGCTTTGCCGGGGCCTTCCTCGTGGAGCGCCTGGGGTGCTACCGCTGCGGCGTCTCCGGTTGGGTCGATCGATTCGCAGGCTGGCGCGACCAGCTCGAGCGGCGCGTGGCCGCCGGGCAGGACGTGCGCTCCGAGCTCGAGGACGGCGCGCGGCTCGTCGAGGCCGCCGCGAGTGCCGCGCCGGATCCGGCGGCAGCAGAGCTGGCCGGCTGGTGCGACCGCTTGCGCGGTGCCGACCCGGAGCCGGCGGTCGAGGCCGCGCTTGCCGGCGAGCTGGCCGACCTCATGCGCGAGCACGATCCCCGCCCGCACGCCGTCGACTCTCCCGAGGTCGTGACGATCCGGGTCGACCCGCCCCTGGCACGCTGCGGCGCCTGGTATGAGCTCTTCCCGCGCTCGCTCGGGAAGGGCGCCCGCCACGGGACGCTCCGCGACGTTGAGGCTGCGCTTCCCCGGATCGTCGAGATGGGCTTCGACGTGGTCTACCTGCCGCCGGTGCACCCGATCGGCGCCACCAAGCGCAAGGGTCCAAACAACACGCCCGAGCCCGGGCCGGACGACCCGGGCAGCCCGTGGGCGATCGGCTCAGCCGAGGGCGGGCACACCGCCGTTCACCCCGAGCTCGGGAGCGTCGCCGACGTCCGCCGGCTCGCCGCCGCGTGCGCCGAGCGCGGCATCGCGCTCGCGCTCGACCTCGCGTATCAGTGCTCGCCCGACCATCCGTGGGTGTCGGAGCATCCGGAATGGTTCCGCCACCGGCCCGACGGCACGATCCGCTACGCCGAGAACCCGCCGAAGCGATATGAGGACATCTACCCCCTCGACTTCGAGTGCGACGCGTGGGAGGCGCTGTGGGAAGCGCTGCTCGGCGTCGTCCGCTTCTGGATCGACCAGGGCGTTGCGGTCTTCAGGGTGGACAACCCGCACACGAAGCCGTTCGCGTTCTGGGAGTGGCTCATCGCCGAGGTGAAGCGCGACCACCCGGACGTGATCTTCCTGGCGGAGGCGTTCACCCGGCCGCGCGTGATGGAGCGGCTGGCGAAGCTGGGGTTCAGCCAGTCGTACACCTACTTCGCCTGGCGGCACTCGAAGCAGGAGCTCCAGGAGTACCTGCGCGAGCTGACCGAGACGGGCGTCGCCGAGTACTTCCGGCCCAACTTCTGGCCGAACACACCTGACATCCTGACCGAGGCGATGCAGTCCGGCGGCCGGCCGACCTTCGCGGCCCGGCTCGTCCTCGCGGCGACGCTGAGTGCGAGCTACGGCGTCTACGGGCCGGCGTTCGAGCTGGTCGAGCGGCGCGGCCTGCGAGCGGGAAGCGAGGAGTACCTCGACTCGGAGAAGTACCAGCTCCGGAGCTGGGACCTCGACGATCCGGGTTCGCTGGCGCCGCTCCTCAAGGCGGTGAACGCTGCCCGGCACGCCCATCCGGCGCTCCAGGCCAACGAGCGCCTGTGGTTCCACCGGGTCGAGAACGACGCCGTCGTCGCCTTTACCAAGCACACCGCCGACCTCGCCGACCTGATCCTCGTCGTGGTGAGCCTCGACCCGAACTACCTCCAGTCGGGCTGGCTTGACCTGCCGCTTGCCGACCTCGGCATCGATCCCGACGGCCCCTACCAGGTGCACGACCTCCTCGACGGCGAGACCTACGTGTGGCAGGGGCCGCGCAACTACGTCGAGCTTGACCCGCGCCGCACGCCGGCGCACCTCTTCCACATCCGCCGCCGCCTTCGCAACGAGCACGACTTCGAGTACTTCGCATGAGCGTCCCCGCCCGCACGCGAGAGCCCGAAGCCGAAGCCACCGCGCACTGGTACGAGGACGCCGTCATCTATGAGCTTCACGTCCGCGCGTTCGCCGACTCGGACGGTGACGGCATCGGCGACTTCCGCGGCCTCACCCAGCGGCTGGACTATCTCGAGGACCTGGGCGTCACCGCGATCTGGCTCCTGCCGTTCTATCCGTCGCCGCTTCGAGATGACGGCTATGACATCGCGTCCTACCGCGAGGTGCACCCGGACTACGGCACGATGCGCGACTTCCGGGCGTTCCTGCGCGCGGCGCACGGGCGCGGCCTGCGGGTGATCACCGAGCTCGTCCTGAACCACACGTCGGATATGCACGTCTGGTTCCAGCGCGCCCGCCGCGCCCGGCCGGGCAGCCACGCCCGCGACTTCTACGTCTGGAGCGACTCGCCCGACCCGTACGCCGACGCGCGCATCATCTTCAGCGACTTCGAGAGCTCCAACTGGTCGTGGGACGCGACGGCCGGCGCCTACTACTGGCACCGCTTCTACTCCCACCAGCCCGATCTCAACTGGGACAACCGCGAGGTGCGGCGGGCCATGTTCGCCGTCGTCGACTTCTGGCTCGACATGGGGGTGGACGGGCTGCGGCTCGACGCCGTGCCCTACCTCTACGAGCAGGAGGGCACGAACTGCGAGAACCTGCCCAAGACGCACGAGGTGCTGAAGCGGCTGCGGCATCACATCGACCGCCGCTACGAGAACCGGATGCTCCTCGCCGAGGCGAACCAGTGGCCCGAGGACGCGGTCGCCTACTTCGGGGAGGGCGACGAGTGCCACATGGCCTACCACTTTCCGCTCATGCCGCGGATGTTCATGGCCGTGCGGATGGAGGACCGCTACCCGCTCATCGACATCCTCGCCCAGACCCCGTCGATCCCCGACGGCTGCCAGTGGGCGATCTTCCTGCGAAACCACGACGAGCTCACGCTCGAGATGGTCACCGACGAGGAGCGCGACTACATGTACCGCACCTACGCCGACGACCCCCAGGCGCGCATCAACTTGGGCATCCGCCGGCGGCTGGCGCCCCTGCTCGGGAACGACCGCCGGGTGATCGAGCTCGTGAACGCGCTCCTGCTCTCGCTTCCGGGAACGCCCGTCATCTACTACGGCGACGAGCTCGGCATGGGCGACAACATCTACCTGGGCGACCGAAACGGGGTGCGCACGCCGATGCAGTGGAGCGCCGACCGGAACGCCGGGTTCTCGCGCGCCAACCCGCAGCAGCTCTACCTGCCGGTGATCAGCGATCCCGAGTACGGCGCGGTGAACGTCGAGGCCCAGCAGGCGAACGCCAGCTCGCTGCTCTGGTGGATGAAGCGGATGATCGCGCTTCGCAAGCGGTTCCGGGCGTTCGGCCGGGGGTCGCTCGAGTTCCTGCTTCCCGAGAACCGCAAGGTGCTCGCCTACATGCGCGAGCTCGACGACGAGCGCATCCTCGTCGTCGCCAACCTGTCGCGCCGGGCCCAGTACGTGGAGCTCGACCTGCGCCGGCTGGACGGCCTCGTGCCCGAGGAGCTCCTCGGACACAGCGTCTTCCCGGCGGTCTCCGGCGACCGGCCGTATGCGCTTGCGCTCGGGCCGCACGACTTCTACGTCTTCGCGCTCACGCCGCCGGAGCAGGAGGTCGAGCAGGCCGCCGGGCCGACGCCCGAGATCCGGGTGAGCGGCCGGTGGCCGGCGGTGTTCGAAGGCCGCAGCCGGCGCCAGCTTGAGGAGGCGCTCGTCCGGTTCATGCCCTCGCGGCGGTGGTTTGCGGGCAAGTCCCGGCGGATCCGCCGTACGACGGTGGAGGAGGCGTTGCGGATCCCCGGCCCGGGCCGCCGCGAGGCCGGCTATCTGTGCCTGGTGAAGGTCGAGTACACGGAGGGCGAGCCGGACACCTACTCGCTCGCGCTCATGGCCCGGCAGCTCGGGGAGGACGACGGCCGGCTGCCCGACGAGACCGTGGCGATCCTCCAGATGCAGAACGGCCGGTTCGCGCTCTTGCCGGGAGCCGCCGATCCGGCGCTCGCCGGCGGCCTGCTCGAGCTCATCCGCCGGGGCCGCCGCGTTGCAGGGCGAAACGGCGCGCTGGGCGTCACCCGCACCCCGCAGCTGCGCCGGATGACAGGCGACGGCGTCGAGCTCGAGCCGGCGCCGCTCGGAGCCGAGCAGTCCAACAGCTCGATCGCGTTCGGCCAGAGCCTCGTCCTCAAGCTCTTCCGGAGGATCGAGCCGGGCCCGAACCCCGAGGCCGAGCTGACCGGCCTTCTCACCCGGCTCGGCTTCGCGCACGTCTCGCCGGCCGCCGGCACGCTCGAGTATCACCGCCGCCGCGGCCAGCCGTCAACGATCGGCTTCCTCCAGGGGTACGTCCCCAACGAGGGGGACGCCTGGTCGTACACGCTGGACGAGGTGATCCGGTTTCTCGAGCGCGCCCTGGCCAGCGACAGCGCGGCGCCGGCACCGATCCCGGCGTCGATCGTCGAGGCGTCGCGGACCGAGCCGCCTGACGAGGCGCGCCACGCCATCGGCGCCCATCTCGAGTTCGCCCGCCTGCTCGGCGAGCGCACCGGGCAGATGCACGTCGCCCTCGCCTCCGCCCGGGACGATCCCGCGTTCAGGCCCGAGCCGTTCTCGGTTCTCCAGCAGCGCGCGCTCGTGCAGTCGCTGCGGACGCTCATCCGGGGCGTCTTCGCGGCCGCCCGCCGGGCGGGCGGGGACGTTGCCGAGCTCTCGGGCGTCAAGACCGGCGAGCAGCGCGCGCTGGCGCGAATGCGGACGCTGCTCGAGCGGCCGCTCACGGGGCTGCGGATCCGCACGCACGGCGACTTCCACCTGGGCCAGGTGCTATGGACCGGCCGGGACGTCGTCATGATCGACTTCGAGGGCGAGCCCGCCCGGCCGCTGGGACAGCGACGGCTGAAGCGCTCGCCGGTGCAGGACGTCGCCGGCATGCTGCGCTCGTTCCACTACGCCGCCTACGCCGCGCTCTTCCGCGAGAGCGGCAGGGAGGATGCCGTCGGCGGCCTGCCGGAGGCGTGGATCCTCGCGTGGCGCGGCTGGGTGTCGGCGGCATTCCTGCGTGCCTACCGCGAGGCCGTCGCCCCGGCCGCCATCGTTCCGGAGGACGACGCCGAGTTCGGCCGCCTGCTCGACCTCTTCCTGCTCGAGAAGGCGGTCTACGAGCTCGGCTACGAGCTCGACAACCGCCCGGACTGGGTGTTGATCCCTGTCCGTGGGCTCGAGGAGCTGCTGGCGGAGTGAGCAACCGGACCCCGGCGATGGGGGCGCTCGCGCGTGAGGCGGGGGTGCAGCGAAGCTACACCGACGTCCGCGGCCGCCGCAGGCGCGCATCGAACGCGGCGCTTGCGGCGGTGCTGACCGCCCTCGGCCATGAGGTCGGTGCGGACGGGGTGGGCGCGGAGGCTGCCCTGCGTGTGCTCCGTGCGGACCGCGCCCGCCAATTGGCGGAGCCGGTCACGGTTGCGTGGGGCGGCTCCGCCGCGATCCCGCTGCGGGCGCGCGGCGCCGTGGAATGGGAGCTCGCGCTTGAGGACGGGGGCGAGCGGCGCGGCTCCGCTCCTCCGGGGGCGCCGCTTCGGCTCGCCCGCATGCCCGCCGGCTACCACACCCTGCACCTGTCGGCACGCGGGAGCGAGGTCACCGTGCTCGTGCTCTCGGCGCCGCGGCGGGCCTATGTGGCGGCCGGCCGGTGGTGGGGAGTCTTCCTGCCCCTCTACGCGCTGCCGGGCCCGTTCGGCCCCGGTGACTTCGGCGGGCTCCGCCGGCTCGCGGCGTGGACGGCCGGGTACGGCGGCCGTGCGGTCGGATCGACGCCGCTCTTTGCGGCGTTCCTCAGCCGGCCGTTCGACCCGAGCCCGTACGCTCCGGTGAGCCGGCTCTTCTGGAACGAGCTCTACGTCGATGCCGGAGGCGTGCCGGAGCTCGAGGCCAGCGCCGAGGCGCGCCGGCTTCTCGCGGCGGCGCCGCCCGCGCCCGGGCCGCTCGTGGACTACGCCGCGGCGATGACGGCCAGGCGGGCGATCCTCGAGGCGATGCTCCGCGCGCTCGCCGGCGCGCGCCTGGAGGCGTTCGAGCGCCACCTCGCGGCGCACCCGGAGCTCCGCGCCTACGCCGCCTTCCGCGCCCGCTGCGAGGAGGAGGGCGCGGGATGGCGGGAGTGGCGGGGCCGCCGGCTCGACGTGGACGGGGGCGGCGAGGCGGCGCGCTAC
>DATIDU010000167.1:0-8339 GCA_035456145.1 Gaiellales bacterium | reverse complement strand
CAGCGGCGAGGGGGCCGTCAACCGGGATCGTTGGCACTCGGTTTACGGGAGTGCCAGAGATCGCCTGACCGCCGCGGCGACCGCGACCGTCATCACGGACAGGATCGCGTAGGTCACCTGGTCCGAGCTCGCCTCGGCGATGGCAGCACCGGCCGCCGGGCCGACGAGGAAGCCCAGGCCCCAGGCCACGTTGAGGAGTCCGAAGACGGAGGCGTGGGACACGCGCTCGCTGTCCGCGCCGGCGGCACACAGCGGGAACGCGACGGCGTACTGCCCGGCGATCGGCGGCGTCGAGGCCAGGAAGACGGCAATCACGACGACCGCGGACGTGAAGGCGACGGGCACGGCGACGAGCGCGGCCGTCGCCAGCATCGAGACGATCGCGATCCGCACTCCGCCGACGCGGTCAAACAGCCGGCCGGCGCCGTAGTTGCAGCCGGTGGCGAGCACACCCGCCGCCGTGAGGAGCGCCGTGATCGCAAGCGCCGAGTAGCCGGCTTGCCCCATCCGCAGCGGGACGAGGGTGTCGAGCGTGCCCGAGACGGTCGCCACGAGCGTCATCACGACAAGCGCGGCGACGACGAGGCGGCTGCCGCGGACCCTGCGCAGGAGCACCCGCGTCGGCATCGCCTCGGCGGCCTCAGGCGCGGGCGGCGCCGCCAGGCACGCGGCCGTGAGCACGGCTGCGGCCGCGCCGAGGACGACGAACGGGACCTTCACGCCATAGGCGGAGCCGAGCGTACCGCCCACCACCGGCCCGACCAGGGTACCGATGCTCGCACAGGACATGGCGAGCCCCAGCACCCGTCCCCGCTCGCCGACCGGGCTGGCCTCCGAGAGCCACGCCATCCCCGCGGTCCACGACACGGCCGAGGACAGGCCCTGCCCGACCCGGACCGCGAACAGCCCGAGAAACGTCGTCACCTCAGCCAGAGCCAGCGTCGCCACGGCCAAGAGCGCCACCCCGAAGATCGTGAGCCGGCGGGCCCCGATCCGGGGGCTCCAGTGGCCGACGACCGGCGAGCCGAGGAGCACCGCGCCCGAGTACGCGCCGACCGCGACACCCGCCTGCGTCTTGGAGAGGTGCAGGTCGCGCGCGTACTGGGGGAGGAGCGGCACGATCGCGAACATGAGGAGCGCGTCGAGGAACACCACCCAGTAGATGACGCGCGGGCGCCGCAAGGTCGTGCGACAGTAGCGCAGGAGCCGCCGCGGGCCCTCGGCGTGCCGGACCGCCCGTTATGATGCCGACGCCGGTGAACGCCCTCAACTTCTACTCCCCCGTCGTGGCGGACCAGCTTCGCCACCGGCGCAAGACGGCGACGATCCGGCTCGGCGACAAGTCCGGCAAGTACCGCAAGGGCCAGGTCGTGATGGTCCTGGTCGGCCAGCGGTACGGGATCCGGGAGAAGGTCTTCGACGCCGTGATCGACAAGGTCGAGGTGAAGCCGCTGCGCGAGGTCTCCCCGCGGGAGATCCAGCACGACAACCCCGAGATCCGGCACATCGACGAGTTCACCCATTTCCTGGGCCAGCTCTACAACCGTGACGTCAGCGAGGACGACAACGTCACGGTGATCCACTTCTCCGAGATCCGCGCCTAAGCCCGGCCCCACGGGTCTCGCCCCGAACAATTCCCGTACAGGTGCGGGGACCCTCTTCCCCCCGTCCGGGGGTGGCCGCGCGCCCCGGTTCGTGCCAATGGTGAGAAGCAGATTTCTCATTTCTCCCCGCGCGATCCGCGCCTTCATGAAGGACATCTCCATGCTTCACGCACTCCGGCACGCCGCCGGCGGCCGCCGCTTCCGACGCACGACGCTCGTCGCAGCATGCGTCGGTGCGCTCGCGATCGTCGCGGGGCCCGCCACGGCATCCAGCTACACCATCCTCACGAACGGCACGCCGCTTACGGTGACGACGACCACGGGCGGCGAGAACGCCAACCTGACGTTCGCAGGCACCGCCGGGAACCGGATCAGCGTCCGGATCTACAGCGTCACGATGAGCCCCAAGCAGAACACGGGGATCAAGGTCTCGATCCTGAAGCCGGACGGTTCGACGCTCGTATCGCCGTTCGACGTCGGCTCGGCCGGCACCTTCATTGAGCCCGTGGCGACGCCGGTCACCGGCAGCTACAAGCTCATCCTCGACGGCCAGAGCACCTACAAGGGCAGCGCCAAGGTCGCGCTCTGGACGGTGCCTGCGGATCCCGCTCCGCCGGGTTCGCCGGGCGGCGTGGGGGTTCCGCTCGCCCTGACGACGCCGGGCCAGAACGGCACGGTCACGTTCGCCGGGACTGCCGGACACCGGGTGAGCGTCAAGCTCTCCGGCGTCAGCATCGGCACGAACACGGTGAACTCGGCGCGCGTCTCGGTGCTGAAGCCCGACCTTTCCGTGCTCGTCCCCACCATGAGCTTCGGCACGTCCGGCGCCTTCGTCGAGCCGTTCACGATCCCGGCCGACGGCACGTACACCGTCAAGGTCGATCCGCGCACGTGGAACGTCGGCTCGGCCACCGTCACGTTGTACGACGTCTCGGCCGACGCGTCGACGGCGATCACGCCGGGCACCCCTCTGCCGCTGACGTTCGCCGCGGGCTCGCCCGGGCAGAACCAGACCGCCACGTTCTCCGGCACCGCCGGCCAGAAGATGAGCCTCAACCTGACTAACGTCAGCATCGGTACGAACCCGATCAGCGGCACGAACGTCACTATCCTGAAGCCGGACCTGACCGCACTCGTCGCGGCGACTCCGGTCGGCACGGCGGGAGCGTTCATCGAGCCCGCCACGCTGCCGAGCACCGGCACCTACACGATCAAGGTCGACCCGCAGGGCGCGAACACCGGCGGCATCACGCTCGGCCTGGCGAACTTCGCGGGTGACACCACGGGCACGATCACGGCCAACGGTCCCGGCGTTGTCTTCACGGCGGCCGCCGCCGGCCAGAATGGCACACTGACGTTCACCGGTACGGCGAACCAGCGCGTCGCGCTCAACATCTCGAGCGACTCGATCGGGAATCCCTCCTCGGGCGCCAAGATCTCGTTGAAGTCGTCCACGGGCACCACGGTCATCGCGCCGACCGCGGGCGTCGTCGGCACGAGCGGCAGGTTCATCGAGCCGGTCACGCTGCCGGCCGCCGGCTCGTACACGATCAAGATCGATCCCGATGCGGCCAACACGGGCTCGCTCACCGTGAACCTGTACACGGTGCCGAACGACACGTCGGCGGCCATCACGGCCGGCGGCGCGGGCGCCACACCCGTCACCGTCACGAACACCTCGCCGGGTCAGAACATGAAGCTCACGTTCACGGCCGGCGCAAGCCAGAAGGTCAGCATCAAGATGACCAACGTCTCGATCGGCAGCCCGATCGGCGGCAGCACGGTGACCCTCATGAAGGGCTCGACCATGGTCAGCGCTCCGGCCCTCGTGGGCACGAACGGTGGCTTCATCGACACGACCGCCACCCTGACCTCGGGCGCCACCTACACCATCAAGATCGACCCGCAGGGCGTGAACACCGGCTCGATGACCGTGACGCTGTACACGGTCCCGGCGGACGCCACGGGCACGATCCTGACCAACGGCACCGCCACTCCGGTCAGCAACACCGTGCCCGGCCAGAACATCGTGTACACGTTCTCGGGCACGCTCAACCAGAAGGTCAGCCTCGACATGTCGGGCGTTACGATCGGCTCGTCGCCGGGCGGCGGCACGATCGTGACGATCATCAAGCCCGACAACACCACGCTGGGCGTGTACGCGCTCGGCACTGACGGCAAGTTCGTCGACACGACGGTCCTCCCGGCCACCGGCACGTACAAGGTCAAGCTCGACCCGCAGGGCGCGAACACCGGCAGCGCGACGCTGAAGCTGTACACGGTGCCCGCCGACGCGGTGGCGACTGTCCTCAAGAACGGTCCGACCGTCACACCGACCACGACCGTGCCGGGGCAGAACGCCACGGTGACGTTCACCGGCGTCGCGACCGACCCGCCGTACACGCTGTCGCTCGGGCCGGCGATCTCCGGTCCCGTCCTCATCACCATCATCGGGCCGAACGGGGTGGTCTCGGATACCTTCGGGACTCCGATCCAGAACTCCTCGTTCCCAGGGGACGGCTCGACAGCACCGTTCCAGATCCCTGTGAACGGCACGTACACGATCAAGATCGACTACGAGGGGAACGGCGTCGGCGCCACCCCGATGTCGCTGATCGGCTGATCCACCTCGAAGGGGGCCGGGCGCACTCCGCGCGCGGCCCCCTTCGCATTTCACCGCGACGTGGGTTGCGGCTCGGCGCCCGCCGGAGCCGGACGCCGGCGCGATGGGCGCCAGCCGTCCCGGCGCAGCCGCCACAGGATGAGCGCACCCTCGCCGGCGATGCCCGGCGACATCTTCGACGCCCCGTGCAGGCGCTCGGTGAAGACGAACGGCACCTGCTCGATGCGAACGCCCGCGACGTGGGCGCGGCGGGTCGACTCGACCTGGAAGATGTAGCCGTTCGAGACCGTGGTCGAGACGTCGATCAGCCGGAGCGCGTCGGCCGTCCAGAGCTTGAAGCCTCCCGTGAGGTCCGGGTAGGGCAACCCCAGCACGCGCATCGCCGTCATGCATCCGATCCGCGAGATGATGCGGCGCCCGAGCGACCACCCACGCGTCCCGCCGCCCGCGACATAGCGCGACCCGAGGACGAGGCCGGCCCCACGCTCGACGGCCGCCCGCATCGCCACGAGGGTCGCGGGCGGGTGCGAGAGGTCGCTGTCCATCTGGCCGACGTGGTCATAGCCGCGCTCGAGCGCCCAGGCGAAGCCCGCCCTGTAGGCCGCCCCCAGCCCATCCTTGTGGGAGCGATGGAGCACGTGCAGCCACGGCCGCTCGCGCGCCAGCTCGTCGGCCAGCTCGCCGGTCCCGTCCGGGGAGCTGTCGTCCACGATCAAGCACTCCGCGCCCGTGCGCGCGAACTCGTCGAGAAAGAGCGGGAGCATCTCGCGCTCGTTGTAGGTCGGGACGACGACGATCTCGCGAGGCACGCGCGAACCCTAGATCACCAACGTCGGGGACAGTCCCCGAACATTTGGCGTCACACATCTGTGACGGCGGCATGACCGTGCGCCAGGAGGTCAGCTGCAGGCGAGTCACGAAGGCGCTGCGACCTCGTCACGGCAGGCGTTCGGGGACTGTCCCCACGGGGGGCGCAGGCCGGTGCATCAGCCGTGGTGGTACCAGGGCGGCTGCGCGAGAGCATCGCGCAGCGCGCGCCGGCCGCCGTGGATCACCGACGGCCCGTGGGTCACGAGGACGCGCTCGATGTCGAGGAGGGCGAGCGGCTGGAGCGTGGGCAGGTAGCGGTCCGAGTACCAGCGCCCGCGCCCCTCGGTGCTTGGGGTCTGCTCCCACACCCGCAGCCCCTCCGGCGTCCCGACGACGGCATCGCCGAACACGAGCGCCCGCTGCGAGGCGATCCGAAGCGGCATCTCGTGCCGGCGCGGCCTGCCGATCACGTACGCGCTCACGCCGTCCGGCGTCCGGTCCGGCCTGAGCTCGCAGAAGACCGATGGGTCGTCCAGCCGCTTCACGCACGCCGGGTGTCCCCAGATGCGGGCGCCGCCGTACCGGGCCGACGCGGCGACGGCCGAGCGGACGTGGTAGGGGTTCGTGGTCAGGATCTCGACTTTGCCCGTCACGATCCCGCCCAGATCGTCCCACAGCTCGTCCGGCACGAGTGGATCGACGAGCAGCGTCCGGCCCGGCTCGCCGACGGCGAAGCTCACGACCTCCGCGCCCCACTTCCCAGGGTGCCACTCCGGGTGGCGGGCACGCCACGCCCAGAGTCCCTCATCCAGCCGCTCGATCACGCGCCCCAGACTACCCGGGCCGCCAGCGGGCTACGCCTCGTCGTCCCAGACGGCCATCGCCACCGGGACCGTCCCCGGCCGGCGCGGCTCATCCCGGACGGCGCGCCGGGCGCTCCGAAGCGCTGACCCCGCCCGCTCGATGAGCTCGTCGAACGTGTCTGCGTGTGCGGGGCAGGCCGCGATCCCCACGGCCGCCTGCGGCTTCGACCCGTCCTCGGTGCGAGCCCGGGCGATCGCCCTCAGCACGCGCTCCGAGGCGACGGACGCCGCCCGGCTGTCCGTCTCGGGCATGATCACCCCGAACTCGGTCGACCCCACCCGGCATGCCACATCGATCGACCGCACGCTGCCGCCGATCGCCTGGCCGAGGCTCCGCATCGCCTGCTCCACCTCGTCCGGGGTGACGTCGTCGACCGACGCGAGCGCGAGCGCGACCGGGCGCTCGTAGGTGCGGGCCCGCTCGATCTCGTGGGTGAGCGTCTCGACGAAGTGCCGGCTGTTCCAGAGGCCGGTGTCGTCGTCGCGCCGCTCGAGCAGGGCGGTCTCGGCACGCAGGCGCTCGACCTCGTCGGCGAGGACATGAGAGCGGCGCCGCTCGCGCAGTGCGGCGCCGACGGCCGCGATGAGCGTGCCGCACACAAACCCGAACAGAGGGAAGAAGAGGTCAGAGCTCAACGGCGGTACTCTCGTTATCCCGTCACCGGGGCCCCGCGTCAACCCGCCGATGCCGCTCGGGCTTGCGCCGGATGTCCCCGCCGAACGCCTGCGGCCCCCGGAGCTCGGCGCCGCAGCGGCGGCAGGTGAGCGCCATGAGCGAGGCGATGCTCTCGCCGCACTCGGGGCAGGCCGTGATCACCACACCCCCGCAATCGGGGCATTGCGCGGGAACCGAGGCGGCCGCGCCGAGCATGAACCTGCGGCCCCACCCGCAGCGCAGGCAGAAGCCGCAGCAGTCGCCCAGCTCGCGACTGCGATCGTAGGTGGAAGCCACGCCCTGATTCTCGCACACGCCCCGAGCCGGGGTCGCGCGCCGAGTAGGATCGGACGGATGGCGGTGACGCCGCACACCGACGACGCCGACGCGCTCCCGGCGCACGCTGTCGCGGGCGACCAGGCGCGCCGGCTCGCGGGGGCGAAGCCCTGGCCCGCGCGTGTCGACCGCGAGTGGGCGTTCGGCGGATCGACCGGCACTGGGGCGACCGTCTGCGTGGTCGACAGCGGCGTCGACGCCGGGCATCCGCTTGTGGGAGGAGTGACGTCGGCGGTCGCGGTCCACGTCGACGGCGACGAGACGATGGTCGAGCCCGACGAGACCGGTGATGTGTGCGGACACGGCACCGCGTGTGCCGGGATCATCCGCTCGATCGCGCCTGACTGCGACCTCGTGAGCGTCCGCGTTCTGGGCGAAGGGTTCGTGGGCAGCGGCCCGGCGCTCATCGAGGGCCTGCGCTGGGCGGTCGAGCAGGGTTTCGACGTCATCAACATGAGCCTCTCGACGACCAAGGAGCGGTTCGTGGCCGACCTGCACGCGCTCACGGACGCGGCCTACTTTCGCCGCAGCCTGATCGTCGCCTCGGCTCACAACATGCCGGTGCGGAGCTACCCGTGGCGGTTCGCGTCGGTCGTCTCGGTCGCAAGCCACGACCTGGACGATCCACTCGCGTACGTGCGGAACCCCGAGCCTCCCGTCGAGTTCTACGCTCGCGGCATCTCGGTCGACGTCGCATGGACGGACGGATCGACGCTGCGCGCGAGCGGAAACAGCTTCGCCACTCCGCACATCTCGGGCATCTGCGCGCTCGTTCGCTCGAAGCACCCGGAGCTGACGCCGCCGGAGGTGAAGACGTTGCTCGGCCTCACGGCCACGAACGCGGAGGGGGGCGCATGAACGCCGATCGCGCCGCCCTCGCGGCCGGACTCCTCCCCGGAGACGACCTGCACCGCGCCCTCCTGCGCTCGATCGTCGACGTGGCCCGCGCGATCTTCGGCGCCCGGGCCGCCTCGGTGTTCCTGCTAGACGGCGACGCCGATGAGCTGGTGTTCGAGGCCGTGAGCGGCGCGGGGGAGGAGTCGCTGGTCGGACGGCGCTTCCCGTCCAGCACCGGGATCGCAGGCTGGGTGCTCGTGACCGGCCAGTCGCTTCTGCTCGACGATGTCTCCGCGGATCCCCGGTTCGCCGCGCAGGCGGCGGAGTCGACCGGGTACGTGCCGAAGGCGATCATGGCCGTCCCTCTGGTTTCAGGGGAGCGCACGCTCGGCGTCCTCGAGGTCCTCGACCGGCCGTCGGGCGAACGGTTCACGATGGAGGAGGCCGACCTCCTGGGCATGTTCGCAACGCAGGCGGCCATCGGGCTCGACCTCCTCGGCCGCTCACGATCGGCGCGCGAGCTCCTCGCCGGTGAGGGCGGCGACGCGGCTGCGCTGGCCGGGCTCTCGGCCGCGCTCGAGTCGGCGGAGGCGGACGACCGCGACGCGGCG
>DATIDU010000166.1:0-8138 GCA_035456145.1 Gaiellales bacterium | reverse complement strand
GGTAGCACGACGCGGATGCGGCGGCGGATGTCGCCGGGCAGCTCGGCATCCGCCTCGGGCGGCGGCCCCGGGTCCGCGAGTGCCGCGAGGAGCTCGTCGAGCTGGCGGCCACGCCGGATCTGGAGGCCGCGGATGCCCTCGGCGTCCTTGGGCGTCGCCGGCCGGCGGCGGGCGAGCTCGACGAGCGTCGCGTCCTTCACGAGCCACGCCGCCGGAAGGTCGCGCCGGCGAGCCTCCCGTTCGCGCCAGGCGGCGGCGGCGCGCAGGGCGGCCAGACCCTCGGCTCGCACCTTGCCGCGCCCGGCAACCCGCCGCCAGGCCGTGTCGGGATCCTGGACGAGCGGGGCGTCCGCGCCGAACCGGGCCTCGAGCTCCTCGGCGACCCACGCCTCCCGGCCCTGCGACGCAAGCCGCGCACCAAGCGTGTCAGCCGCCTGGAGCAGGTAACGCACGTCGTCTGCCGCGTACTCGATCTGGGTCTCCGTGAGCGGCCGGCGCTGCCAGTCGGTGAAGCCCTCGTCGTGACGGAGCCGCACCTTGAGCGCAGCCTCCAGCAGCCGCTCGAGCGAGAGCGTCCCGCCGTAGCCCGCGAAGCCGGCGGCGAGCTGCGTGTCGTAGACGCGCACGGGCCGCACGTCGTGCTCGAGCACGAACGCGGCCAGGTCGCCGGACGGGGCGTGCATCACCTTCTCGACGGCCGGGTCGGCCATGAGCTGGGCGACCGGGGCGAGGGGCGCCCCCGCGACCGGGTCAACCACGGCCAGGCGCTCGGAGGTGGCGATCTGAACGAGACACAGGCGCGGCGCATACGTCCGCTCCCACACGAACTCGGTATCGATCGCACACCGGCCCTCGCCTCGTGCGGCGTCGAGCAGCGGCCCCAGCGTATCGGCGCTCGTGATCTGCTCGATGTGCATACGCCGGACAGTATGCCCGCATCGCCGGGGTCAGACTCCAACGTTCATGGCACAACCTGCCATCCCGCCGCCGGCCGTCGTCGCAGAATTGCTGCCTGGCACCGTCTTTGCACGGGATGGGGTGTAGGCTCGGGATCACATGGAGCCGTGGGTCTTCTGGGTCGTGGCCGCCGTCGTGCTCGTCATCGCCGAGGCGACGACCACGGCGTTCGTCGCGATCTACTTCGGAGTCGCCGCGCTCGTGACCGCGGTCGTCGCCGTCGCCGGCCTTCCGGTCGCACTCCAGCTCGTCGTCTTCGGCGTCGTCTCGGTCGGGAGCATGGTGCTCACCCGCCCGGCGCTCCGCCGCACGACGGGGCGAAGGGCATCGATCCGCACCGGCGTCGATGCGATGCAGGGCCGGATCGGGGTGGTGGTGCGGCCGATCGCCGAGCTCGAGCCCGGCCAGGTGAAGGTCGGAGGCGAGACGTGGACGGCGCGCAGCTTCTACGACGGCGAATCGATCCCCGAGGGCACGCGGATCGAGGTGGTGCGCGTGGAGGGTGTGACCGCCCTCGTGATCGAGGCGCCCTCTCCCCGCGGCAACGACGAGACGAAAGAGGCGGCGGATGCCTGAGCTGATCGCTCTTGGAGCGCTGGTGATCCTGGCGCTCGTGATCGTGGCGATGTCGGTGCGCGTGATCCAGCAGAGCTACATCGGCATCGTGCAACGGCTCGGCCGCTACGACCGCATGATCGGCCCCGGCGTCCACCTGCTCGTGCCGATGCTCGACCGGGTGGCGACCGTCGTCGACATGAAGGAGACGGTGC
The DNA here is from genome assembly GCA_035456145.1 of Gaiellales bacterium. Classification (GTDB taxonomy): domain Bacteria; phylum Actinomycetota; class Thermoleophilia; order Gaiellales; family JAICJC01; genus JAICJC01. Next base: position 6,411 of record DATIDU010000166.1, on the reverse strand, counting down.
AGGCGTTCGCCCCACAGCCCGTCATCACCGAGGACAACGTGACGATCGGCATCGACACCGTCGTCTACTACCAGGTCACCGACGCCGTGAAGGCGACGTACGAGGTCGCGAACGTGCTCGTGGCGATGGAGCAGCTCACCGTCACGACGCTGCGCAACGTGGTCGGGGCGATGACGCTGGAGGAGACGCTCACCAGCCGCGACTCGATCAACTCGCAGCTGCGGTCGGTGCTCGACGAGGCGACCGAGAAGTGGGGCGTACGGGTGACCCGCGTCGAGCTGAAGTCGATCGACCCTCCGCGGTCCATCCAGGAGGCCATGGAGCAGCAGATGCGCGCGGAACGCGCCAAGCGCGCGACCGTGCTTCAGGCCGAGGGCGAGAAGCAATCGGCGATCCTGCGCGCGGAGGGCCTGCGGCAGGCGGCGATCCTGAACGCCGAGGCCGACCAGAAGGCGAACATCCTTCGCGCCGAGGGCGAGAAGCAGGCGCGGGCGCTTCGGGCCGAGGGCGAGGCGGAGGCGCTCCAGCGCATCTTCACCACCGCCGCCGCGGCGGGAATCGAGGCGAGCGCCATGCTCGGCTACAAGTACCTCGAGACGCTGCCCCTGGTGGCCGCCGGCGACGCCAACAAGCTCATGCTGCTGCCCGCGGGAGCCTCCGACGCGATGGGAGCCGTCGCCGGGCTGGGCGCGGCGTTCGCGGAGGGAGCGGCCGCCACGCCGCGCACGCCCCGCAAGGACCCGCCGCCCGGGCCCGACGACCGCGGCGACTCGCAGTAGAATCCCCCGGCCGTGACCGTCGCCTCCCGACTGCGCACGCTCGTCGCCGCCGTCACGGCCGTCGTCGCGGCCCTCGCGCTGGCCCCCGCCGCGCTCGCCGACACGGCGACCCCGGAGCGCCCGGTCGCCTCCGGGGCGCATGCGATCGACAACATCTACCGCGCGATCATCGGGACGACGATGGTCATCTTCATCCTCGTCGGCGGCTGGCTCATCTACTCGGCCATCCGCTTCCGCGCCCGCCCCGGCCGGCCGATCGACCCGCCCCAGGTGCACGGCTCAAGCCGGCTCGAGTGGGGCTGGACGATCGTCCCGGTGCTGATCCTGATCGGGCTGGCGGGCTACACGTTCCACAAGCTCCCCGACGTGAAGGACGCGCCGTCCGACGCGATGGTCGTGAACGTCCTCGCCCAGCAGTTCCAGTTCTCCTACAGGTACGGGGCCAACTCGGGCGCCGCCCTGGGCAAGACGCCCTCCACGGCGACCACGCTGGTCGTTCCCGAGGACACCGCCGTCAAGCTCGAGGTGCGCTCCAAGGACGTCGACCACGACTGGTGGGTCCCGGCGCTCGGCCCGAAGGTCGACGCGATCCCGGGCCAGACCACCACGACCTGGTTCCGCGCCAACGAGACCGGCACCTACCACGGCCAGTGCGCGGAATTCTGCGGCGTCGGGCACTCGACGATGGCGATCACGGTCAAGGTCGTGTCGGCGTCCGACTGGGAGAGCTACGCGGGAGGGTTGAAGTGAGGCGCACATGGTGACCGAGGCCGTCGCCCCGCCGGGCGCCGCCCGGCACGCGCCGGCCCGGACCGGCTTCTGGTCGTGGGTGGCCACCGTCGACCACAAGCGGATCGGCGCGCTCTACCTGATCACGACCCTCTTCTTCTTCGTCGCCGGCGGGCTCATGGCGCTGGCGATGCGGATCCAGCTCGAGAGCGCAAACAACCAGGTCATCTCGGCCGACACCTATGACCGCGTCTTCACGATGCACGGCACGACGATGGTGTTCCTGTTCGTCGTGCCGGTGATGGCGGCCTTCGGGAACTACATGGTGCCGCTCATGATCGGCGCGCGCGACATGGCGTTCCCCCGCCTGAACGCGGCCTCTCTGTGGCTTCTCATCCTCGGCGGGCTCGTCATGTACTCCGGGTTCGTGTGGGGCGGGGGTGCCGCGGACGCCGGCTGGACGGCGTACCCGCCGCTCTCCGTGCAGTCGCCGGGTCACGGGATCGACCTCTGGATCGTCGGCCTCCACATCATCACGATCAGCTCCGTGATCGGGGCCGTGAACTTCATCTGCACGATCCACAACATGCGCGCGCCCGGCATGCGGCTCACACGCATGCCGCTCTTCGTGTGGACGATCGACGTCTACGCCTTCATGATCCTGCTCGCCCTGCCGCTCCTCTCCGGAGCGCTCACGATGCTCCTGCTCGACCGCAACTACGGGACGAGCTTCTACGCCGCAAGCCACTACGGGCCGCTGCTCTACCAGCACCTCTTCTGGGCTTTCGGGCATCCCGAGGTGTACGTCGTCGCCCTGCCGGGCTTCGGGATGATCTCCGAGATCGTGCCGGTCTTCTCGCGCAAGCCGCTCTTCGGCTACCGCGCGCTCGTCTACGCCACAGTCGCGATCGCCTTCCTGGGCTTTCTCGTGTGGGGCCACCACATGTTCGCGGTCGGCATGTCGACGCCCCTCCAGGTCTGGTTCATGGTGGCGTCGATGGCGATCGCCGTGCCGACGGGGGTGAAGATCTTCAACTGGATCGGGACGATGTGGATGGGCCAGATCCGCTTCGAGCCGCCGATGCTCTTCGCCACCGGGTTCATCCTCGTGTTCCTGATCGGCGGCCTCTCGGGCATCGCGCTCGCGATCTTCCCATTCGACCTCTACGTCACCGACAGCTACTTCGTGGTCGCCCACTTCCACTACGTGATGGGGAGCATCCCCGTGTTCGCCGTGCTCGGCGGGCTGCACTACTGGTATCCCAAGATGACCGGCCGGATGCTCGACCGCGGGCTCGCGATCCGCAGCTTCTGGGTGCTCTTCGTCGGGTTCAACCTCACGTTCTTCCCGATGCACGCGATGGGCCTTTCGGGCATGCCGCGCCGGATTGCCACGTACACGAACACCGACTGGAACATCTATAACCAGATCGCGACGGTCGGAGCATTCACGCTGGCGATCGGCGTGCTCATGGTGCTGATCAACTGCCTGCGGTCGCTCCGATTCGGGCGGATCGCGCCGGCCGACCCCTGGGGCGGCTACACGCTCGAGTGGTACACGACGTCGCCCCCGCCCCCGCACAACTTCGACAGCCTCCCGCCGATCCGCTCCGAGCGCCCGCTCGACGATCTGCGGCGTGAGGCCGCCGCCGCGGCCCGGGCGTGACCCCGCGGCGCCTGGTCACGTTCGCCGCGCTCGTTGCGGCGCTGGCCTGGGCACTCATGACGGTGGGGGCCTACGTCCGCGTGTCGGACTCCGGCCTGGGCTGTCCCGACTGGCCGGCGTGCCACGGCCAACTCGTCGCCGGCGGGCACCACGCGCTCATCGAGCAGGTGCACCGCTGGATCGTGACCGTGCTCTCGATCGCGCTCGTGGTGCTGGCCGCCCTCGTCTACCGGCTGCGGCGGGGCGAGCGGCGGATCACCACGGCGATGACGATCACGCTGGCGCTGCTCGGCCTCCAGGTCGTCCTCGGCGGGATCACCGTCATCCTGAACAACGTCTCGTGGACGGTCGTCGCCCACTACGGTGCGGCCGCTGCGCTTCTGGCGGCGGTGCTCCTGCTCGTCGTGCGGCTCGCGTTTCCCGAGGCCGAGTCGCCGCCGCGGGACAGTTACGTCCGGCTCGTCACGTGGCTCGCCGGCATCACATACGGCCTGCTCCTGATGGGAGCCACCGTCGCGACCACCGACTCTCACGAGGCCTGCGGCAAGAGCTTCCCGTTGTGCAAGGGCTCGGTCGCGCCGTCGGTCGACCACCACGTCGTGATCCACATGGCGCACCGGATCTGGGCGGGCGCCGCGCTCCTGCTCGCGCTGTGGACGTGGCGCCAGACGGGGCGAATGCGCCGGGGCGTCCGGCCGCTGGAGGCCGCCGCGCGCGGCATGGCGAGCCTCTTCCTGGCCCAGGCCGCCGTGGGCGTCGCGGTCGTCGAGGCGGGGGAGAGCTCGGCCCTCGAGGTGCTGCACTCCTCGCTCGCCTCGCTCACGTGGCTCTCGGTCGCTACGCTCCTCTGGATGGCGCGCACGCTTCCGGCTCCCCAGGCCGTCCGGACAGGCGAGGCCGCCGATCGCGGCCAGGCGCGGACCGTGATCGCCGACTACATGACCCTCCTGAAGCCGCGGATCATGCTGCTCATCCTGATCACGGCGTACGGTGCGATGGCGTTCGCCGCCGACGGCCTGCCGCGCGCGGGCCTCGCCGCCTGGACGCTCCTCGGCCTCGGGCTCTCCTCGGGCGGCGCGAGCGCGATCAACCACTACCTCGACCGCGACATCGACGCCCGCATGACGCGGACCGCCGGCCGGCCGGTGCCCAGCGGCCGGGTGGCGCCAGAGGCGGCGCTGGGGTACGGCACCGGCCTCATCATCGCCTCGTTCGCGGTGCTGGCGCTGAACGTCAACCTCATCGCGGCCGGGCTGGCGCTCGCGGGCGCGCTCACCTACGTGGTCGTCTACACGTACTGGCTGAAGCGGCGCACACCGCTCAACATCGTGATCGGCGGAGCGGCCGGCGCCGTGCCGCCGCTCGTCGGCTGGGCCGCGGTGACGGGCCACGTGGGCCTGCCGGCGGCGTTCATGTTCGCCATCATCTTCCTCTGGACGCCGCCACACTTCTGGGCGCTCGCGATCCTCGCCAAGCGCGAGTACGCGAACGCCGGCGTCCCGATGCTGCCGGTCGTCCGGGGCGAGCGGGAGACCGCCCGCCAGATCCTCATCTATACGCTCGTCCTGGTCGGCATCTCGCTCCTGCCGTTCGCCGACCGCACGTTCGGGTGGGTGTATCTGACCGGGGCCGTCGTCCTCGGCGCCGAGTTCGTCCTGCTTGCCGTGCGACTCGTGCGCGACACGTCGCCGCCTGCGGCCCGGCGCCTCTTCCTCTACTCGCTCGCCTACCTGGCGCTGCTCTTCGTCGTCATCGGGCTCGACCGGGCCCGCTTGTCCTAGTATCTGCCCCATGCTCGACCGCGACACCGCCACCAGGAACATCGCCCTCGGGCTCAAGCTCGGGCTCGTCGCCGTCATGCTCTTCGCCGGCACGCTCGTGATCGGGATCCTCGTCCGGTATGGCTGAGCACGAGGATTTCCACCTCCCGGAGCCGTCGCTCCTCCCGTTCGTCACCTCGATCGGGATCGCGGTCATGCTGTTCGGCTTCGTCCCGGACTCGCGCCTCTGGCGACTCGCGCTGGTGTCGCTCGGGGCGATCGTTGCGCTCGGGGCCGGCTGGCTCTGGCTGCGGGACTCGATGAACGAGTACCGCGAGCTCGACTGAGGCCCGGCGCGCCGGAATGAGGACGCCTGTCCTCAGCGACGGCTGCGTGATCCTCGACTGGTTCCGGCCTGCGGACTGGCCGGCGCACCTCGCCGGCGACGACGACGAGTTCGCCCGCCGGTTCGGTTGGAACCCGGGCGACTCGACTGCAGAGACCGTTCGGGCCGCGATTCGCCGCTGGCAGCGAGGATGGCGGCGCGAGGGTGCGTCCGGGCCTGGGCGGTGCGCGCGGCCGCCACGCGTTAAGCGATATGGGGATCGAGCGGATCGAGCTCTACAACGCCCCCGTCGCTGGCGCTCGCCCGCGCGGCCGGATTCACTGCGGAAGGCACGCTGCGACGACCCGCGGTGCTGCTGGGTGACCGCCACGACGTCCAGGTCTGGTCACGGCTCAACACGGAGTCTGGGTAGGGGACAGTCCCTGAACCCCCACCGTGAGGCGGCGGGACGCATTTGTGACACACCGCGGTAGCGCCGTCCGGCGATCGTCACGTAGCCGTCACGTCCGGGGAACGCGAAGAGTTCAGGGACTGTCCCCACCCAACACCCCCCGCGCTCGTGGCGACGGCGAAGACCGCGTTCTTCGCCGCCGCGCCCCCGACGCGACACCACCTCTTAAGGAGGGGTCTCACGGGGGAACCATGGGTTCCCCCGTGGGGCTATAGGAGGTATACGACCGTGTAGAGCAGGATCCACACGACGTCGACGAAGTGCCAGTAGAGGCCGGTGACCTCGAGGCCGATGTGCTCGGCGCCGGAGTAGTGGCCGCGGCAGGCGCGGACGAAGGCGATGGTGAGGAGGGTCGCGCCGACGAAGACGTGCATGCCGTGCAGGCCGGTCAGCGAGAAGAAGCCCGAGGCGAACGCGTTGTTCGCCGGCGTGAAGTTCAGGCTCAGGTACTCGTGGATCTGGAGGCTCAGGAAGGTGAGCCCCATGGCGAGCGTCAGGAAAAGCCCGGCGATCAGCCCGAAGCGGCGGTCGCGCTTGATCGATACGAGCGCCCAGTGCATCGTGAACGACGACGAGATCAGGATCGCCGTGTTGATGCCGGTCGCCTCCACCGGAAGATCGATTCCGGCGGGCGGCCACGCGGTGTGCGTGAACCGGATGTAGAAGAAGATCGTGAAGAA
>DATIDU010000165.1:0-2293 GCA_035456145.1 Gaiellales bacterium | reverse complement strand
GTCGATCTCGAGCGCCTGAAGGATCTGCGCCTCGACGAAGTGCCCGATCCGGCACTTCGCCATCACGGGGATCGAGACGGCCTCCTGGATGTCGCGGATCATCTCCGGATCGGACATGCGCGCGACTCCGCCGTCGCGGCGGATGTCGGCCGGGACCCGCTCGAGCGCCATCACGGCGCAGGCACCCGCGTCCTCGGCGATGCGCGCCTGCTCGGCGTCCACGACGTCCATGATGACGCCGCCCTTGAGCATCTCGGCGAGCCCTGTCTTGACCCGCAGCGTGCCGATCTCGGCCATGCGCTGAGTGTAGCCGCGCTCCCCTCCCGACACGCGGGAGGGGAGCGGCGGAAGCGCCTACGCGGGCTCGGTTCTCGGAGGGTCCGCCTCGGCGGACGGCTCCGAGGAAGGAACGCTCGGCTCGACCGGTACGGCCTCGGTCGGTGCGGGCGCGGCGGGAGCGGCTTCGGCCGGCTTGTCGTCACGGTCGACCGCGCCCTTGGCCGCGGCGGCGGCGGAGCCGACCTGGGTGCGGATGTCCGCGAGCCCCTCTCCCGCAGCCTGCATGTTCAGCCACGCGCCGACCACGATCGCGAGCGCGAGGATGAGCCCTAGCCACGCCCAGAAGGTGCGGAACTCGTTGTCGGCGAGGAACTTGATGACGGTGAAGATGGCGAGCAGGACCGCAAGCGCCGCACTCGTCATCGCAGGGGTGACCGGCATGGCGACGTTGATGTTGGCGAGCCGGATCACCTCCCACACGAGGAGCGCGATCGCGAGCAGCCCGGCCAGGACGCCCCACCCGTGCCACATGCTCCGGCCGACGGAGGCGATGCCGCTGATGTCGACTTCCTGCCAGTTGAAGATCGACACGATCAGGAACGCGACCGTTCCACCGATGATGAGCTTCGCTCCATGCGAAAGCTTCGAGATGTCCATGTGCCGGCGCTTCCTTTCCGAGGGGGCAGTGACGCTTCCCATTGTGAAGGGGACAGCCGACGGATACCACCGGGATCCGGAAAGTCCTCCCCGCTCCGAAGGGACGGCGCGCGGGCCGCCGCACCTCAGGGGAGGGGGTGGCGGCGGCTCCGCGCCCGTCTCTCGAGGGTCGGGGTCCCGGCCCTCAATGCGGCTGTCACCGGACAGGCCGCTCGGGGCAGATACCGCGCCGGGCGGCTGACTCCTCCCCACGCTGTAAGGGAATCGTTCGGAGGCGTTTGCGTTTCGTACGGGCGTGCATGGACGCCGGCGCGCCCGGGGTAGACCGCCACGAACCCGATCGAAGGGAGCTTTGCTCATGCCGAACCCCAACCGTCCAGCCCGAGGCGCGGACCCGCGCCGCTGGATGCTCGTGTCGAGCGGCATCCTCGTCGCGGGCGCGCTCGCGGTGGCGGCGCTCCTGAGCACCTCTGCTCAGGCACGCGCCGAGGCGGCGCCGATCAACCAGTCGCTCCCCACCATCTCCGGGAGCGCCGCCGTCGGAAAGGCGCTGACGGCGACGTCGGGGTCGTGGTCCGGCTCGCCGAGCTCGTTCGCCTACCAATGGCAGCGCTGTGCGTCGGGCGGCGGCAGCTGCGCTGCAATCGCCGGAGCCACGGGATCGGGCTACACCGTCGTGAGCGCCGACGTCGGAAGGACACTCCGCGTCGTCGTCACGGCGAGCAACGGGGACGGAACCGGTCAGGCGACGTCGAATGCGACGGACGTCGTGACGGCCTCCTCGGCCCCGACCAGCACGTCGGATCCCCGGGTCTCGGGATCTCCGGTCGAGGGCCAGACCCTGACCGCGACGAGCGGTGGATGGTCGGGAACGGCCCCGATCACGTTCGCGTACCAGTGGGTCCGCTGCGGCACCGACGGCGGGGCTGCCGACGGCTCCAATTGCGCGTTCGTCTCCGGCGCCACCGGCTCGAGCTACAAGCTCGGGAGCTCCGACGTCGGTCGGCGCATGCGCGTCCGCGTGACCGCGACCAACAGCGCCGGCTCGAAGACGGTCGCCTCGAACGCGACCTCGGTCGTGCAGTCCTCCGCGGCGACCGGACCGCCGCGCAACACCCGCGAGCCGGCGATCAGCGGCACGACCACCCAGGGCCAGACCCTGACCGTGACGAGCGGTGACTGGGCCGGCGCGGCCCCGATCACGTATGCGTACCAGTGGGTGCGGTGCGGCGCGGACGGTGGCCGGCCTGACGGCTCGAACTGCCCGGTGATCTCCGGCGCGACGACGACGAAATACGTCCTGTCGTCGGCCGACGTCGGACACCGGCTCCGCGTCCGCGTGACCGCGCGGAACGAG
>DATIDU010000164.1:0-10967 GCA_035456145.1 Gaiellales bacterium | reverse complement strand
CGCGACGAACGCCTCGACGTCGGTCGGGAACGAGAGGATGTAGCTGTGAGCCATCGTCCCGGTCGTGGGCACGCCGTACAGATACCCGGCGGCGACGGTCGCGGTGGCGACGCAGCCGCCGATGTAGGCCGCGCGGGCGGCGAGCACGCCGGCGTCGGCGCCGTGGGCGCGCCGGAATCCGAAGTCCACGACCGGGCGGCCGGCGGCGGCCTCGGCGATCCGGCTTGCCTTGGTCGCGATCAGCGTCTGGAAGTTCACCTGGTTCAGGAGCAGCGTCTCGACGAGCTGGCACGTCAAGAGGTCGCCCTCGACCCGCAGGATCGGCTCGCGCGCGTGGACGACGGTGCCCTCGGGCACGGCGGCGAGGTCACCGGTGAACTCCACCGCCGCCAGCCGCTCGAGCAGCTCCGGCGAGCAGATCCGCGCCCGCTCCAGGTAGTCCAGCGCCTCATCACAGAAGCGCAGCTCGGTCAGCACCTCCACCGCTCGCTCGAGCCCGGCCGCCACGAGGTAGCCGCGGTGCGGCGGAAGCTCGCGGGCGAAGAGCTCGAACGCCACGGGCAGCGAGTCCTTCCCCTCGGCCAGGTACGAGTCGGCCATCGCCAGCTCGTACTCGTCGACGAGGAGCTCGTTGGGGGCGGCGGCGATCATCCCGACCGCCGGTACCGGGCGCTCTGCGCCAGGATCAGCGGGCGCCGGTCGGCGAACCGGTAGAGCGCCGCCGGCCGGCCGCCGGTGGCGCGCTCGCCATCCTCCGCGAGCACGCCCCAGCCGAGCGCGATCCGGCGGAAGTTGTTCGGCTCGAACGCCCGGCCGATGCCCGCCTCGTACACCCGCCGGAGCTCCGACATCGTGAACGCGTCGGGGAGCAGGCTCCAGGCGACGTTCTGGTACTCGAGCTTGTACGCCAGCCTCTGGCGGGCGTAGCCGAGGATGTCGTCGTGGTCGAAGGCCAGGACGCGCTGCTGCTCCATCTCCTGAAGCAGCGGCTCGAGCGGCCGCCACTCGGCCTCGCGTGCGTCCGAGCCCGGCCGGAGCTGGACGCGGGCGGCGTCCACGAGCGCGAGGTAGCAGCACGAGATGACCCGCCCGCGCGGGTCGCGGTCGACGGCCGAGAACGTCGCGAGCTGCTCCATGAAGGTGTCGGTGGCGCCGGTCTCCTCGCGCAGCTCGCGGACCGCCGCCTCCTCCAGCGTCTCGTCGGCCTCGATCCCGCCGCCCGGCAGCGCCCAGTAGCTCTCGTACGGCTCGTAGCGCCGCCGCACGAGCAGGACGTGCATGGCGCCGTTCAGGTAGGCGAAGACGGCCACATCGGCCGCGACCCGCGGTTGTCCACTCCGCTCCGGCACTTATAGACCTCGTGACTATTGTACCACCGCGGGCGACACCAGGATCGTCCGCAGCGAGGTGTAGAAGTCGCGCGCCGCCTTGCCCTGCTCGCGCGGCCCGAGGCCGGAGGCCTTCTCGCCGCCGAACGGGGCGTGCAGGTCGACGCCCGACGTCGGCTGGTTGACGCGCACGAGGCCGGTGTCGATCCGGCCCGCGAGGTCGATCACGTGGTCGAGATCGCGGGTGAAGATCGAGGTCGAGAGGCCGTAGCGCACCCCGTTCGTGAGCTCGACCGCGTGGGCGGCGTCGCGGGCCTCGAGCACGGCCGCGACCGGCGCGAACACCTCCTCCTGGGCCAGCTCGGATGTCGGATCCGTGACGTCGAGGAGCGCCGGCGCGAGGTAGTGGCCGCCGCCGGAGAGCGCCGTTCCGCCGGTGAGGAGCCGCGCGCCGGCCGCGACCCCGCGGTCCACGGCCGCCACGGCGGCCGCGCGCGCGTCGCCGGTGATCAGCGGGCCGACCTCGCAGCCCGGATCGGACGGATCCTCGACGACGAGGCCCTCGACCTCGGCCACCAGCGCGTCGCGCACCTCGGCGGCGACGGCGCGCTCGGCGACCACCCGGCTCGTAGCCGTGCACTTCTGGCCCGCGTATCCCATCGCGGCACGGGCGATGATCGCGGCCGCCAGCTCGACGTCGGCATCCGCGAGCACGATCGACGCATTCTGGCCGCCCATCTCGCACTGCGCCGCGATGCCTCGGTCAGCCGCCTGGCGCGCGACCGACGCGCCGGCAGCCGCCGATCCGGTGAACGAGATCGCGCCGAGGCCGGCATGTCCGGCGACGGCCACGCCCGCATCCGCCCCACCCTGCACGAGCCGGACGACGTCTGCCGGGAGCTCCGGCTCAAGGCAGCCCATGAGCGCCTCGGCGCAGGCCGGCGAGAGCGGCGAGGCCTTCCAGACACATGCGTTCCCGTACGCAAGCGCGGGCGCGAGCTTCCAGGCCGGGATTGCGAGCGGAAAGTTCCACGGCGTGATCAGGCCGACGACGCCCCGCGGACGCCGCCGCGTCATGAGGAGCGAGCGGCCGTCGGCGGGCGGGTAGGTCTCTCCGTCGGGGTCGAGCGCCGCCTGGGCGTGGTAGCGGAGGATCGCGGCGGTGCGCGCGACCTCTCCGCGCGCCTCCACGATCGGCTTTCCCACCTCCCGGCGGATCAGGCCGGCGAGATCCTCGGCGCGCGCCTCGACCCGAGCCGCGACCCGCGACAGGGCGTCTGCGCGGGTCTGCCCCGCGGTGCCCGCCCATCCCGGCGCGGCCGCCGCCGCCGCCGTGACGGCCCGGTCGACGTCGATGCCCCCACCCGGGACGAACGTCCCGATCACGTCGGACGGGTCGGCGGGATTGGTGCTCGAGATCTGGACGGCCGAGACCGCCATTCTTGAGTTACCGGCTGACGGAGATGACGAGCGCGAGCAGGCCGACCAGGAAGAGGACGGTCACAAGCACCCACCATCGCGACGTCGAGGGGTTCGTCATAGGCCGGAGAGTCTACCGGCCGCTCCCGGACGCGGGTCAGGCCGCGTCGGCGCGCCAGTCAGCCCGCGAGATGCGGCCGCGGCCGGCCCGCTTGCTCTCGTACATGCTCGTGTCAGCCGCCTTCACGAGCCCGGCGGCGTCGGCGGCGTGGTCGGGATAGACGGCGACGCCGATGCTGACGGTCGTCGAGAAGGCCGAGCCGGCAAGCGTGTAGGGCTCGGAGAGCGCAGCCTGTACGCGGCGTGCGACCTGCTCGGCGATATCGGCCGCACCGGCCGCCGGCAGCTCGGTGACCAGGACGACGAACTCGTCCCCGGCGAGGCGGGCGACGACGTCGTTGGAGCGGGCGCCGCGGCGCAGACGCTCGGCGACCTGGCGCAGGAGCTCGTCCCCGGCGTCGTGGCCCATCGTGTCGTTCACGTGCTTGAGCCGGTCGATGTCGAGGAAGAGCAGGCCGGCCGCGGCTGCCCCCGCGGTGCCGTCGACCCAGGCGAGTGCCTCGTCGACGCGCTCCTCGAAACGGGCGCGGTTGGGAAGGCCGGTGAGGCGGTCGTGGAACGCCAGGTGCCGCACCGCCTGCTCGCGCCGCTTGCGCTCGGTGATGTCGGAGATGAACGCGTTGAAGCTCGAGCCCTCGCCGGAGCCGATCGGCCAGATGGTCATCTCGGCGATGAACTCGCCGCCGTCGCGACGCCGGGCACGCACCTCGGCGGCCGCGCCGAGACCAGAGCGACCGCCGGAGTCACGATGGCGCGCCATTGCCGTGGTCACGGCGTCGCGGCCCTCGGCGGCGAGGACGAGCTCCGCGAATGGTGCGCCGATTGCCTCCTCACGCTCCCAGCCGAAGAGTAGCTCGGCGGCCCCGTTCCACTCCATGACGATCCCGCCCGCGTCGGTTGCGACGAACGCATCGCTCGTGGTCGCAACGATCGAGCGCGCCCGCTCCTCGCTCTCACGCACCCGTTCCTCGATGTGGCGCCGGCCGGTGACGTCGGCGTGGCGGATCTGCACCCCCATCTGGCGGCCGCCCGCGTCGAGGACCGGCGCGCCGGCGCTCGTGCACCAGCGCTCTCCGCCGTCGGCGGTCACGACCCGAAACTCCGCCCCCGCGTAGCCCTCGCCGTCCCAGAGCCCGGCCCAGAGCGAGCGCATGCGCGGCGCGTCGTCGGCGTGGACGCCGAGGCCCTCGTGGACGTGGCAGGCCGCGTCCTCCACGCGCCGCCCGGTGAGGTCCTCGAACGACGGCGTTGCATAGAGCAGCTCGCGCCGCATGTCGAAGAAGAGGACGACGTCGGTGAGGTTCTCGACGATGAGCCGCCGGAGGGTGTCGTGCCTGCGGTCGGGAAGCTCCGTCAGCGCCGCGACGTGCCCCGTGAGGACGCCGTGGTCGTCCAGCACGGGCGTCGAGCGAAGCGTGGCCTGCGTCGTGTGGCCACCCGCACCGGCGAGGCGGACGTCGCAGACGAACTCGAGACCGCGAGCGACGGTCTCAAGCCACTGGGCGAGAACCGAGTCGCGGTCGTCCGCGTGCAGCGCGTCGACCCACGGACGGCCGCACGCCTCCGCCTGCGAGACGCCGGTGAGAGCGGCCCAGCGCTGGTTGACCCACCGGCACACTCCGATCGGATCCGTGTGATGGATGCCGACCGGCGCGAGGTCGAGGAGCCGGTCCGAGCGGTTGGGATGACGCGCGGACATGGTTGCTCATGCGGATCGACCGGCCGGCGTCAGAGTTGAGAGCGCGCTCGCCCCCTACACTGCCGGAATGCCCGCCGACGAGACGTGGACGCCGCCGCCTGCGCAGGCGACACGGGTCGTCGTCGTCGAGGACGAGCAGTCGATCTCCGATCCGCTCCGCTCGGCGCTCGAGCGGGAGGGCTACAAGGTCGAGGTGGCCTCGACCGGCGCGGCCGGGCTCGACGCGGTCCGCCGCGAGGAGCCCGATGTCGTCCTGCTCGACCTGATGCTGCCCGACATTGACGGCCGCGACGTGTGCCGCACGATCCGCTCGTCGTCGCGCGTGCCGATCATCATGCTGACGGCGCGCGGCCTTGAGACCGATCGCGTCGTCGGGCTCGAGCTGGGCGCCGACGACTATCTGGTGAAGCCGTTCGGCATGGCCGAGCTCATCGCGCGGATCCGGGCCGTCCTGCGCCGCAGCGCGCCGGATCCGGCCGTCGCCGCCGACGAGGCGATCGTGCTCGGCGATGTCCGCCTCGACCCGCGCATGCGCGTGGCGACGCACGCCGGCGAGCCGCTCGAGCTGCCCCGCCGCGAGTTCGACCTCCTGCACATGCTCATGGCGAACGCCGGGACCGTGCTCCAGCGGCAGCAACTGATGGACGACGTCTGGGGCGTCGACTGGTTCGGCTCGTCGAAGACCCTGGACGTGCACGTCGCCGGCCTGCGCCGGCGCCTCGGCGACGACGCCGTGGAGTCCCGCTACATCCATACGGTGCGCGGCGTCGGCTTCCGGTTCTCGTCGCGCGAGGAGTTCGACGCGTGACGCTCCGGCGACGGCTCGTCCTCGCCTTCGCTTATCTGCTCGTCCTCACGATCATCGCGCTCGCGATCCCGCTCGGAGTCACGGTCGACCGCCGCGCCAAGGACGCCTTCTACAACCGCATCAGCACCCAGGCCCAGACGATCGCGTCGTCGCTCGGCGGGACGCCGACCCCCGGGCGCAACGTCGCGAATCTGCGCCGGGTCGTCGCCGGGGACGCCACCCAGACCGATGCCCGGATCATCGTGACCGGCGGCACCGACCAGGCGCTCCTGCTCGCCGACAGCGACGACCCGGGGGCGACGCCGACTCCGCCCAACGTCCCCTACAACACGCCCGGCCGTCCCGAGATCCAGGCCGCGCTGACGGGCCAGTCGATCCGGCTCATCCGCCACAGCGTCGACATCGGCGGCGACCTGCTCGTCGTGGCCTACCCGATCTTCAGCGACGGCCAGGTGGTCGGCACCGTGCGGCTGTCGCAGCCGATGGCCGACGTCAACGCCCGGGTGCGCCGAAGCTGGGAAGCGATCGCCGCCGTCGCCGCCGTCGTCGCGATCGTCGGCCTGATCGTCGCCTGGGCGCTGGCGACGTCGCTCGCCCAGCCGCTGCGGTCGCTCACAGCCACCGCGACGCGGCTCGGCCGCGGCGATCTCGGGGCCCGCGCGGAGGTCACCGGGCCGGCCGACGTGGCCGCCGTCGCCGAGGAGCTGAACCGGATGGCGGCCGAGCTCACCGCCCTGCTCGACGCCCAGCGCGAGTTCATCGCCAACGCCTCACACCAGATGCGAACGCCGCTCACCGGGCTTCGCCTACGGCTCGAGGCGCTCGCGGCCGGTCCGCCGCCCGACGCCGAGGCCGAGCTGGCGCTGCGAGAGGTCGACCGGATGAGCGACCTTGTGGCCGACCTGCTGGTGCTCGCACGGGCCGGCGTCCCGCCGCGGTCGGCCACCACGTCGGATCTCGTCGAGCAGGTGCAGGCCGCGGCGGACCGCTGGCGGCCGGTTGCCGAGGACCGCGCCCAGACGTTCGCGATCGAGGCGCCCGAGCTGCCGATCCGGGTGGGCGCCGACCCATCCGACATCGCGATCGTGCTCGACAACCTCATCGAGAACGCGATCGTCTACAGCCCGTCGGGCGCGACCGTCTCGGTGACGGTCTCGCAGAACGGCGGCGGCGTCGTGCGCGTCGCCGACGACGGCCCCGGTATCCATCCCACCGAGGCCAGCCGCGTGTTCGACCGGTTCTTCCGCGGCCGCGCCGGGAGCACCGTGCCGGGCGGCACCGGGCTCGGGCTCACGATCGTCCACGATCTCGCCACCCGCTGGAACGGCTCGGTCGAGCTCGAGGCGGCCGGCCGCGGCACCCGCATCGCCGTCCGGTTTCCCGGCGCGGCGAATGTGACCGACATTACCGAGCCCTAACCTTGCGCTGGCCCGTGCCTCACCCGCGGCCTCCTATTGTGAGACGTATGCCGCAGCGGTTCGCACTCATCCTCACCATCGCCGGGGCGATCGCGCTTCCGGTCGTGATGGCCGGAACGGTGCTCTACGCCTCGGACGCTGCGATCGGCGAGACCGGCGTGCTCGTGCCGCACTTCCGGGCGGCGGCGAAGTCCACGCCCCCGACGAGCGCGCCCCAGCACCGGCAGACCCACACGAAGCCGGACGACCACGGCGGCGCGACAACCGGCGGCGGTGGTGGTGACGACCACGGCGGGTCGAGCGGCAGCTCCGGCGGCTCCGGCTCGGGCGATTCGGGATCGAGCGGCGGCAGCGGCTCGTCGGACGGTGGCTCGGGCAGCGGCTCCAGCGGGGGCAGCGGTTCGAGCGGCGGCAGCGGATCGTCGGACGGCGGGTCGTCGGGCAGCGGGTCAGGCGGCGGCTCCTCGCACGGCGGGGACGACGGCAGCGGCCACGGCGGCGACGACTAGCTCGTAGCCGCCGGCGCCCAGAAGGGGCGCCGACCCAATCGGTCACATTCCCGGCACCCGGCGCGTCACCACCGCGTAGCCGGCGCCCCAGCGGTCGGCACCGATGATCGGGACGGCGCACATCGGCTCGCGTGCCGGCCTCCTGCAGGGTTGCGCTTGCCGAAGGCTTGCGAACACCGATCCTCGCCTTAGCCCGCCCCTAACCAGGCCTCTCCTACGGTGAGTGAGCAGCACCGGAAACCCACCAGAAGGAGAGGCAGGATGAACACCACGAAGCTCACACGAAGGATCGTCATCGGGATCGGCATCCCGGCGGCGCTCGCCACCGGCGCGATCGCGGCGGCCGCGAGCAGCAACGGCGGCTCGCCGTCGCAGTCCGACAAGGCGACCACCACGATCACGCAGACGCCCCCCGGGTCGACCGAGGTCTTCTCCGTCCGCGAGCCGGGCGAGGACGTCCAGGGCAACACCGACGAGAACGAGCTGCGCGGCCGCGCCAACGAGCCGGGCGAGGACGTCCAGGGCAACGGCGACGAGGCCGAGCATCAGAACGAGGCCGGCGACGACAACGGCCAGAACGACCAGATGGACGACAACGGTCAGGACCAGGGCAACCCGGGTCCGGGCGGCGGCGAGGACTCGAACTCCGGTCCCGGCTCTGACTCGAGCGGCCCCGGCGGCGGCAACGACGACGGCAGCGGCCATGACGCCGGCGATGACAACGGCGGCTCCGGCCACGGCGGCGACGGCGGCGGCGACGACTGACCGTCCCGGCACCACCGACGAAGCACGAGAGGGGAAGCACACCATGACATTCACCAAGACCATGAAGCCGCTCGCAGCGCTCGCGGCGACCGTGATGGCAACCGCCGTCGTGGCCGCCCCGGCCCAGGCCCGCGGCACCACGATCACGGCGGCGCTCCACGGCTCCGCGTCCTTCCCGAACGCGACCGGATCCGCCAAGTTCAAGAAGGACGGCGCGAAGCGCGAGTTCGAGGCCCAGGTCGAGCACGTCCGCTCGCTGGCTGGCAAGCGCCTCACCGTCTTCGTCCACGGCACGAAGGTCGGCACCATGCGTGTCGGCAACCTCGGCCGCGCGCACCTGAACCGCTCCACCGAGCTCGGCCAGCCCGTGCCGCAGGTGTCCGCCGGAAACCGGGTGAACGTCCGCACCGCGGGCGGCGCCCTGGTGGCGACCGGCAAGTTCTAGCGAGACCCGTCCGAAGGGGCAGCGAACGGGCAGAGGCACGGCGCCGGCCGCCGATGAGGTGGCCGGCGCCGGCCCACGTGGGGATGAGGGCGGTGGCGCACAGGCCGGTGGGAGACGGCATGCGCCACCGCCCTCGCCACGTCCGTGACCGGGGTCGCGAAACGGACGAGCAGGCAGACCGCGACGACGAGCGCCACGGCGAGGAGCGTGTACTCAACGGTGGCCTGTCCTCTCGACACCGGGTCACGCTACGGCGGCACGTGTCACACGTGTGTGCCGAGGCGTGAAGAGTCGGTGCCGGTTCGCGCACGGCGCGCTGATAGGCTCGGGCGATGGCGGAGAAGGCGCGCCTGATCGGGGTGAACCACGTCGCCCTCGAGGTGGGCGACGTCGAGGAGGCGGTCGCGCTCTACGAGCGCCTCTTCGACTTCACGATGCGCGGCCGGGGACGGCGGATGGCCTTCCTCGACATGGGCGACCAGTTCCTGGCGATCGCCGAGGGCCGCTCCCAGCCGGCCGACGACGAGCGCCACTTCGGCCTCGTCGTCGACGACGTCGCCGCAGCCCGCGGCGCGGTGCAGCGCGAGGAGCTCGCACTCGTGGCCGACACGGGCCAAAGCTTCGACTTCCTCGATCCCTGGGGGAACCGGTTCCAGGTCGTCGGCTACGGCGACATCCAGTTCGAGCGCACCGACGGCGTCAAGCGCAAGCTCGGAATCGAGGAACTCGAGAAGACCGACGACGCGCGTCGCCAGATCTCAGAGCGCGGGCTCGGCTGACCGCTACCGGCGCGCGACAGCCCGCAGGCCGACACCTGCAGCGGCGATCCCCCCGCCCACTGCCACAAGCAGGACCAGGTTCATGCCTGTGAACGGAAGCGTGCCGCCGCCACCGCCCTGCGCCGCCTCGCCGAGATTGCCGTTGTACTGCCCGTCGGCCGGCGTGGTGTCCGCAAACGCGGGCGCCGCCGAGAGCAGGATCGCCGAAACGGCGACGACGACCATCAGGCCGATCAGCCGCGGCATCTTCAGAATGTGTGTCATCGAGGTGCCTCCAGTTCGCTCGGTGCACTTGTTCGAGACGATCCTCGCGGTGACCTTCTTCCCTCGCATCGGGGTTTTTCCCAATTTGCGTGCGGAGAGCCCGCAGAGGTGTCGTCAGCCGCGCTCGCCGGCGATGGCGGCCGCGATCCGTTCGGCGTCCGCGGCCGCGCCCCAGATGATCCCGGACTTGCGTACGCGCAACCACGGCGCACCGATCAGATAGAGGCCGGGAACGGCCGTTTCACCGTCGGAGTGCGGAATCATGCCGTCCTCGACGAGCCCGGAGATGGCGACGGCGTCGAGCCGGGGCCGCATCCCGGTGCACCAGATGACGGTGCCGACGCCCTCCCGGTCGAGCCGGACCGAACGCGGTGCGTCCCGCCCGATCGCCTCGAGCGGCGCGCACGACGGTTCGAGCTCTGCGGGCGGCGCCTCGATCCCGGTGCGCTCGATGTGCGCGTCGACGCCGCGCAGGAGCGCCGCCGCGGCCTCGTCGGCGAAGCGGGCGTGCTCCGCGACGTTGTCACCGAAGCGGAGCTCCTCCCCCTCCCCGCCGTCGAGGCGTCCGAGCAGCTCGACCCCGAGCCGGGCGAGTGATTGGAGCGAGAGCGAGTGCCCGTCGTCTGTCCCCGAGATGAGCGGCTGGCGCACCCGGAGGACGGCCGCATCGACATGGTCCCGCCGAACCTCGTAGAAGCCGCTCACCGTCCACCACGCGAGCATGTCGCGGCCGCGGTACCGGCGCGGCACCCAGGCCACGCGGCTCGTCGAGAAGAGGACGCGGCGCCCGGCGGCGGCCAGATCCTCGGCGATCTGGGCACCCGACTGCCCGCCGCCCACGACCAGCACCGCCCCGTCGGCGATCTCCGCGGGCGAGCGGTACATGGCCGTGTCGAGCTGGAGCAGGCGCCGTGACAGCGCCTCGGCGAGCGGCGGGCGCACGGGGATGCGCTGAAACCCGGTGGCGAGGATCACGCTGCGGGCCGCCAGGTCGCCGTCGCGAAGACGGACGACGAAGCCGCCGTCGCCGGCCCGCTCCACCCGAGCCTGGCCGACCTCCTGGCGCACAGGGAGGGCGTTCACGCCGGCGAACTCCTCGAGGGCCGCGGCGAACTCGGGCGCGGTGTCGAAGCCGTCCGGGTCGGCGTCGGCAACGGCCTGGCCCTGCAGCCGCGACATCCACCGCGGCGTGTTCAGCCGAAACGACTCCCAGCGGTCACTACGCCAGGCCTGGCCGATGCGGCCCTCCTCCACCACGATGTGCTCGACGCCGCGCTCCGCGAGCGCCCAGCTTGCCGCCAGGCCGGCATGGCCGGCCCCGACGATCACCGTCTCGACATCGTGCACACGCACATTCAACCGGACGGCGCCCGGCCGGTCGATCTTCATTCGGTGGTGAACTACGGAACTCGA
>DATIDU010000163.1:0-14382 GCA_035456145.1 Gaiellales bacterium | reverse complement strand
GCTGCACTTGGAGCACGGGCTGCGCGGTGCGGCGGGCCTGGCGGATGCCGCGTTCTGCGCGGGCCTCGGAGCGACGGTCGTGCCGCTCGATCTCGACCCCGGCCCGAACGTCGAGGCGCGGGCGCGCGAGGCCCGCTACGCCGCCGCCCGGGAGCAGGCCGAGGGGCGCGCGATCGCGACCGGGCACACGCTGACCGACCAGGCCGAGACCGTCGTCTACCGGCTCGCCAGCTCCTCGGGGATCCGGGCGCTCTCGGGCATGCGCCCCCGGGCCGGCCAGATCGCGCGGCCGCTCCTGTGCCTCACGGCGGCGGAGACGCGGGAGTGGTGCCGCGCCGCGGGACTCGTCCCGCGGATCGACGACACGAACGACGACACGAGCCTGCGCCGGAACCTGATCCGCCACGACGTGATGCCGGCGCTCCGGCGGGTGCATCCCGCGGCCGATGCGAACATCGCGCGGACGGCGGAGCTTCTGGCCGAGCTCGACGGCCTCCTGTCCGAGCTGGCGGGCGGGCACCTCGCCGGCGAGCTCGACCTCGACCGGCTCGCCGGTCTGCCCCGCCCGCTCCAGGCGATCGTGCTGAGGGAGGCCGCCGAGCGCGCTGCCGGCCGGCCGCTTCGGCTCTCGCGCGCCCTCACCGACCGGCTCGTCGAGCTCGCGGGCCGCGGGGAAGGTGTCGAGCGGCTCTCGCTCGGGCGCGACATCGAGGCCGTGCGCGACCGCCGCACGATGGGGTTCGGGCCGCCCGCGTCTACCCGGTATCCTGCTCAGCCATGAACTTCACGACCGCGGCCGAGCACGATCCGCTGATCGCGGAGGTGCTTGTCGGCGAGGAGGAGCTGCGCGGTCGCGTGGTGGAGCTGGGCGCCGAGATCTCGCGCGACTACTCCGGCCTCGACCCGGTCCTGGTCGGCGTCCTGAAGGGGGCCGTCTTCTTCATCGCCGACCTCGTGCGCACGATCACGGTGCCGTGCGAGATCGACTTCATGGCCGTCTCGAGCTACGGCAACACGACCGACTCGTCCGGCGTCGTCAGGATCCTGAAGGACCTGGACGCCGTGATCGAGGGCCGCCACGTCCTCATCGTCGAGGACATCGTCGACTCGGGGCTCACCCTGTCGTACCTCGTCCGCAACCTCGAGGCGCGAAAGCCCGCGTCCCTCGAGGTGTGCGCGCTTCTCACGAAGCCCGCACGGCGGAAGGCGAACATCCGCTGCCGGTACGTCGGATTCGAGATCGCAAACCGGTTTGCGATCGGCTACGGCCTCGACTACGCCGAGCGCTACCGCAGCCTCCCATACGTGGCCGCGCTCGACGAGACGAAGCTGCCCGAGCCGCTCGACTGACCCCGCCTCGGCGGCCGCGCTACAGAACGCGAGCTCCGGTGCCGATACCGGGGCTGGCGATACCCCCGTGGTAAGGTTCAAGCCCGGGTAACGGGCATAACGACGGGCGGCATGCCGACGCACCACCCCCGGGAGAAGCAGGCGAACGCGCAGTGAACAGACTTTTCAAGAGCGCTCTCTTTCCGATTCTCGTCGTTGTCGTTCTGGCGTTCTTCGCGCTCAAGATCATCGGCTCGTCGTCGAGCTCGCGGCCCACGACGTTCTCCGACCTCCAGCTGTGGACGAGCCAGGGCAAGGTCGCGTCGCTCAAGTCCGACCCCGCGAACAACAGCGTCAGCTTCAAGCTGAGCGCCAACCCGGACAAGACCTACTCCGTCGGCGTCCCGTCGCCCGACCTTCTGAAGAAGGAGCTGGAGGCGGCGCAGACCGCTGGCGTCACCATCGACGGCGCCAAGGCCGGCGGCTCGCCGTGGTGGAGCGCCCTGATCACCATCCTGCCGTTCCTGCTCTTCTTCGTGATCTGGATCCTGCTCATGAACCAGATGCAGGGCGGCGGGTCGAAGGTGATGAGCTTCGGCAAGAGCCGCGCCAAGCGGATGTCCGTCGACTCGCCCAAGATCACGTTCAAGGATGTGGCCGGCGTCGATGAGGCGGTGGAGGAGCTCCAGGAGATCAAGGAGTTCCTCGAGAACCCGAAGAAGTTCCAGGCGCTCGGCGCGCGCATTCCGAAGGGCGTCCTGCTCTTCGGCCCTCCGGGCACCGGTAAGACGCTCCTCGCCCGCGCGGTCGCCGGCGAGGCGGGCGTGCCGTTCTTCTCCATCTCGGGCTCCGACTTCGTCGAGATGTTCGTCGGTGTCGGCGCGAGCCGCGTCCGCGACCTCTTCGAGCAGGCCAAGCAGAACTCGCCGTGCATCATCTTCATGGACGAGATCGACGCCGTCGGCCGCCACCGCGGCGCCGGCATGGGCGGCGGCCACGACGAGCGCGAGCAGACGCTGAACCAGCTCCTCGTCGAGATGGACGGCTTCGAGATGAAGGACAACGTCATCCTCATCGCCGCGACGAACCGGCCCGACATCCTCGACCCCGCACTGCTTCGCCCCGGCCGCTTCGACCGGCAGGTCGTCGTCGACCGGCCCGACCGCGTCGGCCGCAAGAAGATCCTCGACGTGCACACGCGCGGGAAGCCGATCTCCCAGACCGTCGACGTCGAGGCGCTCGCCGGCCAGACGCCCGGCTTCACCGGCGCCGACCTCGCCAACCTCGTGAACGAGGCCGCGCTGCTCGCCGCCCGCAAGGGCAAGAAGCAGATCGAGAACCTCGAGCTCGAAGAGGGCATCATGCGCGTCATCGCGGGGCCCGAGAAGAAGACCCGGCTCCTCTCGCCGAAGGAGCGCGAGATCACGGCCGTCCACGAGATGGGCCACGCGCTTGTGGGTCACTACCTGACCCACAACGACCCGGTGCACAAGATCTCCATCGTCGGCCGCGGCATGGCCCTCGGCTACGTGGTCACGCTGCCGAGCGAGGACAAGTTCATGCGCTCGCGCGCGGAGCTCCTCGACGGGCTCGCCAAGAACCTCGGCGGCCGCACGGCCGAGGAGCTCGTGTTCGGCGAGGTCACGACCGGCGCCGAGGACGACCTCAACAAGACGACCGACACGGCCAAGCGGATGGTCACCCGCTGGGGCATGTCCGAGAAGCTCGGCCCGCGCACCTTCGGCCGCGACTCGTCTCAGCCGTTCCTCGGCCGCGACTTCGGCCACGAGGCCGACTACTCCGAGGAGATCGCGCGCGAGATCGACGACGAGATCCGGCGCATCGTGGAGGCTGCCCACGAGCGGGCCCGCGAGGTCCTGACCTCGCACATCGACGAGCTCCAGTCGATGTCGAAGATCCTGATCCAGTACGAGACGTTCGACTCCGACCAGTTCCAGCGTCTGCTCTCGGGCGAGCCGCCCGAGGAGGTCTTCGCCGACCAGCAGCCGAAGGAGTCCGAGACGCCCGTGGCCGAGCAGCCGCGCAAGGAGCCCGGCCGGGCCCGCGGCATCGGCCTCCCGCTCCCCGGCAACATCGCCTCCGGCCAGCCGCCGGAGTCGCCCCAGCCGAGCTGAGCGCCTCCCCGGACGCCGGGCTCGGCGTCCGGTTCACCAGTTCGGGTAGATGACCCTCCCCCCGAAGGGGGCAGTCCCGGTCCCCCAGGCGCCGATAACCCTCCTAGCGCATCGGCTTCAGCAGGGGGATTCCTGGCGTGTCATCCAAACTCTTCACCCGTCTTGTCGGGATCGGCCTCGTCGGTCTCGTCGCCCTTTCCGGCACCGCCACCGCGTGGGCGGGTCCCGTCACGACGAAGGTGCTCATCTCGCGGAAGGCCCTGAAGCCCGGGCTCACGCTCGTCCATTCGCGGATCACCGTGCGGGGCGTCTTCGGAGCCCAGGAGGTCTACAAGCTCTCCTGGAAGATCGGGAACCGCCATATCGGCCTGCACTCGTCGCTGCTCGGCGCCTACGACGACGGCACCGCCTGGATCACCGACCACCAGATCTCGCACCTCGCGTCCGGCGGCGGGCCCGTGGGCATGATCGCCGCCATGACCGGCGACTACTCGATCTACAAGAGCTGGAGCCCAACGCGCAGCGTGACGAGCGGCGTTCTCGTCCAGGACCGCCGCATCTTCGGCTTCGGCACGGGCAGCCTCGCCGTCGGGTACAAGCCGGACGGCCGCTTCACGTTCGGCCACCCGATCGTGCGGCCGATGAAGCTCGAGTTCCCGGGTCACACCTGGGCGACCGTCGGCGCGTTCAACCCCGCCCCGGCTGCGCTCGCCGGTTCGATCCGAAGCGACCAGGTCGCGGTCTACAACCACGCCGGCCAGACGATCATCGTGCCGGCCGACGCGATCGGCGTCGTCCTGAGCTCCGACGCGCTGACCACGGAGCTGCGTGGCAGCAAGTACGGCTTCAAGAACGCCAAGGGCGCAAACAGGCCCGAGACCGTGGTCGCGTACCGCGTGACCGAGCCCACCGCCGAGCGCCGGACCGTCTCGATGCCGATCGCGACTCCCTCGACGTGCGCGACCAACGTGTGCCAGCCGACGGAGTCGGTGACCGTTCCCGCCGGCGGCGTTCTCGTTCTCGCCCGCACCGACACCGTGAGCCATATCGCCGAGGACGGCCTTGTGGCGGAGGCGGCGCTGGGCTCGCCGGCCGTGACAACCGCGGTCGACGATGCGGGATGGGGCAACGTCACCGACCTCACCGGCGGCAAGCCGATGCTCGTGAACGCGGGCCACGCCATCGCAACGCGGCCCGACTCGGTCGATCCCTGGCAGTGGGATTGCGGCGGCGGCTGCTGGCGTCCCGCGCTCGTCCGCTCCGGCGGCTCGGCCTGGATGATCCTGATCGGCGGTAAGGGCGGCTCCGGGTTGACCATGCCGAAGTTCGCGGACGTCCTCGCCGCGCTCGGCGCGACCGACGCGATCGGCTTCGACAACAACAACTCGGCCGAGCTGTGGCGGCCCGGCCATAGGGCGATCACCGGCTACGGCTACGAGCGGCTGCTGCCGACGGCGACGTCGCTCTCGTACCGGGGCTAGTCCCGCGGCCATTTGGCCGTCGTGTGAATGTCAATTGGCCGCGTCGCGCCGGTACCAGGCGACGATCGTCGAGCGCAGCCGCCCCGGCAGCGCCCGCTCGATCCCGCGCAGGAGCGCTGCGGCCGCCCGTCGCTCGCCCGCGTAGCGGTGCAGCGTCGCCACCGGGACGACCCGGACGGGCTCGAAGCCGGCGCGCGTGAGCTGCCCGGTGAGGGCCGCCGGCGTGTTCGCGCGGTAGCGGGTGGGGAAGACATCGCGGGCCTCCGCGCCGGCGCCCCGGCCTTTGACCGCCGTCCGCAGCCCCTGCGGGAGGATGCGCGCGGCCGCCATGAGCGGGTTTGACCGGTTGCTCGTCACGACGACGACCGAGCCGCCGGGCTTGAGCACGCGGCGCCACTCGGCGAACGCGTCGCCGGGCCGCTCCAGGTGCTCGACGACGAAGTTCGAGTAGACGAGGTCGAACGTGCCGTCGGCGAACGGCAGCGTGCCGCACAGGTCGGCGACGACGAACTCGTCCACGAAGTCGTTCGTCCGCCCGCCGGGCTCGTCCAGGTCGACGCCGACCAGGCGGTCGATCCGGTCGCGATGGCCTCGCAGGCGGCTCGTGCGCCCGCAGCCGGCCTCGAGCACGGTCGCGCCGGGGTCGAGCGCCTGACTCAGCAGCTCGGCCTCGACCTCCGTGTGCGACGTGTGGAACGGCAAGGCCCTCCGGGGGGTGATCGGGCCGCGCCATTCTAGAATCGTGCAGGTGGCCTCGCTCCGCGATCGCTTCCCGCCCCCGGCGGTCATGGGCGTGATCAACGTGACGCCCGACTCCTTCTCCGACGGCGGCGAGTTCCTCCACCCCGAGATCGCGGTTGCCCGCGGCGTCGCGCTCGCCGCCGAGGGCGCGGACCTGCTCGACGTTGGTGGCGAGTCGACGCGTCCCGGATCGGAGCCCGTCCCGGTCGAGATCGAGCTGGGCCGGGTGCTGCCGGTGATCCGCGGCCTGCGCGAGGCGACCGACGTGCCGGTCTCGATCGACACCTCGAAGGCGGAGGTCGCCGAGCAGGCCATCGCCGCGGGGGCGTCGTTCGTAAACGATGTGACGGCGCTCCGCGCCGACCCGCGCATGGCGGAGGTCGTGGCGGCGGCGGGCGTGCCGGTCTGCCTCATGCACATGCGGGGTACGCCGAAGACGATGCAGGACGACCCCCGCTACGACGACGTCGTGGCCGAGGTGGCGGCGTTCCTCGCCGAGCGCGTGCGCGCCGCGGAGGCGGCGGGCATCGCGGGCGATCAGATCTGCGTCGACCCGGGCATCGGCTTCGGGAAGACCGGCGAGCACAACCTGACGCTGATCCGGCATCTGGACGCGATCGCCGGGGCCGGCCAGCCGGTGGTCGTCGGTGTCTCCCGCAAGCGCTTCCTGGGCGCGATCATCGGCGATCCGGACCGCGACCGGGCGGTGGCGACCGCCGCCGCGAACGTGGAGGCGGTCCGGCGCGGCGCCTGGATGGTGCGTGTCCACGACGTGCGCCAGACGTGCGATGCGCTCGCGATCGCCGCGGCGGTGGAGGCCGCACGGTGAGAGGCGTCCTGATCGAGATCCGCGGCCTCTCGGTCTTCGCCTACCACGGCGTCCACCCCGAGGAGCGCGAGCAGGGCCAGACGTTCGTGCTCGATGTGTGGCTCCAGTGCCGCCCCTCCCGCGCGGACGAGACCGACGAGCTCACCGATGCCGTCGACTACTCGGCCGTCTGCGACCGGGTCGTGGAGCTGGCGACGGGCGGGCCGTACCGCCTCCTGGAGCGCCTGGCCGCTCTCATCGCCGACGATCTCGTCGACCGGTTCGGCGTCGCCCATGCCCGGGTGCGCGTGGCGAAGCCCGAGGTGCCGGTCGGGCACGAGCTGGACGAGGTCGCGGTGATCGCCGAGGCTTCCGCTGGGCCGAATTCCGGCGTATAACGGGAGCATGTCGCAGGTGCGCATCCTGGTCGTGGACGACCAGCCGCTCTTCCGCCGTGGGCTCGTCGCGGTGCTCGAGGCGGGTGGGCTCACGGTCGTCGGCGCGGCGTCAAGCGTGCGCGAGGCCGCCGAGGTGGCGGGCCGCACAAGGCCAGACCTCGTCGTGGCCGACCTGCGCCTGGCGGACGGCAGCGGCATCGACCTCGTCCGCAGGCTGTCCGAGATGGACGGCACGGCCCCGCGGGTTGTCATTCTCACGGAGTCGCGCGACCCCCGAGACATGCTGGCGGCCCTCCGGGCGGGCGCCTGCGGCTACCTGACGAAGGACCAGCCGCCGGAGCGGCTCGCCGTGGCGCTGAACGGCGTGCTCGCCGGCGAGGCTGCCCTGTCGCGGTCGATGGCCGCACACCTGATCGAGGATGTCCGCGAGTCGCAGCGGCGCATGCTGCTCGCCTCGAAGCTGCCGCACCGCGAGCGCCTGACCCCGCGCCAGCTGGAGATCCTCCAGCACATCGCGGCGGGCGAGACCACCGTCGAGATCGCCGACCGGCTCTTCCTCTCGCCCGAGACGGTGCGCTGGCACGTGAAGGCCATCCTGCGCAAGCTCAAGGCGCGCACCCGCGCGGAGGCGGCGGCCGTCCTGCGCGAAGTGATGGTCTGAGCCGGCCTAGACCTAGCGGCCTTCGCGCACGGTCTCGGACGCGAGCCGCACGATCCACACCGACACCGTGAGGCAGTAGGTGATGACCGCGCAGGCGGCGAAGAGCGCCGTGGCCTTGCCCGGGGTGCCGGACATCTCGGCCGCGATGGCCGCCAGGATGGCGCGCATGCCGAGGAAGGCGAGGAGGCCGCCGATGCCGAGATGGATGGTCGTCCGCTTCACCTCGCGCGGGCGCAGCTGCGGGTAGCGGGCGTCGGCCCAGATCGCCAGGGCGGCAGGGCAGAGCACGAGCACGACGGTCAGTTCCATGAGGGTCGACATGGCACCATCCTTGGTCAGAGCGTGGAGCGGATACGGCCAACGCGAATCACCCGTACCCTGACCAGGACATCGGCAAATGTGAGTGATTCGTTAAGGGGAGATATGGAAAATGCACCCGATCGGGTGAGCCGTGCGTACGTCGGTTTCGGGGGAAACCTGGGAGATCCGGGACGCACGCTGCGGGCGGCGGCCGCCGAGCTCGGCCGGAGAGCCGGCCGGCTGAGCGCGGCATCGGCGATCTACCGCTCGGCGCCGGTCGGCGTGACCGACCAGCCGCCGTTCCTGAACGCCGTCGCGGCGCTCGACACGCGGCTCACGCCCGATGCGCTGCTCGACGTGCTGCTCGCGGTCGAGGCGGAGCACGGCCGGGTGCGGGACGTCCGCTGGGGCCCACGCACGCTCGACCTCGACCTGCTCTGGTTCGAGGGGGTGGTACGCGACGACCCCCGGCTCACGCTCCCGCATCCGCGGGCGCACGAGCGCGAGTTCGTGCTGCGGCCGCTGTGCGACCTGGCGCCCGGCCTCGATCTCCACGGCCGGACAGCGCGCGAGTGGCTCGATGCGCTCGAGCCGCAGGACGTCGAGCCGGCCGGGCTTTCGCTCATGTAGCGGGCCGCGCCCGCCGATGATCGAAGGGTGACCGAATACGTCTCCCGGGCCGGGCCGATCCCCGACGTGCTCACGCTGCTCGGCGCGCGGGCGATCCC
Source organism: Gaiellales bacterium (assembly GCA_035456145.1). Taxonomy (GTDB): domain Bacteria; phylum Actinomycetota; class Thermoleophilia; order Gaiellales; family JAICJC01; genus JAICJC01. The sequence goes on along the minus strand of DATIDU010000163.1, from coordinate 5,801 downwards.
GACGCTCCTCTTCACGGTGATGGTGATCGTGCAGATCGAGGCGACCCTCCAGGCGTCGTCGGTCTCGGGCGCGGCGTTCCACATCCTCTCCGGATCGCTCTGGGTGATGTTCACGGTGCTGATCAACATCCGGCCGGCGCCGCTCCGCCGCGACCGGGCGCCTCTCGGCGTCGCAGTGGCGCTCCTCTCGCAGCTCACCATGATCTCGGTCGGCCTCTTCGGCGCCGACGCCGGGACCGGTATCCGCGTCGTCGTCTCGGACGCGCTGCTCGTCGCCGGGCTGGTGTTCTCGATCGCGTCGGTCGCCGTCCTCGGCCGCTGCTTCGGCATCCTCCCGGACGTGCGCGGCCTGGTCGTCCGCGGCCCGTACCGGCTCGTGCGCCATCCCCTCTACCTCGGCGAGCTCACCGCCGCCGTCGGCGTCGTGGCCGGCTCGCGCCATCCGTGGGCCGCGGCCGCCGCCTGGCTCCTCTGCCTCGGCCTCCAGATCGCGCGGACGCACTACGAGGAGTCCAACCTGCGCGCCGAGTTCCCCGAGTACGCCGACTACGCCGCCCGCACCAAGCGGATCGTCCCGGGCATCGTCTGACGGTCTATCCTCGGCCGGTGCCTGCCGAGGTCTGGGACAACGCGGAGCGGCTGGAGCGGTACGTGGGGCGGTGGAGCCGGCTCGTGGCGCGCGAGTTCGTCGCGTGGCTGGACGTGCCGGCCGGCGGCCGCTGGCTCGACGTCGGCTGCGGGTCAGGGGCGCTCACCGAGACCGTCCTCGCGCAGGCCGACCCCGCCTCGGTGGAGGGCGTCGACACCTCGGAGGCGTTCGTCGCGTACGCGGCGGAGCGCGTGGGCGATCCGCGGGCCTCATTCGCGGTCGCCGATGCGCAGGCGCTCGACCTGCCCGACGCGGCGTTCGATGCCGTCGCCTCGAGCCTCGTCCTGAACTTCCTGCCCGACCCGGCTCAGGGGGTCGCCGAGATGCGCCGCGTCGTCCGCCCCGGAGGCGTCGTCGCCGGCTACGTGTGGGACTACGCCGGCGAGATGCAGCTCATGCGCCGGTTCTGGGACGCCGCGGCCGAGCTCGACCCGGCCGCCGCCGCGCTCGACGAGGGACAGCGCATGGCGGGCTGCAACCCGGCCGACCTCGCGGAGCTCTTCACCGGCGCCGGCCTGGCCGCCGTCGAGACGCGCGCGATCGACGTCCCCACCGTATTCCGGGACTTTGACGACTACTGGACGCCGTTCGAGGGCGGCCAGGGCCCCGCGCCGGGCTACTGCGTCTCGCTTCCTGCCGAGCAACGTGCGGCCCTGCGCGAGCGGCTCCGCGAGACCCTTCCTGCGGCGCCGGACGGCTCGATCCGGCTCATCGCGCGTGCCTGGGCCGTTCGTGGCATGAGCCCCTATTAGACTCCCGCCATGTCCTTTATCGAAGACCTCGAGGAATACGACGCGGAGCTGGAGATCCGGCTGAAGAAGGAGTACGCGACCGTCTTCGGCCTCTTCAAATACTGCGTCCTCACGGCCGAGGCGACGTACCTGTGCAACCGCCTCGAGATGGACACGACCAACCAGCCCGCCTACCCGCTCGTCCACCTCACGATGGAGGACGTGTGGGTGTGGGACAAGAACCGTCCCAGCCGCATCATCCCGCGGGCCGAGGTGCACACGACGCAGGACGTCACCATCGAGGAGCTGAAGCCCGAGAGCGAGATCGCGACCACGTTCCCGCCCGGGTTCGAGCTCTCCGACGAGTGACCGATGCTGCTCGCGCTCGACGCCGGTAACACCCAGACCGCTGCGGGCCTCTACGACGGCGCCGAGGCTGTCGAGCACTGGCGGACGACGACGGTGCGCACCCACACGGCCGACGAGCTGGCGCTCGAGCTGCGCGGCCTGCTCGAGCTGCGCGGGCGGGGCCTCGCCGATGTCACCGGGCTGTGCCTGGCCTGCGGCGTGCCGGCGCTCACCGTCGAATACGCCGCCGTGGCGCACGACCGGCTCGGCTGTCCCGCGGTCATCGTGGGGCCGGGCGTCGAGACGGGCGTCGGAATGCGCGTCGACAGTCCCGACGAGGTTGGTCCCGACCGGATCGCGAACGCCGCCGCCGCGTTCGCGCGATACGGCGGCCCGTGTGTGGTCGTCGACTTCGGGACGGCGATCAACTTCGACGCCGTCTCCGCGGCGGGCGAGTTCGTGGGCGGCGCCATCGCGCCGGGCGTCCAGGTGGCGACCGACGCGCTGCGCGACCGGGCCGCGCGCCTTGCGAAGGTCGAGCTGCGAGCGCCGGAGCACGCGATCGGCACGAACACCGACACCAACATGCAGTCCGGGGCCGTCTTCGGGTTCGCCGGGCTCGTCGACGGGCTCGTGCGCCGGTTCCGGCGCGAGCTGGGCGGGGAGGCGATCGCGGTCGCCACCGGCGGGATGGCGGCGCTCGTGGCCCCGCACTGCGAGGCCGTCGACCACGTCGAGCCCCTGCTCACGCTGGAGGGGCTGCGGCTCATCTGGGAGCGCAACGCCGGCGGCGCCTGACCCGATCGGGTGATAGCGGCACCCCCGCCGGGCTGAGACCCTTGGGGAGTGGGAACGCAGCGCGGGATCGTGGTCAGCGAGGGCGGGCCGCGGGCGTCGAAGGTGTTTGTGAACGACGACCCGCGCCTGTGCGCCGCCGTGGTCTGGTGGCGGGAGCTGGCACGTGCGTCGCTCGTCCTGCTCGCGCCGTTCGCCGCCCTCGGCGCCGCCGCAGCGTGGCTCGGTGAGGCGTCGCCGGCCGTCTACCTCGCATGGCTCGCCGCCGCAGCCGCTGGCGGCGTCCTCCTGCACCTTCTGAGAACCGTCCGCCTGCGCCGGCGTGTCGTCTACCGCGCGGCCGCGGCGGACGCGGAGGTCGCCCCCGCGGTCCGGCTCTCGCGCACCCGCCTCGCCGCGCTCCTCGTCGCCCGCATCTGGCCCATGGTGGCCGTCCTCCTCGTCGCCGGCGGTGGCCACGGCGGCACTCACCTCATCGTCGCTCTCGCCTGGGCACCCGCCATGGTCGTCGCGTGGACGGCGGCGTCGGCGGCGTCCGTGGTCGCGTCCGCCTCTCGCTGGGAGCGAGAGCGCGGGCTGCGTCTGCTCTTCCCGGCGGGGCTGCGGCAGCGCGCCGCCGACCCGTACGTCCTCTACACGGCGCCGCGGTGACCTACGTCCGCGTCGTCGAGGACGCCGCCGTCCGGTGGCGGCTCGTGCTGCCCGCCGTTGCGACCGCGTTCGCCGTGTCCGCCCCCGGCCTTCGCCTGTGGCCGTTTCTCGGCGCCGTGCTCCTCTTCGGGTTCTGGTTCGGCTTCACCGCCGGCCGCCGTCAGGTGCGGGTGTGGCGGCGTGCCGTCGAGACGACGCTCGCGGCCGGAGCGCCCGCGGAGCTCGAGTTCGAGACGGGCAGAGCCGGCGTGGTGTCGCGCTTCGCGGCCGCGCTTGCAATCGCCGTGGTCGTGCCGGCGGCGACGCATGCCGGCGGCGGTCTCGTCCTCGCCGTCTGGGCGTCCTGCGTGGCGGCGGTCGGTGGGTGGTCGTTCGGACGCGGGACGGCGGTCGGCGCGCTCGAACGGGCCCGCGGCTGGGCGCTTCACTGGCCGAGGGGCTCGAACGACCGCGCCGGAGTCCCGCGTCTCGTCGCCGTGCCAGCGGCGCCGGCGAAGCGCCGGTTCGTCCACGATTGGGGGATTCCGCTCGCGGCGGTCGCGTCGGTGCTTGCGATCGGGCTCGCCGTCGAGACGTTCGCCGCCGCGCGGGCGCTGGCGACCGAGCCGCTGCCGCAGATCGCCGGGCCGTCCCCCGCGAGCCACATCGACCCGGTGCTCGGTCGCGTCGCCTCCCAGCTCGCCGGGACGCCGGCCGAGGTGCGGTGCTGGTCGCGCGAGGACTGGCCCCGGGTGACCGCGCTCGACCCCGAGCCCACCGGCGGGTTCACCGACTTCTCTGAGAACACCATCAACCTCCCTCCGGGCGTGTGCAGCTCGCTGGCGGTCCTGGCGTATTCACCGGCGCACCGGTTCCCGGACGCGTCGTGGAGCCAGATCGCCGCTCCGCATGTGCTCGCGCATGAGGCCGCCCACCTCGGGGAGGCCGGAGCGAGCGAGGCGCGGGCCGAGTGCGACGCCGTGCAGACGACCCAGCGGGCGGCGGAGCTCCTGGGCACGGCGCCGGCGTACGCACGCTGGATGGCGCGCCTCGACTGGGAGCACCTCTATCCCCGGCTCGCGGACTCCTACCGCTCGCCGGCCTGCGTTCCGGGCGGCCCGCTCGACCTGCACCTGGCCGAGGGGTGGCCGGTGGCTACGCCAATCGCGCCGTGATCGCGCCGTCGGCGGCGACCGCGACCGCGGTCGGCACGATGCCGATCCCGTACTTGCGCGCCAGGTCGGGCCGTCTGCGGACGTCGACGGTGACCAGCGTGCGGCCCTGCGACCGCAGCCGCCGTTCGACGTCGAGGCACTCCGAGCAGAGCGGATGGGTGAAGTGCACGACGACGTCGCCGGCCGCCTCGCCGAGGTCGGCCCGGTCGATCCGCCTGAGCTCGCCGTGGCCGACGCCGCGCAGGCGGGCGCCCAGCCGGTAGATCTCGCAGCCGGTGCAGAAGCCGGTGACTGCGGCGAGCAGCGCGAGCGCCGCGACGAGCAGCCCGAGCGCCCAGCCCAGGGTGGCGAAGCCGGCCGCGTGTGCGATCGTCGCTGCCGTCAGGACGACGGCGCCCATGACGTTGGCGAACCGTGGCGATCGCGCGTCCTCGAGCGGCCCTTCGCCGAACCGCCGCTGGATCAGCTCGAAATAGGCCAGGCAGGCGAGGCACCAGCGGCGGCCGAGCGTGATGCCGAGGGCGAGCTGGAGGGCGAGGAGGCCCAGGAGCGGCCACCAGCCGGTCAGGAAGGCGACGAGCGCCAGGAGCCCGATGGCAAGCTGGTTGGCGCGCGGCGCGCGCCGGTCGATCACATCGAGATCGCGGTAGGGATCTGCGAGGCGTTGCATAGTTTGGATCCAAACTTTAGACGATTGATCGATGACTCGCGCGCGCGCCTGGACGTCCGCACGTGTGGGTGGGCGATGAGTGGCGGGGGCTGCGGCTGCGAACTGTCGCATCGCGGCGTCCTCGGTCAGCCCGATATCACCTGATATCGGGCTTCCCTGCGTCCTAGCGCTGCTCGGTTCTCGCCCATGAGCGACCTGCTGGGTAGCAGGTCGCTCATGACCGCGGCAAGCCGTTCCGGCTCGCCGCTTGGACATCACGGGCGCCATCGATCAATCATCTCTAGCGGTAGCGTGTGCGGCGTGCTCGACGAGCTCGCGATCGAAACGCCTCGCGGCCCGACGTCCGGTGTGATCGACCGTCCGGACGGCGCGACGGCGGTGGTCGTCCTCGGCCACGGCGCCGGGTCGGGTATGGGCTCGCCGTTCATGTCCGGAATCGCGCGCGGCCTCGTCGGGCTCGGCCTCGCGGTCGCGCGGTTCGACTTCCCCTACATGCATGCGGGCCGGAAGGCCCCCGACCCGGCGCCCGCGCTCGTCGAGACCTGGCGCCTGGCCAGAGATACCGTGGCCGAGCGCACGGGCCTACCGCTCGTCGCCGGCGGGAAGTCGCTCGGCGGGCGGATCGCCTCGATGGCGGTCGCCGAGGGGATGCCCGCGGAGGCGCTGGTCTTCCTGGGCTATCCGCTTCACCCGCCTGGACGGCCGGACAAGCTCCGCCGGGAGCACCTCGGGCAGATCGCGGTGCCGATGCTCTTCCTCCAGGGGACGCGCGACGCGTTCGCCCAGCCGGCGCTCCTGGCCGA
>DATIDU010000162.1:0-5205 GCA_035456145.1 Gaiellales bacterium | reverse complement strand
CGATCGAGCCGTCACCGGCTTCGGAGACGAGCCGCGACGGCCGGCTCGAGCTCGACCTCGGCCGCCTTGCGGCCGGCGACACGTATCGGCTCTACATGCAGTTCCAGGTCATCCCCACCAACGTCGGGAGCCGCAGCGCCGACGTGACGCTCCTGGACGGCGACACGCGGCTCCTCACCGTCGACCGCACCATCACGGTGCTGCCCTGACCCGTGGATATCGTCGTTCGCGGCATCGTGCTCTTCGTATTCGTCTCGTTCGTCATGCGGGTCGTCGGGCGGCGGGAGCTGTCGTCTCTCGGCGCGGTGGACCTCGTGCTCCTGATCGTCCTCGGTGACGCCATCCAGCAGGGCTTGACGCAGGACGACTACTCGGTGACCGGGGCGATGATCGCGGTGAGCACGATTGCCGTCATGCAGGTCTCCCTGTCGTATGTGGGCTTCCGGTTCCGCAGGCTGCGGCCGATGCTGGAGGGTGAGCCGATCGTGATCGTGCAGGACGGGCGCGTGATCGAGCGCAATCTGCGCCGCGACCGGATCACGGTGGACGAGGTGCTCGAGGAGGCCCGCCAGCACCAGATCGGCTCGCTCGACGGCGTCGCCTGGGCGATCCTCGAGCCGAACGGCAAGATCAGCTTCCTTCCGAAGTAGCCGGCAGATGTCGCGACGGGCGCCTGACCGTCCGGATTCTGGCGCCCGCCGGTTGACATCGGACGCCCGCCCCCGTACCCATGAGGTGTTACCGAGTGGAGAAGGGCGAGGGCGAGGGCGACCGCATGGGCATGGGCAGACCGATTCTCATCACAGGCATGGCGCGCTCCGGCGGGAGCTGGGTGTCGCGGATGGTCGCTGGAAGCGGCGAGGTCGTGCACATCAACGAGCCGTTCAACCGCCGCCACCCGCCCGGCCTGACGCCCGGGATCCTGCACGTCCCGCCTCCGCGCGCCTACCAGTACGTCGGCTCGCACAACGAGCAGGAGTACGTCGCCGGCTTCCGCGACATGCTGCGGCTGCGGTACAACGTGGTCGCCGAGCTCAAGGCCAACCGGGGTGTCTACGACCTCGCCAAGATGGCCAAGTACGCGGCGGCGTTCTCGCACGGCCGCGTCCGCCGGCTGCGGCCGCTCATCGACGACCCCTACATGGTGTTCGCGGCCGAGTGGCTGGCCGAGCGGCTGGACTGCCAGGTCGTGATGCTCGTCCGGCATCCGGCCGGGATCGTGTCGAGCCTCGCCCGGATCGGCACCGGCTGGAGCGACAACCTCCCGGACATCGCTGCGCAGCCCGAGCTCGTACGCGACTACCTGGCCCCGTACGCCGACGAGCTCGAGCGAGCCGCACGTGAGCCGCTCGACCCGGTCGCGCACGGCGCGCTTCTGTGGCGGGTCATCCACGCCGGGATCGAGCAGCAGGTCGCGCGGAACCCGCGCTTCGTCGTCGTCCGCTACGAGGACATGGCGGCCGATCCGCTGGCCGAGTTCCGCACCCTCTACAGCCGCCTCGGCCTGACGTTCGGCCGCGCCGCCGCGGAGACGATCCGCAGCGGCTGCCTGGCGGGGCCCGCCCGGCGGCAGGTGCCGTGGGGGCGGGTCGGGCTCGGCCGGACCGCGTTCCAGCCCATGCGGAGCGCCGCAAACGCCTGGGCGTGGCGCGACCGGCTCTCACCCGAGGTCATCGCCGAGGTGCTCGAGCGGACGCGCGATGTCGCAGGGCGTTTCTACACCCCTGACGAGCTCGAGGGTAGGCCCGCGATGGCCGCCCGCGCGGAGGCCGCACCGGCCCAGCGCCCGTCGCTGGTGCCTCGCCGCCGCTGGCGCTCAGCTTGACGTTTTCCCATCTCGCCCGTACACCCTGAGGGGGGACTTCGGGGCAGATTCGGGGGGACAGGATGAGGCTCTGGCATGGTGTCGGCGCGGTGCTCGCGGCCGCGGTCGTGATGGTGGTGTCTGTGGCGAGCGCCGGCGGGCGGACGGTGCACGCGCACCTGGCCGCAGCCGTGCCCGATCCGCTCATCGCCGCAGCGGGTGATATCGCCTGCGACCCGTCATCGTCGAAGTTCCGAAACGGCCAGGGCACGTCGTCCGCGTGCAGGGCCAGGGCGACCGGCGACCTCATCCTGTCCGAGCCGATCGATGCCGTCCTGGCGCTCGGCGACAACCAGTACCAGTGCGGCGGCTTCTCCGCCTACCAGCAGTCTTTCGATCCCGCGTGGGGGCGGTTCAAGGCGATGATCCACCCCGTCCCCGGCGACAACGAGTACGAGACGGGCGGCACCGACTGCGCTCCGGGTGCGGCCGGATACTTCCGCTACTTCGGCGCAGCCGCCGGTGATGCACGCGGTGACTCGGCGTGGACGCTCGGCGCATGGCGGCTGATCGGGCTGAACGCCGAGTGCGGGCATGCCGGCGGGTGCGGCTCGTCGAGCCCGCAGGCCGCGTTCCTGCGAAGCCAGCTGGGCGTCGCCCGGTGCACGCTCGTCTACTGGCACCAGCCGTACTACACCGGCACGTCACGCACCGCGTCGAGCTACCGGGCGTTCTGGGACATCCTCTACGCCGGGAACGCCGACATCGTCCTGAACGGCCACCTGCACAACTACTCGCGGTTCGCGCCGCAGGACGCGGGTGGCCACGTCGACCAGGCGCGCGGGGTGCGTCAGTTCATCGTCGGGACGGGCGGGCGGAGCCTGTTCTCGCTGGACGGCACCAAGAACGTCGAGAAGACCACGAAGGCGTACGGCGTGCTCGAGCTCCGCCTCCATGCCACGAGCTACACCTGGAGCTTCGTGAACACGGCCGGCACCGTGGTCGACTCCGGCTCCGCCGACTGTCACTGACGTTCCGCGTACGGCGCGGAGACGCTCTTCGGCACCACCATGCTCCAGGCGTCGATGACGAGCCCGCGCATCTCCCCCTCGTCGATCGCGGCGAGCCTGACGACGACCCAGTTGTAGCGAAGGTCGGACTCGCGCGGCATGAGGAACTTGTCCGGCTCGGTGCCGACGAGCCAGACCCGCTCGTCCTTGGGGAACGCGAACCCCATGAGCGTCTCGTCCTTGGAGAACGAGAGGTAGACGATCCGGCCGACCCGGAACTTGACGCGGCCGCGCACGAACGCCTCGGTCGTGCGCGGCAGCGTCAGGGCCAGGGCCCGCACATCGTCGAGGGTCACCATGCCGGCGAGCCCCCGGGCTCGGCTACCCCTCCGGCATCTGGGCCGATGTGTCGTTCTGCCACAGGCCGAACTCGTTGCCGTGCGGATCGGTGCAGGTCGAGAACCACCCCATGTTGGGGACGGGCATCGGGTCGCTCGACTCGCCGCCGAGCTCGCGGACGCGGGCCGCGCCGGCGTTGATGTCGTCGACGGCGAAGTACGCGCGGGTACCCCGCTTGCCGGGCTCCATGTTCGTGATCGCCGCGCCGCCCTGGTCGGAGATCCGGGTCATGTGGTACTCCGAGGGCCCCGGGTAGCTCTCGAACTGCCAGCCGAAGAGCGAGCCCCAGAACTCGCGGCTCTTCGACGTGTCGTCCGCAGGGATCTCGATGTGGACAATCTGGCCGGGCATCGCCCCTCCTCGTGGATCGCATCCGGCGGACGGCGTCCGCCGCGGTCACGAATACAGACGCTGCGGGAGCTCGAAAGTCATCGTTCGTCGCCCTCTGGCGTGCCGAGCGGAGCGCTGCGGCGGATGCCGCCCGCGGCGCGGGGGCGCAGCTGGACGAGCTCGGAGTGGTCGCGGTCGATCTGGAGCGTTGTATGGCCGATCTGAAACCGTGTCTGGACCAGCGCCTCGAGCTCGTGCAGGATGCGGTCGTGGTCGGCGCCCGGCTCTGCGATGACGTGGGCCGAGAGGGCCGGAAAGCCGCTCGTGATCGTCCAGATGTGGAGGTCGTGCACCTCCTTCACCCCCGGGTGGTCGGCCATCGCCTGGCCGATCTCGCTCGGGTCGCAGTCGCCGGGTGCCACCTCCATGAGGATCCGCAGCGATTCCCGGATGAGGCCCCACGAGGACACGAGCACGATGACGCCGATCGCCGCTCCGATCAGCGGGTCGGCCGCGTTCCACCCGGTCGTGAGGACGATGAGCCCGGAGAGGGCTGCGCCGGCGGAGCCGAGCACGTCCGTGGCCGCGTGGATGAGCGCCCCGCGCAGGTTCAGGTCGTCGCCGGTCGACGCCCGCAGCATCACGACCACGGGGATGCCGTTGGCGACGACGCCGACGAGGCCGACCACCAGAACGCCGGCGCCGGCGACGTCCGGTGGGTCGCGGAGGCGACTGACGGCCTCGTAGAAGATCCCGAAGCTGATCACGACGAGTGCGAGGCCGTTCACGAGCGCGGCCAGGATCTCGGCCCGGCGCCAGCCGAACGTGCGCGCGCCCCGCGCCGGGAGCCCGGCCGCCCAGGCGGCGCCCAGGGCGAGCGCGATGGCCGCGCCGTCCGACACGTTGTGCACGGCGTCGGCAATCAGGGCGAGGCTCCCGAACCAGATCCCGGTCACGATCTGCACGACCCCGTAGGCGACGGTCAGACCGAGCGCGATCGAGAGCGCCCGCGCCGACCCCGACCGGTCGGCGGGATCGGCATGTGGGTGGGCGTGCGGGTGCCCGTGGTGGTGCGTGTGCACGACACCGAAAGTACCACCGACCTCCGGCGACACGCCCGGCCGCCACCGTGTGATCCGCGCCCTTGACCCGGGTCCTGTATGCGTGCGGCCGCGCCTGCGTGCGCCTCCGCTGGCCGGTGATTGCCGTCTGGATCGCCGTCGCGATCGCGCTTCACGTCGTCGCCGCGAGCGCCGGCGAGGACTGGACCGACAACCTCACGCTGCCCGGAACCGGGTCGACCCGCGCGACGGATTTGCTCCAGGAGCGGTTGCCGCAGCAGGCGTACGGCAGCATCCCGGTCGCGCTCCGTGACCCGAACGGCACGCTCGGCGACGCCGCCAGCAAGGACGCGATCGCGGCCACGGTGAAGAACCTCCAGTCGGTGCCGCACGTGATCCGCGTCGTGAGCCCGCTCGACCCGGGAGCCTCGGCGCTTCTCAACAAGGACCGCACGATCGGCTACATCTCGGTCTCGCTCGACATCGGCTCGGGCGACACGAGCGTCGACGAGGCCCAGGCGGTGCTCGACGCGGTCGACCGCCGGCCGGACGCCACGACGTACGCCGGGCTGCGCACGCTCGCGCAGACGTACATCAGCCT
>DATIDU010000161.1:0-5344 GCA_035456145.1 Gaiellales bacterium | reverse complement strand
CTCCGGATCAAGCGTTCCCAGAACGGCGTGCGCATCGGTCACCGTCGCATGGTCGCCTCCGAGGCCGTATGCCGCCGGTCCGGGATCGGCGCCGGCCGACTCCGGGCCGACGTGGAGCGCCCGGAAGCGATCCACTCGCGCGATCGAGCCGCCGCCCGCGCCGACCGACAGAACGTCGATCTGCGGGAGGCTGACGGGGTGTCCCGCGGCCTCGCCGCGGTAGCGCAGCTGCGGATCGCCGCCGACGACGAGGCCGACGTCGGCCGTGGTGCCGCCCATGTCGAACGTCAGGAGGTCGCGCGCGCCGGCCAGCGCCCCGATGCGGGCGGCGCCGATCACGCCCGCGGCCGGGCCCGACGCGAGCAGCCCCACCGGCTGGCGGGCGGCGGCAGTCGCGACGGCGACGCCGCCGTTTGACTGCATGAGGTGCAGCGGAGCCGGCACACGTGCCTCCCGGAGGCGGACACCGAGCCGATCGATGTACCGCCCGACGAGCGGCAGGAGCGACGCGTTCAGCACGGTCGTGGCCGTCCGCGGATACTCGCGCAGCTCCGGGGCAACGCGGCACGAGAGCGTGACCGGAACGTCAGGGAGCGCGCGCCGCAGCAGGCGCTCGGCGGCCAGCTCGTGTGCCTGGTTCACGAACGAGAAGAGAAAGCACACCGCCACCGCCTCGACGCCCGCCCGGGTGAAGCGGTCCGCGGCGCGGGCGACGTCCTCCTCCCGAAGCGGCTCCACCACGGACCCATCGGGGCCGATGCGCTCGCGCGCCTCGAGCCGCAGGCCGTCCGGGACGAGCGGCCCGGGCCGCGGCTGGTGCAGGTCGTAGAGCGCGGCCCGCTGCTGCGTTCCGATCGGAAGCGTGTCGGCGAAGCCGGCCGTCGTCAGGAGGCCGACCGGCGCCGTCCGGCCCTGCACGATCGCGTTCGCGGCCACCGTCGAGCCGTGCACGAGATACCCGACATCGCCCGGCGAGATGCCCGGGAGGGCCTCGAGCGCGTCCACAAAGCCCCGCGAGAAGTCCGCCGGGGTGGTCCTCGCCTTCGTCAGCCGCAGCCGGCCGCCGCGCACCACGACGGCGTCGGTGAACGTTCCGCCGACGTCAATCCCGACTCTGACACCCGTCGCTGGCGCGGGCATTGCGCGAGCCTACCGGCGTCGAAACCCGGGGTCTAGACTGGCCCGTATGCGCAAGATCCAGAGCCAGGGCGTCCACCACATCACGCTCGTCGGCGCCGACCGGCAGACGTCGATCGACTTCTGGGAGGGCGTGCTCGGCATGCCCTTCATCTTCGAGCAGCCCAATCTCGACAACGCTGCCGAGAGCCACCTCTACTTCGACCCCGGCGACGGCCGGCTCATCACCGTCTTCACGAATGAGGAGCGCACGCCGGATCCGGCGCGGACGTCGACCGGCCAGGGCGCCGTTCACCACGTCGCCTTCGCGCTCTCCCAGGCCACGTTCGCGCAGACGGTGGAGCGCCTGGACGAGCGCAGGATCCGCCACAGCGGCATCAAGGACCGCGGCTTCATGGACTCGATCTACTTCGAGGATCCGCTCGGCCTTCTCATCGAGCTGGCCTCCTACCGCTTCGAGCCGCCGTTCGGGTACGCTCACGCGGACGTGCTGCGAGAGGCGCACCGGATCCGCGTGGCCCGAGGCGACGAGAACATCGCCGAGGTGCATCTGGCCGACGCGATCGAGGAGCTCGTGCGGACGTCGCGACCGTCCCTCTCCGAGGACCGGGCACCCAAAGACCCCTACTGAGCGCCTGCGGGGCAGGCCGGGAGGACACCATGGCCGATATCACGATTCACGTCCTGAAGCCGAGCGTCAACAACCTGACCGCACGGATCTTCGTTCGCGCCGCGGGGCTCGACTTCGAGGAGATCGACTCCTGGGGCGTCACCACGTCGCCCGAGTTCCTCAAGATGAACCCGAGCCACCTGACGCCGACGATCCAGGAGGCGGGCCTTCCGAAGGGCGCCATGTGGGAGAGCTGCGCGATCATGCAGTACCTCTGCAACAAGCACGGCCTCACGCGCTTCTACCCCACCGACCCCGCCGAGCGGGCCATGGTCGACAGCGCCATGTGCTACCTGCTCGCCACCGTCTATCCACTCCTCGCGCGCGCGACCTACCCGGCGCTCGGCTTCCCGCAGTATCCCGGCGAGGTCGGGGCGTCGGACGCCGACGCCGAGACCAAGGCCGAGGCGCAGCAGGCGGCCGAGGCGGCCCTCGCCGAGCCGCTCGAGGTCTACCACACGTTCTTCCTGGACGGCAGGACGTTCATCGGCGGCGACCAGCCGTCGATCGCCGACATCCGGCTCGCGGCCTCGCTCGAGTTCCTGAAGGCGATCGACTACGACACGCCCGAGTGGCTCAGCGACTACCTGGCGGCGATGGAGAACGCCCTGGGCGACGCCTACACCGAGCCGGCCGCCGACGTGCGCGGCTACATCGCCCACGTCAAGTCGCAGGTGGGTGCCTGAGACCGCCTACGGCGTTGTGAACGACCGGTCGGCGCCGTAGGTCGTCCCGAAGGGGTTCTGCGCCGCCAGCCGGAAGTGATAGGTCGTGTGTGAGGAGAGGCCGGCGATGTTGCCGTAGACCGGCACGGCCTTCACGCCGCCGTCCAGTGGCAGGCCGTCGGTCTCACTGCCGTACGCGGTTGTCGGCCCATACTCGAACCAGTACGTGGTCGCGGCGTTCCGGGCGTTCAGCGTGCCCGCGACCAGGGCCTGCGTCTGGTACGTCCAGTACGCGCTGCCCGTCGCCACGACCGGCGCCGACCCCCGGCGTCGTGAACATCGCATCGTTCGTCGTCGTCACACCCGAGAGCGTCGTCACGACCAGCTGGTAGTGGTAGGTCTGGTTCGGGACGAGCCCGTTCAGCGTCGCCGCGACCGGGAGGTCGGACGTCGACACCGTGAGGTGTGAGAGGATGGCTTGTCACTTCCGGCACGAGAAAGGACGGGACCATGGGCATCCTGGGCATGAGGCGGCGCCGGCTCGGCGTCGCGGGCGTAGCGGCGGTCATCGTGACGACGGTCGGCGCGGCCGTCGCGCAGGGCGACCGCAGCGCGGCGCGCGGCGAGTTCGTTCTGACTGAGACGACGACGGTACGCGCAAGCGTCGACGTCGACAGATCCGGGACGTCGACGCCGGGCGATGCGTTCATCTTCCACAGCGTGCTCACGAACGCGTCGGGAACGGCCGTGGGCGGCGTCGACGGCCATTGCGTGGTGCTCATCGGCGCGCGCAACCTGTGCCACTCGGTCGTCGCGCTGGGCCGCGGGACGCTGAGCACGACGTTCGTCGCAACCGCCGGATCCGCAACGCTCAACATCTCGATCGACGGCGGGACCGGCCGGCTCGACCGCGCCCGGGGCCAGATCACCGCGACGCGCGCCACCTCGACGGCGTTCCGGGAGGTGTTCGATATCGATCGCTGAGCGCGGCGATATGGCTCGGGCCGATTCCGCAGCAGCCGCCGACGATCGCGGCACCGCGGGCCGTCCACTCCGAGGCCGCGTTCGCGAACGCGGCCGGTGCAATGTCGTGGAAGACCCAGACGGGAGACGTCCAGTCGCCGACGTGCGGATAGGCGCCGAGGACGCCGTCCCAGACAGCTCGGATCGCATCCAGCGAGCCGGGGACACACCGGATGTCGGTGTGCATGACGAAGATGGCGTCGACCGCGTGAAGCGGCAGCGACCGCAGGAGCTCGGCGACGTCCTCACCGTCGATCGTCTCCGCCCGGCCGGAGCCCGCCTCCGCAACCGACAGGCCAAGCCACACCGGCAGGCCGGTCTCGGCGGCGGCCGTGACTGCGGAAACGGCATGCCAGCGCGCCCCCATCATCTCGAGTACGAGGGCGTCGACCTTGGCGCCGGCGAGGACCTCCGCGTGGCGCCGGTACGAATCGAGGAGCACGCCCTCCGCCGCAAAGGCGGCCTCGGTCTCCCCGGCGGCGGACAGCCCGCCGGCGGCCATGCGCGACATCGACCCCGCGATGACCACGTCATCGCGCCCGGCCTCGGCACGCGCCGCCGTCGCCGCGGCGATCGCGTTTCGGTTGGCCTCCTCGAACCGGCCGCCGCAGCCCGCCGCCTCGAGCGACCCGGGTCCGGCCGCGAAGGTGTTCGTGATCAGGATCTCGGCGCCGGCGGCCAGGAACCTCGCGTGGAGCTCGCGGACGGTCTCGGGGTGGCTGAGGTTCGCCAGGGCGCTCCACGCGGCCCGGTCCATCGGAACTCCCATCGCCTGCAGCTCGGTGCCGCTGCCTCCGTCCATGACGACGACCTCGCCGCGGGCGAGGCGTTCGTGCAATCTCGAGATCCGGTGGGCGTCCCGGTCTGTCATCTCGGCATCCCGGAGTCATACGGGATTCCCTCGACTACTGCCATCGGGATGCGCGGATACGGTCCGAACCGGGGCAGGGTTCGGAAATGGCGATCCGAGGTCGTCGAATCCGCGATGCGTCGGGACGATTGATGTTCGCGCCGGCGCGCGCGGTGACCGCCTCGGCGGGCGAGCGGCTGGAGAGCGAGCTCGAACGGGCCGCCGACGCGATCATGGCCGGACCGTTTCCCGAGGCGCTCGCGCGATCGGTGGTCGAGCACCACGTCCTGGAGCGGGTGCTGGCACGGATGGTGGATTCGGGCGAGCTCGACCGGCTGCTCTCGGCAGCGGTCGCGGCTGACGCGACGGAGCGGCTGGTGCGCCAGGTCGGGGCGAGCCCCGTCGTCGACCGGCTCCTGGCAGACGTGGCCGCAAGTCCAAAGGGGGTCGAGCTCGTCGAGCAGTTCGTCCGGCGGCCGGAGTTCCAGCAGGCGATCGAGGACGCCGTCCGGGCTGCGCTCGCCGCCAGGGCCGCCACGTTCAGAGACCGGCTCATCGCCCGGATACGGGCGCTGGACGCCCGCCTGGAGTCAGCGCCGCGGCGCTGGACGCGGCGGTCCACGGCGAGCAGCGCGGCGCATGCGGGGTTGGCGTCCCGCGCCGCGGCGTTCGTGGTCGATGCCTTCGCCGTCCACGCCGCGTTCCTGATCGGGACGGCGATGGTCGGACTCGTGCTGGTGCTCGCGAACGCGAACCCGTCGCACCAGCTCGAGGGTGCGCTCGCGACGGCGGGGTGGCTCGCGGTGGCCACCGCCTACTTCGCCGGCTTCTGGACGACCGCCGGCCAGACTCCGGGGATGGCGCTCTTCCGCATGCTCGTGGTCGATCGCGGAGGCGAGGTCCCAGGGTTGGGGCGATCGCTCGTCCGCCTGGCCGGCGGCCTCGTCGCGATCGCGTTCCTGCTCCTCGGGTTCCTGCCGGTGCTCGTCGACGACCGGC
>DATIDU010000160.1:0-5497 GCA_035456145.1 Gaiellales bacterium | reverse complement strand
CGCTTCTGCAGCTCGCGCACATGGTCAAGCTCGACGCCCACTCGTTCACCGACGAGCAGCTGCGCGACCAGGTTGCGGCGATCGCAACGCACAAGGTGAAGCTGATCGGCGAGCGGATCGAGAGCTACGAGCAGTTCGACCGCTGCAAGGCCGCCGGCCTCGGCTATTTCCAGGGCTACTTCTTCTGCCAGCCCAAGACGGTCGCCGGCAAGGGCATCCCGTCGAACCGGCTGTCCCAGGTTCAGCTCATCGCGGCGCTCCAGAACCCCGACGTCTCGCTGGAGGAGCTGGATGCGGTGATCAGCCGCGACCTGGGCGTGTCGTACCGCCTCTTGCGGTGGATCAACTCGGCGTACTTCTCGCTGCCGCGGAAGGTGAACTCGGTCCACGAGGCGCTCGTCCTGCTCGGCGCCCGCAACGTCCGAAGCTGGGCCATGCTCGTGACCCTCGCCGGCCTCGACGACACGCCGGCGGAGCTCACCCGCACGGCGATGCTACGCGGCAAGATGGCCGAGCTGGTGGCCCACGAGCTCGACCGTCCTGACACCGAGGCCTACTTCACGGTCGGCCTGTTCTCGGTGATCGACGCGTTCATGAACATGCGCATGGAGGACGTCCTGGCCGAGCTGCCGCTCGGGCCCGATGTGTCGCTCGCCCTGCTCAAGCGGGTCGGCCCGATGGGTGAGGTGCTCCAGTGGGTGACCGCGTACGAGCGCGGCGAGTTCGACGCACTCGGCGAGCCCGTCCCCGCCGCCGACCGGATCCTGCGCGACGCGTACGTCCGCGCGCTCCGCTTCGCCGACGAGGCGTGCGGAAGCGTCGTTCCCGAGTAGCGGGGTCAGACCCGGCGCGGAACGTTCCCGGTGAGCGTGAACACCGCCCGCATCACCTTGTGGCCCCGGTCTCCGGTCGGCCCGAACATGCACGGGCAGCCGCCGTCGATCACCGTGACCCCATGCGTGCGCCCGTACTCGGTGGCGGCCGCGGAGACGCTGCCGGCGCCCGGTCCGCGGTGCATCCACACCTGCATGATCCCGAGCTCGACGCACTCGCGCATCGTCTCCTCGGCGATCTCGGGCCGCGTTCCGATCACGACCGCCTCGACGCCTCCCGAGATCGAGGCCAGATCGGGATAGGCATGGTCGCCCTCGACCTCCTCGGCATTCGGGTTGACGGCGTAGACCTCGTACCCGCGCTCGCGCAGGCGCCGGTAGACCACGTTCGCACCGTGGGTCTTCGGCTCCCGCGAGACGCCGGTGACCGCCACGCGCTTGTGTTGCAGGAACTCTGACGCGGCCTCCTTGATGCTCGGCATCGAATCCTCCTTCCTCGTTGTGTCGTCCGTGGTTTCAGGCTCGCACCCGCCGGCGCAGCCGGCGTCGGGGAAGGCCCCGATCCCGGCTTCGGATGATTACGAGAACGGGATCGGGGCCCCGGAAACAGCGTTCCCGAGGCCCCGAGGGAGGCAGGCGCGCTAGACGCTCGGGAAGATGGCGAAGCGAGCCTGGTCGCTGCCGTCGACCCGGGTGAAGTCACCACCGACGTACATGCTGCCGCCGCCGCCCCGAAGCGCCCACACTCCGAGCACTCCCTGGGTCGACGTGAGCGGCGGAGCCCAGCTCTGGAGGACGCCGTCCGGGCTCAGCATGAACACCTTGTGGCGCGAGATGCGCTTGCTGGTGCCGTACTCCTTCATCGAGACGTTGGCCTTCGGCGCGACGTAGTCGCCGTGCATGCCGTAGACCGGATAGCCGCGGACCGTGG
This sequence comes from Gaiellales bacterium, assembly GCA_035456145.1. Classification (GTDB taxonomy): domain Bacteria; phylum Actinomycetota; class Thermoleophilia; order Gaiellales; family JAICJC01; genus JAICJC01. Next base: position 3,733 of record DATIDU010000160.1, on the reverse strand, counting down.
CGACGGCCTGAACGTTGCCGTCGGTCTTGTAGAACCACTGCTGGCGGCCGCTTGCGAGGTCGAAGGCGAGCGCAGTGCCGCCGGGCCCGCCCATCGCGGCGTAGAGCTCGGGGCCGCAGCGGGTGATGTCGAGGATCTCGTACCCCGGGTGGCTCGCCCACGCGGCGAGGTCGCCCGACGCCAGCGAGACCGCGCCGAGGTGCGCCGAGGCCGACGAGCCGTCGAGCGCCTTGAACCAACCGGCGACGATGAGGCGGCCGCTCACCGGATCGGCGATCAGGTCGCGCACCTCGTCCGAGGCGCCGGCGTGCCAGCCGGCATTGAGTGCGAACCGGCCGCCGGAGAGCGAGAGCCGGGCGAGACGGACGCTCGGCTGGCCGGACACCGCGGTGAAGGCGCCGCCGATGTAGAGGTCATCGCCCGTGGCGGCGATCGCCTTGACGGTGCCGTTCAGGCCGAGGTTCGGAATGACCGGTGACACCTGCCCGGAGGCGATGTCGAAAGCGACGAGCTTTGAATGCGGCTCTCCGTTCACCGTCGTGAACTGCCCGCCGACGTAAAGCGTCTTGCGGTCAGGTGAGGCGGCGAGGAAGAACGCCCGGCCGTTGAGCTGCGGCGCGAACGGCAGGAGCGCGCCGGTGAGCGCGTCCTCGGCAGCGAGATACGAGCGCTGCGCCACGTTGCCGCTGTGATCCGACGCGGTCGTGAAGTTGCCGGCGACAAAGACAATGTGGCCGACGCGCAGGATGTCATCGACGCGCCCCGCCTCCTTGTTCGTTTGCGTCCAGCCCGGCACCGGGAACTGCCATCCCTGCTGAACGGCGGCGACCGAGACGTGCGGAACGGTCGAGATGGCACCGGCCGTCGTGGCGACGGCCAGCACCGCGGTTGCGGCGGCGAGGGCGGCGAGCAATCGTCCTGTGGCACGCCAACGGCGTACGAACATGATGTAGACCCCCCAATGAAATGAATTCAAAGGACGAACGCCGACAGACGGCGATCACCTCGGAATTCGGCACGGGCCTGGGCGGTCTTGACAGCTGCGGCGCAAGTTCACCCCGGCTGGGAGGTCCTGTCACTCCAAAGGGTGCCCGCGGTCTACGCGTGTCCGGTATCAGACGGTACGCGTGCGCTCGAGAAGCGGGCCCGCGGCGCGCCGGAACGCCGCGAGCGCGGCCGGGATGTCGGCCGCAGCACCGGTGAGGTGGTAGACCGCGATGTCGAACACGAGGGCCGCATCCTCGCAATGCGCGCCGATCTCGGTCGCCGCGTCGTGCCCGAAGACGCGGGCCGCGACGTCGAGCGCGCCGACGGCCTCGCCGTAGGCGTCAGGCTCGAGCATGCCGGCGGGGTCGGCCAGGTCGAGCGCGGCGCACAGCGAGCCGTGGCACGGCACCTGGACGCGCGCGTCCCTGACCGCGCGGACGGCCGCCGCCGTGTGCAGCGTCGGCGTGACGGAGAGTTCAGGCGGAGAGCTGCTCACTCCCCAAGCGTACGGGTGTGATCGCGGCGCGGCCACCCCCACCGGATCAGCCGCAGCATCCCTCCTTGTAGCGGCACGCCGGACAGTGCCACGATGCCTTCGTCCAGATCATGGGCGTCGCGCAGCGCGGACAGCCGGGATCGTCCCGGCTCTGCCCGGGAAGCAGGCAGGCCGCTCCCGGGGACAGTCCCTGAACGCCGCGCGTGACGGGATCGCGGCGCGTGTGTGACACGTCACCCGCCGGAGCGGTGGAGGAGTGTCGCGGCGACGTCGCGGATGTGTGCCGTGAAGTGTTCAGGGACTGTCCCCTCCCATGCCGCCACGCTAGCGCGGACGGTGGACGGTGGTGTTTACGTGATCCGAACACGGCGTTCATTGCCGTGCACGAGGGGGGCAGTAGGCTCGACTCGCACATGGACCGAGGGATTGGGGATCAGCACGACCGGCGCCTCCTCTGCACGTGGGAGGAGACGCCGTTTGCGAGTTCGGTAACCGCGGGGCGGCGGTTGCCGACGCGCGGCACCCGCCCAGCGTGGTCGCCCACGGCGACTTCGGCCCGACCAGATCTGCCGAAGCGCGACCGGGTCCCGGCCCGGCGCGCCGCAGGGTGGTTGCCGGCCAGGTCGACGGCCAGGCCGGCCGGCCACGCGGGCGGGGCCGCACCATCCTTCTGGAGCTGCTGGGGCTAGGCCCGCTCGCTGCCTGCAAGGGCGGCGACGTCGTCGAACGGCTCCAGCATGACCGTCTGCCCCCGGACCTGCATCGGCTGGAGCCCGGAGGTGTGTCGGGGCGGGCGAAATTCAATCAATCCAGATTGATCTATTCTCCCCGCCGGTGCAACCGCAGGCACACCGTCCCCCGCTGCTCTTCCGGCTGGCCGGCGAGCCGGTGCGGTGGTCGCTCGTCCGCGCGCTGGCCGAGAGCGACCGCCGCGTGCGTGAGCTGACCGCGGACCTGGAGCTGCCGCAGAGCCTCGTCTCCTACCACCTCGGCCGGCTCCGAGCCGCCGGCGTCGTATCCGCCCGGCGCAGCGCGGCCGACGGTCGTGACGCGTACTACCGGATCGACCTCGAGCGCTGCCGCGAGCTCCTGGCCGATGCCGGCGAGGCGCTGCATCCGGCGCTGGGCGGGCCGTCGTTTCCCGCCCCGGAACCCGGCGGCCGCCGGCGCAGCGTGCTCTTCCTGTGCACGGGGAACAGCGCCCGCTCGCAGATGGCCGAGGCCCTCGCGGGGGCGCGTTCCGGCGGCGCCGTCGAGGCGCTGAGCGCCGGCAGCCGTCCGAAACCGCTCCACCCGAGCGCGGTGCGCGTGATGGCGGCGCGCGGCATCGACATCTCCGGTCGCGCCTCCACGCACCTCGACACCTTCCGGGCGCGGCGCTTCGACTACGTGATCAGCCTGTGCGACCGGGTGCGCGAGGTGTGTCCCGAGTTCCCCGGACGGCCGCACACGATCCACTGGAGCATCCCCGATCCGGCCGCTGAGCCGGTCGACGCTGCCGATCCCGACGCGGCGTTCGAGCGCACCGCCCAGGAGCTCGAGACACGGATCCGGTTGCTCCTGCACCAGATCGGACACGATTCGCAGGCCCAGGAGGTGGCCCACCCATGATCGACGACACCGTGAACATCCGCTACATGGTCGACGACGTCGACCAGTCGATCGGCTTCTACACCCACCTGTTCGGCTTCGAGCTCTTGTCGAACGCCGCGCCGGCCTTCGCGGACGTGCGCAGGGGCGGGCTGCGGCTGCTCCTCAGCGGGCCGAAGAGCTCCGCGGGACGGCCGATGCCCGACGGTCGGACGCCGGCGCCGGGCGGGTGGAACCGCATCCACTTCGTGGTCGACGACATCCACGGCGAGGTCGACCGCCTGCGCCAGGCGGGAGTCGCGTTCCGCAACGACGTCATCACAGGCCCGGGCGGCTCCCAGATCGTCCTGGACGACCCGTCCGGCAACCCCATCGAGCTCTTCCAGCCCGCCGGATAGGCGCAACTTGGATGCGGAAGCAGCCGGTCCCGGCCTCCTGACCATCGCGCGCGAGTGGGGCCGGATCGGCTGCATCGGGTTCGGCGGCCCCCCGGCGCACATCGCGCTCCTCCGCCAGCTCTGCGTCGAGCGGCGGCGGTGGCTCGACGGGCATGAGTTCGAGGACGCCATCGCCGCATGCAACCTGCTTCCCGGGCCGGCATCGACCCAGCTTGCGATCTTCGGCGCGTGGCGGCTGCGCGGCCGCACCGGCGCGCTGATC
>DATIDU010000159.1:0-4493 GCA_035456145.1 Gaiellales bacterium | reverse complement strand
ACCGAGGACGCCGCGAGGCGCCGGTTCGCAGCCGCAGCCCCACCGCAGGACGGCACACGACCACCGTCGGACGTCCAGACGCGCGGGGGCGTGGAATCAATCATCTAGCCTGCTGACGCGGCCGCCGGGACGTCCTCGTCCACCTCTTCGCGGCGACTCAGGGGCAGGCGGAACGTCACAAGGGTGCCACGGCCGGGGATCGAGCGGATCTCGACGTCGCCGTCGGCCAGCCGCACGCGCTCGCCGAGCTGCTCCAGGCTGAGGTGAAGCAGGGCGCGCGGCCGGTCCTCGGCACGCCGGGCCGGCTCCTTCGACCCGTTGTCCCACACCCGCCCGTGCACCGCTCCCCGGTGTTCGCGGACGTCGACCTCGATGCGCGAAGTGCCGGCGGTGATCACCTAGATCGTGTCCTCGTTCAGCTCGGTGGCGATCCGCTCGCGCTCGGCCTCCCCGGCGCGGAGGAGGTCGTCGAGCGCCCGCCGCCGCTCTCCGGCCAGGCCGCGCATCTCCGCGGGGATACGGACGAAGAGCCATGCACCGGTCGCGACCGCGGCGCTTCCGACCGCGATCAGGAGCGCGAGCCACTCGGCCTCGACCCGGTTCACGGCAACGGCCCAGAGGCCGGAGGCGAAGAGGCCCGCGAGCAGCAGGCCGAGGACGGCAAGCGCGAACTGCGCGTGCCGCACGACCTGCCGCTCGGACTGACCCGTTGTCCGCCGCATGCGGGCACAGCGTAGGCGGACCGGCCGGCCGTCACATACCGCAAAGCGGTGAGACGGCGGCCGCTTTCTCGCCGCGTTACGCGGCCTTGATGTCCATGATCTTGAGCCGGATCGCCCCGGCGGGCACCGACACCTCGACCGTCTCGCCCTTCTTGCGGCCGATGAGCGCCCGGCCGACAGGCGACTCGTTCGAGAGCCGGGAGTTGGCGGGGTCGGCCTCGGCCGAGCCGACGATCTCGTAGGTGTCGACATCGCCGTGATCCACGTCCTTGACGCGGACCCGCGTGCCGACCGACACCACATCCGTGCCGATGTCCTTGGGGTCGATCACCTTCGCCGAGCGGAGCTGCTCCTTGAGCCGCGCGATGCGGTGCTCGAGCAGCGCCTGCTCGTTCTTGGCATCGTCGTACTCGGAGTTCTCGGTGATGTCGCCGAACTCGCGCGCTTCGCGGATGCGGTCGGCGACCTCGCGACGCTTCGTGGTCTCGAGCTCCTCGATCTGCTGCTTCAACTTCTCGTAGCCGTCTGGGGTGAGGATGACGTCCTTGTCCACTTCCTGCCCTTCTGCCCCCTATGCACGAAAACGGTGTCGCCGGGATTCCGCAGTTTTGCAGCGGTTAATGCACCGGCTGGCACCGAGGGAGGCGGGATTATATGCAACCTCGAAACCGCGGTCAACCGGTCCTGCCTGATCCGCGGTTCGAGGCTCTACCATGCCCGGCGGTGGCCGATCTCACACAGCCGTGGTCGATCGGAGACGTCGTCATCCCGTCGCGCATCGTGCTTGCGCCGATGGCAGGGGTTTCCGTGCAGGCCTTTCGCCGTCAGGGGCGCCGGTTCGGGGCGGGCCTCGTGTGCTCGGAGATGGTGTCGGCGGCGGGGCTCGCCCACGCCAACGAGCGCACCCTCGGCTATCTGCGGATCGCCCGCGACGAACACCCGCTCGCCGTCCAGATCTTCGGCTCCGACCCCGATCGGATGGCCGAGGCGGCGCAGATGGTGGTCGACGCCGGGGCCGACATCGTCGACATCAACTTCGGCTGCCCCGTCCGCAAGGTGACGAAGACCGGCGCGGGTGCGAGCGCGCTCGCAGACCACGAGCTGGCCTGCCGGCTCGCCGGCGCCGTGGTGGACGCCGTCGACGTGCCGGTGACGGTCAAGATGCGCCGCGGCGTCGACAACGGCTCGCGCGACGCGCTCGAGCTGGGGCCGCGGCTGGAGGCGGTCGGCGTCGGGTCGCTCACGCTGCATCCGCGGTCGGCGAAGCAGATGTACACGGGCACCGCCGACCATGCGCTCACGGCGGAGCTGGTCGAGCGCGTCGCGGTGCCGGTCGTCGCCTCGGGCGACATCGTCGACCGGGCCGGCGCCGAGCGGGTCGTCGACTCGACCGGCGCGGCCGCGGTCATGGTCGGCCGCGGCGCCCAGGGACAGCCGTGGACGCTCCAGGCGATGGCCGAGCGCGGAGCCGAGCGGCCCGAGCCGGCGGAGGTCGTCGCAGAGCTGATCCGCTTCATGCGCGAGGTCGAACGCGAGATGGGCGACCGGGCTGCGAGCTTCCTGCGCAAGTTCTACGGCTGGTACCTGCGCGGGATGGCCGACGCGAAGTTGGTGAAGCCGGAGCTGACGTCCGCCCCAACGGTTGCCGAGGCCGAGGCCGCACTGCTTCGCTTCTGCCCCGGCGCCCGCGAGCTCCTCGCCGAGCACGAGGCCGAGCTGGCCCTCCTCCCCGACACCGAGTCCGACCGCCTGCTCGACCTCCCCATCTCGATCTACGGCGGCGGCTGAACAACGGGGGTCTGACCCCGATCTTCAGCTCAGTCCAGCACGGCCTCGGCGGGGAGCACGAGCGGCTCGTGCTCGGTCTGTTCCCGGACACGCAGGTCGTAGTAGACGTAGGTCGTCGCGATCGCCGCGTAGGGGATCGTGAGGACGTAGACGATCCCGGAGACCACGTTCACCGCGACCAGGCTGAGCGGGGTTACGAGCAGCAGCACAACCCCGATGAGTGGGCCGATCAGGAGCGCGACCCCGACCACGACCAGCGTGACCCACGCGACGTGCAGCCAGTGGCCGCGCACCAGGAGGTGGCTGCGGCGGAGCGCGCGAGCCCACGGGAGCCGCTCGAGAACGACGCACTGGGCGAAGAGCGACCAGCGGACGAGCACCCAAACGGCGACAGGCACCCCGACAACGGTCAGCTGGAGTGCGACGACCACGAGCACGGTGGCGGCCAGCGCCTGGATCAGCGGCCCGATCCGCTCCTTGATGGCGGCGTAGGCGGTGCGCGGCAGGAGCTCGCGCTCCTCGGACGCCGACGTCAGCGAGGACGCCACCATGGCCTGCACGACCGTGAGCACGATGGGCATCACGACGAGGCCGATGCTGAGGGCCGCCGCCACCACCGCGGCGTTGGTCTGCCCGGTGACGTCGGAGAGCACGTCGAGCCCGATCAGGTTGAAGAGGAGCTGCTGGATGCCGGCGACGACCAGCGAGACCGGGAGGAAGAGAAGGCCGATCGTCATGTAGAGGCGCGGGTTCTCGCGGTACACGCGGGCCGAGGCCACCAGGATCTGGCCGAGCGTGCGGCGCCGCGCCAGGGCGAACGGCTGGGACGGGCGCCACTGCATCCGCACGACTGCGAGCACGACGAGGATCAGCGCCACGAGCGCCGCCAGGAATACGGCCGGCCCTCCGCGCACCGCCGCGGTCAGCACCGTCGAGCCCGCCGCCACACCCTCACAGAAGAGATCCGTGGCGCGGGGGACGTCGTTCACGCCGCCGGGGACTGCGAAGGCCGACGGTCGCCAGCTCGTGGACGCCCAGGTGATCGGATGGTCCCACTTGACCTGGGTGTTCGGCCCGGTGGGACCGTTGTAGAAGCCGGCATGCGCCTCGCCCCAGTGGCCCTGGTACGCGAGCCACGGGTACTCGGCGACCATCGCGGTCCGGTCGGCCGGCACGACGCGGACGGCGGGGCGCAGCTCGCGCGACGGCCCGCGCGTGTTGTCGCAGCCGACGCCCTCCGCGGCGCTGCTCCCGAGATACAGGGCGGGCTCGTAGTAGTTCGCATGCGAGCCCTCGGCCGGATACACGACGGGATGCGTACCGCCGACCTTCTCGAGCTTGGAGTCGTTCCAGCCCGCGCGCTCGGCGCCGTCGTGCTGGCTGTAGCCGACCTCGGCCGGCTTGACCGCCAGCGCGGCGATCGCATCGGGCGTGTCGAAAACGAGCTGGATCATCTCCCAGTCGCCCTCGTGCTTGTTGTTGAAGTCGTTGTAGATGTAGAAGAACCAGTACTGGAGCGCCGTCTTTCCCGATTCCGACACGACGTGGGCGTATGTCGTGGGGATGGCCGCCGTGCCGAGGCTGCGCTCCCACTGCTCGTACGTGCACCCCGGCCGGAGCGCATCGCCGGGGAAGTCGAGGTGGTAGTTCTTGAGCCCCACCGCGAGATCGGACGCCGTCGGAGCGACGCTCACGAGGTTGCTCTCCTGCCACGGGCCGCGCAGCGCGACCTGGTCGTTTCCGAGGACGGCATCGGCGTCGATCGGAGAGTACGGCTCGCCCGACCCGCATTCCTCGGTCTGGGCAACGAGGCGCACCACCGGCGAGTAGCGGTCGGCGAGCGTGGCCTCGGCCGACACGTCGGCCAGCGCGACCGCGGGCGCAAAGGTGCCGACGATCGCGCAGGTCAGCCCCAGAGCAAGCGCCCCTCTCTGCACCGTCCTCGCTTCGCCGCCCGGGCCGAAACCCCTCTAGGCGGGTGCA
>DATIDU010000158.1:0-7615 GCA_035456145.1 Gaiellales bacterium | reverse complement strand
TGCTCGAGTACGACGACGAGCGGTCGGGCTCGTTCCAGCCGCTCGAGCACGTGCCCGACGACCGGATGGTGGTGCTCGGTCTCGTCACGACCAAATCGGGGCGGCGGGAGACGCCCGACGAGCTGGAGCGGCGCATCCACGAGGCGGCCGCCCACGTCGACCTCGAACGGCTGGCGATCAGCCCGCAATGCGGTTTTGCGACCTCGGTCGTCGGGAATGCCATCACGACCGACGACCAGCGTGCAAAGCTCGACGTGCTCGCGCGAACCGCCGAGCGAGTCTGGGGGTAGGAACGAGGACAACGTGGCCGAGCACCTGGCCTGAAGGCCGCGGCTCCGTCACTATTCGGCCGACGCATGAGCGACGACACCCGTATCCCCACCGTCCTTGTCCTCTGCCCCGGGCAGCGCGACCGCCTGAACCTCGCGGACGAGCGCATCATGGACCGCTTCGCCGTCCGCCTGGCAGGCGAGCCGATCGGCCCCCGGTTCGACCCTGGGGCGTTCGTCGAGCACATGGCGCGCTTCGGGCCGACCTCCGACGGCGTGATGGGCTCGAACGACGCGACCGCCCACCTGGCGGCCGTGCTCGCCGAGCGCCTCGGTCTGCCGGGCCCGGGCCGGGCCGCCTTCATGCGCTGCCACGACAAGCTCGCCTGCCGCCGCGTGCAGGCGAAGATCGTCCCGGACGCCACGCCGGCCTTCGCGGCTGTCGACCTCGACGTCCCGGACCCGGCTCCCCCGCTGCCGTTCCCGTTCTTCCTGAAGCCGGTGTCGGCCCACCTCTCGCAGCTCGCCTATCGCATCGACGGGCCAGACGACTTCTCCGCCGCCGTCGCCGCCGCCCGGGCGCAGATCGACGGCGTCACCGCCTACGACCGCGCGCTCGAGGGCCGCACCTTCCGGACGCTCGTGGCCGAGGAGCTGCTCGAGGGCGATCTCGTGACGTTTGAGGGCTTCATGCACGACGGCCGGATGACACCGATCGGCGTGACCGACGCGGTGCTGCACCCGAACAGCATCAGCTTTCTCCGGTTCGAATACCCGAGCGCACTGCCGGCCGAGATCCAGGCCCGGATGGCCGACGTCGCCGCCCGGCTGATGCCTGGGCTCGGCTTCGACGGCTCCCTCTTCAACATCGAGTTCTTCGTCGCCGCCGACGGCTCGCTCTCGATCGTCGAGGTGAACGGCCGCATGGCCTCCCAGTTCGCGCCGCTCGTGAAGGCCGTGCACGGCGTCTCGTCGTACGAGCTCCAGCTCGACCTCGCCGCCGGACGCGAGCCGCATCTGCCCCCGCGCCGCGAGGGGATCGTCGCGGCGAGCTTCGTGGTGCGTGCCTACGAAGACGCGGTCGTGCGCTCGGTGCCCGACCCGACGGCGGTGCTCGAGCGCTTCGGCCACGCCCACGTCGAGGTGCTCGTCCGGCCCGGGCAGCGCCTCTCCGAGAACGACGACGACGTCGTGAGCCACCGCCTCGCCCTGATCGCGCTCGCCGGCCCGGATCGCGACGCCGTGCTGCGTCGCTACGACGAGGCGCTCAGGATGATGCCGTTCGAGCTCGACCCGGTGCCGGCCCGCCTCTAGCCCGCCGGCCTGCCCGCCCGACGGGCGGGATCAGACGTGTCAGCCGTGGCCGTCGAAGCCGATCGACACCACCTGGCCGTCCTCGACGACGGTCGGCACGGTGCGCGTGCCGTCGGTGTAGCGGATCAGCTCCTGGCGGGCGACCGGGTCGGCCTGGGCGTCGATCTCCTCCCACTCGATGCCCTGGGAGCGAAACCGTTCGCGCTGCTCGTCGCACCATGGGCAGCCGGGCTTCACGTACATGACGAGGGTCATGCCGGCTGCCCCGCGGTGCGCTTGGGGATGCGGGCAACGGCGCTCACGTCCTCGTCCCCGTGGCCGGCGGCCATCAGCTCGTCCTCCTGCGCGGCGACCGTCTCGGTCACCGCGAGCGGCAGGCTCTCGCGAGCCGCCTCGTCGAGCGCGATGCCGAGGTCCTTGCGGTGGAGCGCCAGCTTGAACCCGAGCGGATAGGTGTCGTCGACCATGTTGCCGGCCCGGTTGGTGAGCACCCACGACGCCGCGGCGCCCGCCGAGAGCGCCTCGAGCAGCTCCGGGATGGGAAGGCCGGCGGCCTGGGCGAGCGCAATGCCCTCCCCCACGCTCGCGTAGGTGCCGGCGATCATCACCTGGTTCACGGCCTTGGCCGTCTGGCCCGCGCCGCTCGGGCCAAGGTGGGTGATGCGGCTCCCGAACGCGTTCAGGATCTCTCCTGCGCGGGCGAAGTCCTCGTCGCTCCCGCCGCAGAAGATCGTGAGCGTCCCCTTCTCGGCCCCCTCCGAGCCGCCGGAGGCGGGCGCGTCGACCATGCCGATGCCCCGCTCACGCAGGCGGGCGGCGATCTCGGCGGTCGCCGACGGCGAGACGGTCGAGCAGTCGACCACGAGGCCGCCGTTGCCGAGCCCCTCGGCGACGCCGCCCGGCCCGAGCAGCACCTCCTCGAGGTCGGGCGTGTCGGAGACGCAGGTGAGGACGGCATCCGCGCCCCGGGCCGCGTCGGCCGGCGAGGCGGCTCGCGCCGCGCCGAGGGCCGCCAGCGGCTCCTCGCGCTCGCGGGTGCGGTTGTGCACGGTCACCTCGTGCCCGGCCTCGATCAGATGCCGCGCCATGGGGCCACCCATCGTCCCGAGGCCGATCACCGCGACGCGCATGCCGGGAGCCTAGCCCGATGAAGAATTGGGGTCAGGCACCAATCGTTCATGGGCGCATAATCCGCCGGTGCAATTGACGCCCGAGATCGTCTCAGCGATGCAGGCGCTCGCACTCGAAGAGCGGGGCACGCTCGGCGCTCGCGCGCAGTGGCACGTCGGCGACCTGGCGTGGAACCTGCGCGGGCACGAGAACCGCGAGAACGAGTGGGACATCCGTCTCTGGACGGATGACGGACGCCGTCTCGTCGGCTGGTCGTGGCTCCGGGGTGACGGCAGCGGCCGGCTCGAACACGATGTCCATCCTGACCACCTGCACCTGCTCGACGAGATCCTCGACCACCCAGGGGCGCAGGCGGCGTTCGCGTTCGCCCACGACGCGGAGCGGCGGGCCGCGCTCGCCCGGCACGGCTTCACGCTGCCCGGCGAGCCCATGCACTTCCTGGCGCGGGATGTCCCGGAGCCGTCCGAGCCGCCGCCGCTGCCGGCCGGGTGGAGCTACCGGACGGTCGGCCCGGACGACATCCCCGAGCGGGTCTCGATCCATCGGGACGTGTGGGCGCCGTCACGCCTCACCGAGTTGAGCTACGCGCAGCTGCGCACGCAATGGCCGTACCGCGAGTCGCTCGACTGCGTCGTCGAGGCGCCGGACGGTCGCTTCGCCGCCTACTGCCTGTGCTGGCCCGACGACGCACACGGTGTCGGCGAGCTCGAGCCGGTCGGCGTGCGGGAGGAGTTCCGCCGCCGCGGCCTCGGCAGGGCCGTGTGCACCTTCGCGCTCCGACGGCTCCACGAGGAAGCCGGCAGGCAGGCGATCGTCTATTGCGCCACCGAGCCGGCGTGTGCGCTCTACGAGTCGCTCGGCTTTCGCATTCACGCCTCGCTCGTCAACTACGCTCGCCCGTGAAAAATTGGGGTCTGACCCCGTTTGTTCACTCGCCGGCGCGCTCGCGGCGCTCCTGCTCCATCGCGCGGCGCAGGATGCTCGAGCGGGTGACGCGGTCGAGGCCGTCGAAGGCGAGGACGGCGACGTGCGAGCCGCGGGGGTCCTGCTGCACCTCGATCACCTCCGCCTCCGCATCGACGCGGAACCCGAGCCCGGCGTCGTCCATCGCCACGTGCAGCCGCTCACCGGCGCTGAGCGAGCGGCGGGTGATGATCTGCACGTCGTCGGTGGAGAGCTGGAGCGCGTGTGCGGGAAACGTGACCGGCTCGCCGTCCAGCCGGCACGTCACCGGCTCCCACACGGTCATCCGCACGTGCGCATGGCGGCCGGCGTTCACCTGCTCCTGCTCGAAGACGGCCTTGAACATGCGCTGCTCGGTCGCGCGGTTGAGCTCCGCGAACTCCAGCCCGTAGCGGCGCAGGCCGTCGTGCAGAACCTCGGCGTGGGCCACGTGCCCCTCGATCTTGAAGAGGGTGCAGTCCGGCACCTGGAACGCGAGCCGGACGATGTCGCCCGAGTTGAGCACCCGGTCGGAAACGACGCAGACGCCGCCGGCCGAGAGGTCGACCGACCGCACCATCATGAGCGAGGCCGCGCCGTCGGCCGCCACCGCCAGGCAGCGGACCGGCAGCCGGATCATGACCCGGAAGAACTCCCGCCGTTCATCGTCCACCCCATCCTCATCGGCCTTCCGGCCGGGGCGGTTGAGATCGCCTACTCCGCGCCCATGAACGGGTAGCGGTAGTCGGTCGGCGGCACGAACGTCTCCTTGATCGTCCGTGCGCTCACCCACCGGATCAGGTTCCACATCGACCCGGCCTTGTCGTTCGTCCCAGAGGCCCGTGCGCCGCCGAACGGCTGCTGGCCGACCACCGCGCCGGTCGGCTTGTCGTTCACGTAGAAGTTGCCGGCCGCGTTGCGAAGCGCCTGCGCCGCGTGCTCGATGGCGCGTCGGTCGGTGGCGAAGACTGCGCCCGTCAGCGCGTACGGCGACGTGGAGTCGACGAGGTCGAGCGTGTCGTCGACTCGCTTCTCGTCGTAGACGTAGGCGGTGACGACCGGGCCGAAGAGCTCCCGGCGCATGAGGTCGAAGCCGGGGTCGGACGTCTCGATGACGGTCGGCGACACGAACCAGCCCGTCGAGTCGTCGCAGTCGCCGCCGACCACGACCTGCGCGTCGTTCGCGCCGGTCGCCAGCTCGACCGCCTCCTTCTGGGTCGCAAACGACGACCTGTCGATCACCGCGCCCATGAAGTTGCGGAAGTCGCGCACGTCGCCCATCCGGATCTCCGAGACCTGCTCGGCGAGGGCGTCGCGCATCTGGGGCCACAGGTTCGACGGCGCGTAGACCCGCGAAGCGGCCGAGCACTTCTGGCCCTGGTACTCGAATCCGCCCCGGACGACCGCCGTCACGACCGCCTCCGGATCGGCGGAGGGGTCGGCGAAGATGAAGTCCTTCCCGCCGGTCTCGCCGACGAGCCGCGGATAGCCGCGGTAGCTGTCGATGTTCTTGCCGACCGTGCGCCACATGTTCTGGAAGACCGGGGTCGAGCCCGTGAAGTGGATCCCCGCGAGGTCGGGATGCGCCAGGACCGGGTCGCCGATCGAGCGACCCGAACCGAGCACCATGTTGATGACGCCCGGCGGGAGGCCCGCCTCCTCGTAGAGCTTCATCAGGAAGTACGACGAGTAGACGGCCGTGGACGCCGGCTTGAAGATGACGGTGTTGCCCATCATGGCCGGGGCCGTCGGCAGGTTCCCGGCGATCGCCGTGAAGTTGAACGGCGCGACCGCGAAGACGAAGCCCTCCAGCGGCCGGTATTCGATCCGGTTCCACATGCCCGACGAGGAGATCGGCTGCTCGCTCATCAGCCGGTGCATGTAGGTGACGTTCCAGCGCCAGAAGTCGGTCAGCTCGCAGGCGGCGTCGATCTCGGCCTGATACGCCGTCTTCGACTGCCCGAGCATGGTCGCCGCATTCATCGTGTCGCGCCACGGCCCGGAGAGGAGCTCGGCCGCGCGGAGGAAGACCGACGCCCGCGCCTCCCACGACATCGCGCTCCACTCGCGCCTGGCCTCGGCGGCCGCGGCGATCGCCCGCTCGACCTCCTTCTCGCCGCCCTGGTGGAACTGGCCGAGGACGTGCTGGTGGTCGTGGGGCATGACGATGTCGGCGGTGTTCCCGGTGCGCACCTCCTCGCCGCCGATGACCATCGGGATCTCCATCTGGCGCCCGGCCATGTCGGCGAGCGTGGCCTTGAGGCTGGCGCGCTCCGGCGATCCGGGCGAGTAGTCGCGCACCGGCTCGTTGACCGGCTGGGGAAGGGTGAAGACTCCTGTGCTCATGCCGCCAAGCCTATCTCGGACAGGCCCGCATGGCGTCCTCACCCCCCGTTGATACAGAGGGCGGCGACGTCCGGGCCGCTGTACACCGGGCTGAACCGGATGCATCCGAGCCGGGCCGAAAAGAACGCCGGCGTCCCGACTGTGGAGTACGCGGCCCACGGCGCGGCGTGCCGCATCAGCGCAAGCTCCACGCGGGCGAAGGCGTCGAACCTTTCGGGCGGCGGGAGCGTTGCGGCCGCGTCCACCCTCCGGCTCCAATAGGGGTCGTCGAACGTGCTGTCCGGATTCTGCGCGCCCGCGAAGATCCCGAGGACGTTGATCGGGTCGAACTCGTCGACGAGCCAACCCGCGTCCACCATGTCATAGCCCGGGGGAGGCGCTTCCTGGACGCGGTTGTATTCCCGCACCCTCAGGTGGATGCCGATACGCGCCAGATCCTGCTTCAAGATGCGCGCGCGCGCCCTGCAGGCGGTTTCCTCGCACGTCGCCAGCAGCGCGTTCGCGGACGCGTGCCCGACCAGTGCCCGGGCCCTTGCGATGTCGTCTGCCGTGGGCGCGTGGACGGGATAGACGTGGACGCCCGTCCGCACCCGCTGCATCGGGGGCAGGTAGTGGTCGGTGGCCTGTCCACCGCTGACCGCCGCCAGCGCGGGGCGATCGATGGCGTAGTTCACGGCCTTTCGCCACCGCAGATCATGGAAGATCCCCCGCTGGACGTTGAAGCCGAGGAAGTTCGTCCCCGGCGCGGGGACGGATGCGTACCAGGGCCGGCCGGGCTGCTTCGCCGCGGCGCCGTAGATGCGGCTTACGGGAAGCCCCGGTGCGAAGACGCCGGCGTCCGGATATGCCTCCGATGCGTAGTCGAGCGTCCCGTTCTCGATCCGTTTCGCGGCCGGGCCGGTGTTGATGCCCATCTCGTACACGACGGCGTCCAAACGCCGGGGCCGGGCGCCGTGGTAGTTGGGGTTCCGTCGCAGGACCGCCTGCCAGCCACCGTTGTCGTAGCTCAGGTAGTACGGGCCGGCGGACGGGATGGGGTGCGCCTGGACGTCGAAGCCGCTCGCCGGCGTGCCGTCCGGAACGGCCGCGAAGAACGGCATGGCGAGGATCTCGGCCAGGTCGGGCTTCGGCGCCGTGAAGCGCATCACGAGCTGCGATCCGCGGACGCTGAGGCCTCGGATGTGTGGCGCCGTGCCGTTGAGATAGGCGTCCTCGCCGGCGAGATCCGTGAGGAAGAACGAGGCGGGGCGGAAGTCGCCCAGGTCGGGCGAGAGCGCCCGCTCGATCGAGTACCGCAGGGTCTGCGACGTGACAGGGCGGCCGGAGGGAGGAGAGAATCGAAACCCCGGCCGCACGGCGATGGTGAAGGTCCGTTCATCGGCTGAGGCCCGAGGGAAGCCTGCGGCGAGCTCCGGTACCAGCTCCGCTCCGGAGTGCGTGGCGTCGGGATCGCGGTAGTTGTAGAGCTTCGCTTCGGTTGCGTATTCCAGCTCCCACTTGCGGCTCGACCAGGCGACGGCGGGATCGATCTGCTCCAGCCAATCCTCACGCAGGACGAAGCGGGCGACGTCGCCGTGAATCGTGCTCGCGACGTCCGGCGGGCGGGGAACCAT
>DATIDU010000157.1:0-3154 GCA_035456145.1 Gaiellales bacterium | reverse complement strand
CCGAGGCGACGTGCCGGCGCAGCACGCCGGCCACCGGGCTCTCGACCGCGCCGTTGAGCTTGTCGGTCTCGACCTCGGCCACCTCGTCGCCGACGGCGACCTCGGACCCCTCGTCGACGAGCCACTCGACGAGGCGGCCCTCGGTCATGGACAGGCCCCACTTGGGCATGCCCAGCTTCTGGATCTCGGAGCTCATGCCTTCGCCGTCGCGCCGGCCACCTCGCGCACCGTCGCCGCGATCTGGTCGGGCGTGGGGACATAGGCGTCCTCGAGGACCGGCGAGAACGGCACCGGGCTGTGCGGCGGGGTCAGCATCCGCGGCGCCGTCTTCAGCGACCCGAAGGCCTCCTGCGAGACCTGGGCCACGATGTCGGCCGCGAAGCCGCAGCGCGGATTGGCCTCGTCCACCACCACGAGCCGGCCCGTGTTCTCGACGCTCTCGAGGATCGAGTCGAGGTCCAGCGGCGAGGTCGTGCGGGGGTCGACGATCTCGCACGAGATGCCCTCGCCGTCGAGCTCGGCCGCGGCCTGCTGGGCCAGGAGCGCCATCCGCCCGAGCGCGACGATCGTCACGTCGTCGCCCTCGCGCACGAAGTTGGCCTCGGCGAAGGGGATCGCGTAGGCCTCCTCGGGCACGTCGCCCTCGGTGGCGTAGAGCATCTTGTGCTCGAAGAAGATCACCGGGTCGTCGTCGCGGATGGCCTGGATGAGCAGGCCCTTGGCGTCGTAGGGCGTCGAGGGGGCCACGACCTTCAGCCCCGGGATGTGCGTGAACAGCGGGTGCAGCGACTGCGAATGCTGCGACGCGGCGCGGATGCCGGCTCCCCACATGGTGCGGATGACCATCGGCGTCTTGGCCTTGCCGCCGAACATGTAGCGGAACTTCGCCGCCTGGTTGAAGATCTGGTCGAAGCACACGCCCATGAAGTCCACGAACATGAGCTCGGCCACGGGGCGCAGCCCCGAGGCGGCGGCGCCGGCCGCCGCGCCGACGTAGGCCGACTCCGAGATCGGCGTGTCGAGCACGCGGCCGGGGAAGCGGTGGTAGAGGCCCTTGGTCACGCCGAGGACGCCGCCCCACGCGTCCTCCTCGCCGCCGGCGCCCATGCCGCCGGCGATGTCCTCGCCCATGAGCACGACGGTCTCGTCGCGCTCCATCTCCTGGGCGAGCGCCTCGTTGATGGCCTGCTGATAGGTGATGCGTCGAGCCATGGCTGTGCGCTCCTGCCTCAGTAGCTGACGTAGACGTCGGTGATGAGCTCGTCGGGCGTGGGCTCGGCGCCCGCCTTGGCCCGCTCGACGCTGTCGTCGATGAGCGACCGCACGGAGGCGTCGATGGCGGACAGCTCGTCGGCCTCGACCATCCCGGCCTCGGTGACGCGCCGCGCGAAGGCCTCCAGGCAGTCGCGCGTGCGGCGCAGCTCGTCGACCTCGCCGGGCGCGCGGTAGGTCTGCTGGTCGCCCTCGAAGTGGCCGTAGTAGCGCATGCCCTTGCACTCGATGAGCGACGCGCCGCCGCCCGAGCGCGCGCGGGCGATGGCCTCGCCCGCCGCCTCGTGGACGGCGAAGAAGTCGAAGCCGTCGACGCTGATGCCGGGCAGGCCGAAGCCGTCGGCGCGCTTGATGAGGTCCACGCCGTTCTGGTGGAAGTTCGGCGACGTCGACTCGGCGTAGCCGTTGTTCTCGACCACGAAGACGACCGGCAGGTGCCAGGCCGCGGCCAGGTTGAGGCTCTCCAGGAAGGTGCCCTGGTTGGAGCCGCCGTCGCCGGTGAAGGAGACCGCGACCTGGTCGGAGCCGGTGACCTTGGCGGTGAGGCCGACGCCGCACACGAGCGGCGGGCCGCCGCCGACGATCCCGTTCGCGCCGAGCATGCCCTTCTCGAGGTCGGCGATGTGCATCGAGCCGCCCTTGCCGTGGCAGATGCCGTCCTGCTTGCCGTAGATCTCGGCCATCATCGCCGCGACGTCGCAGCCCTTGGCGATCGAGTGGCCGTGGCCGCGGTGGGTGCTGGCCACGTAGTCGCCGGAGCCGAGGTGGGCGCAGACGCCCGCGGCTATGGCCTCCTCGCCCGCGTAGAGATGGACGAAGCCGGGGATCTCCCCCGTGGCGAACTCGGTGTGCAGACGCTCCTCGAACTCGCGGATGGTCCGCATCACGCGATAGGCCTCGAGCAGCTGGTCCTTGGTGAGCTCCCCCGAGGACGGCGGCGCGACAGCTGACATGGGCTCTCCTCCTGCGGAGACGGCGGTCGATCGCGCCGAGCCTAACCCGTCGCAGGTTGCATCCAGGTTGCGTTCGCGCCGGCCGCGTCGCGCATGACGGCGTCGACGTCGATGCGCCGCGGCCCGGTCGTGATCCGGACGGTGGCGCCGTCGTCGCCGCGGCGCTCGATCTCGCGCTCGCCGTCGAGCGCCAGCGTGCCATGGCCGGGCGCCAGCGCCACGCGCTCGCCGGGCTCCAGCGGGGCGAAGCTCGCCACCGCGACCTCGGTCACGAGGCCGGGGGCGAGGGCGACGCTCAGGACCACCTCGGCCGCGGCGCGGTCCTCGGCGAGGCGCACGTGCAGCCCGCGTCGGCCGCCGCGCCGCATCGGGGCGAGCTGGCCGGCGACCGACGACAGCCCGACCGCCCCCGGGTCGGCGAAGGCCACGAACAGCTCGCGCAGGGCATCGTGGCGCCAGAGCGCACGCGCGCCGACGAAGCGGTCGCGGGTCACGGCGACGTCGACGAGGGCGAGGTCCGGTGGCGCGCCGTCGCGCTCGACGACGAGCGCCGCCTCACGCACGAGGGCGCGCCGGCCGCCGCGGCCGGTGGCGACCAGCCCTGTCGCCATCCCGGCCACCGTCGCCTCGCGCATCTCGGGGAAGACGTTGTTGGTGCCGGTCGAGAGGGCGCAGATCGGCACCTCGCCGCACGCCTTGGCCACCACGCGGTGGGTGCCGTCGCCGCCGAGGACGACGATCGCGCCGACGCCGGCCGCGCACATGAGCTCGACGGCCCGCGTGGTGTCGGCCGCGGTCGAGGTGAGCTTCATCTCGAGCTCCTCGAGCTCCGCGAACACGGCGTCGCCGGTGCGCCGCGTGAGCTGGCGGGCGAGCGTGGGCGAGAGCCCGTCGCCGGCGGGCATCATCAGCGCGCGCCGCACGCCGCT
>DATIDU010000156.1:0-3660 GCA_035456145.1 Gaiellales bacterium | reverse complement strand
GCACCTCCGGCATCGGCGGTGCTGCGTCCGGATCGGCGAAGTACGCGGGCCAGACCAGCGCAAAGCCCTCCAGCGCCAGCTCGTCGTCGGCCTCGCCGGCCGTCGACAGCTCGTCGAGCTCGCGCGCCCGCTCGCGCACCGCCTCCGGCGTGCGGCGGGACATCTCCTCGTCGAACTCGGGCCAGCGTCCGTCGCCGACCGCCCCGAGCGGGTCGACCGCCAGCACGCCCAGGAGTCGCTCCGGCATCACCTCCGCGACGTGGAGGGCGAGCTGCCCGCCCCACGAGTGGCCGACGACGTACGCCTTCTCCCAGTCGAGCGCGTCGAGTACGCGCCTTGCATCTCCGACGTCCGCCGCCACGGTGTAGGGCCCTTCCACCGCCGAAGGCTCCTGGCCCCGCTGCTGGTACCAGGCGACGTCGTTCTCCCCGGCGAGCTCGTCGGCGAGGCCGCGCAGGTACTCGAAGCCGAGCCCCGGCCCTCCGTGGAGCAGCAGCACCGGCGGCCCGCTCCCGCGGCGGCCACCCGCGATCAGCCGCCCGTCGCCGTGCGTCGTGAACTCGACCCACTCCACGGCGGCGATGCTCTCACGTCGTCTGTTCACGTCGACTCCCGTCCGCTTGGGTCGCGGCGAGGCTTGGGTCGGTTCCAAGACGAGGAGGTACCAGGTGGATCCCAGAAGATCGCTCGAACGACGGGCGTGCTCGGCGCGACACTGGAGCTGATCCTGATCCTCGCGAACGTCGGGACCGCGCTCGTGCTGTTCGCGATCCTCAAGCGGCAGAACGAGATCCTCGCGCTCGGGGTCGGGAACGGGCTGATTCTCGGCTACCTGATGCACACCGAGATCATCTGGGAGCTCTTCCTCGGCATCTACCTGACGGTGAAGGGGTTCAAGCCCGCCCCGATCATCGCGGGGGGCTTGAGGTCCGAGGCCGGACCGCTCGCTCCTCAGCCGGCGTGACGACGACGAGGGCGCGGAGCTTCGCCGGCTAGCGCAGGACACGCCGCGCGCCGGCGAACGCCGGGCGGAGCTGCGCCAGGGGCACGTAGCGAACGCGCTCGCCGGTCTGCGGGGCCGAGATCGCGGCGCGCTTCGAGACCACGAGCTGGACGTGGCCCCCGCCCTCGGTGAAGAGCAGGTCGCCCGGGCGCAGCCGCGCGAAGCGGACCGGGCGGCCGGCGCGTAGCTGGTCCCACGACGAGCGCGGGATCTTCCAGCCGATCGAGCGGTAGGCCGCGTACACGAGGCCCGAGCAGTCGAAGCCCGTCGCACGGGAGGTGCCGCCCCAGCTGTAGGCCACACCGATCTGATCGCGGGCGTAGCCGACGACCCTCCGGGCGAGCCTCTGGACGCGGGTGGCGTGGCCCGACTTGGAGCCGGAGGAGGGCCACTTCGTCTTCGCGAAGCCGGCTCTCGGGAGGGCGGCGGCGATGGTCGCAAGCAACACGAGCACGAGCAGCGGGCGGCGCACCGGGCCTACATCGGCGGCCTCCGCAAGTCCTCAAGCCGGCATCCCTCGTTCGAGGGATGGGTTTACCGCGGCACGAGGCGCGGGCCCAGAACGGCGCCGATCAGGAAGCCGGCGGCCAGAAGCTGAGCCCGGGCCGGGACGCCGCCGCTCCGGTGCCAGCCGTGGAAGCGATGGCTCGGGAAGAGCTTCCGCCCGCCCGGCCGCGGGAGCCTGAGGACGTGCTCCAGGTCCGGAGCCGATGCCGCCAGCGCCCCCGTCACGGCGGGGTCGAGCGGGCCGCGCGCGAGGGCCAGGAGCAGCACGGCGGCAACTCCGGAGCGGATCTCGAAGCGGCGGTCGCCGATGTCCTGGTGCGGCATCCGGTCGCCGGCCAGATGAAGCAGGAGCCCGAGCGGAACCGCGCGGCGCCTCGAGCCGGCGAGGGCTCCGCCCACCGCGCCTGTTGCGACGTGGAGCGAGACGATCACGTGCCGGGCAGGCTAGTCGCCCGCCGGCCGGTCGGCTGCGCTGGTGGGCGGGCAAGGCGGACGCGGCCCTTGCGCACTCGAGCGGGCAGCCACAGTCGGCGCTACGAGATCGGCTCGCGCGTCGCGTTTGCCGAGCGCGGAGCCACGAGCTGAAAGGCGTCCCGGGCGAGTGGAGCCGCCGTCGGCGCCCCGGCGGAGCCGTGAGGCCTGCGACTGTCCCGGGTCGATCGCGCCTTGACGACCGTCTTCGAGCGGCAGAGACTCGTCGTGACGCAGGAAGGTGAATGTGGCCGAGGACTCGAGCTCCGCTGCGGCCAGCAAGCCAGAGCACCTCACGACGGCCGAACGCGTATTCGCCGGAACGCTCGGCGCCGCGATCCTCGTCTGGGCGGGCGTCCTGCTGTTCTCGCCACCCGAGCACAGGGAAGTGATCTCCGGCTGCAAGGCGACGGCTGCGAAGGACTGCGTTCAGACGGTCTCCTCGATCCCGGAGACGGTCACGACGGCACTCGTCGGCGTCGGAGGCATCCTCCTCCTGGTCGCGCTCCTCGGCATCCGCTTCTCCTCGATCAAGGCACCCGGCGGATTCGAGCTCGGCACCTCGGCCACCGAGTCCTCGAAGGAGGAAGCCGACGACGCCGAGGCGACCGGCAAGGCACGACCTCTCGTGCCGGAGACGACCGCCGAGACGATCCGGACGCGGGCCGTGGACGAGGAAGCCACCGCGTCGCAGTTGCAGGCGTGGTCCCTCCTTCCGCCGCACGTGCGAGCAGCCGCGGCGCGTCGCTGGGTCGCAAGTGGGAGACAGGGAGATCCGTCGGTTCAGATCGCGCAGGCGTACGCACCCGCGCCGGGACACAGCGACTGGTACATCGTGTTCGCGGACGGCTCCGCCATTCGCGTCACCGTTGCCGCGTAGCCGCAGCAGGGACCGGCGAGGCCCCGCCGGGGCGGGGCCTCGCTCGCGTGTCGGCCGACGCTAGATGCCCTCGTCGCGGCGCATCGACCCGTGGCTGTAGTAGCCGCCGAGCTCGTCGCGGTAGGCCTGGTCGTGGTACCGCTGCTCGTCGAACTCCGGTGCGTTCTTGATCTCGTCCTTGGTGCGGTTGACGAAGATCGTCTCGGTGTCCGGGTCGATGTCCCGGATCACGCCGGCCGGGAGCATGACCTTCTTGCCGAAGATCCACGGCCCGGTGTCGAGGATGACGAAGCTGCCGCCGACCTCGTTCGTCGCCTCGTCGACCTTGCCGATCTCGCCGTCGGTCGCCTCGACCTTGAAACCGGTGAGATCGATGTTCGGCGGTGTGTCCACCGTGAAGTTCCACATCTCGACGATCGCCATGTATCTGCACCCCCTCGAGGCCTCGCGGCCTCATCGCTTTCGGTCTGGTTCTCGCGTACCCGCGCGCCCCGGCGCCAAACCGACGAAAACATGCCGTTTTGCAGGCGGTTTCTAGGCATCTAACCGATAGCTGCGGCGGCCGCGCGGTGGTTGGGGATCCACCACCGCGACGCCGCCCGAGATCGGCTCCACCACGATCGGCGCGAGCAGCGCCGGCGGGACTGCGAGCCAGATCGCGCCGACGCCCGCGTGCGCGATGTTGGCCGCGGTCTTGAACGCCGCCGGCCGACACCGCACTATGCGCCGATGGGCGCGGCGTTCGGCTGGGGTGCGATCGCAGCGTCGTCGCTCGTGCTCGGCATGGTGCTCGGCCTCG
>DATIDU010000155.1:0-16749 GCA_035456145.1 Gaiellales bacterium | reverse complement strand
GGGCTCACCATGCCGGGACTCTACCCGCGGCCTCGTGGACGGCCCGGATGAGCCCGGTGACGTCGTGCGGGTCGGCCTCGGCGACGGGCTCGATGCCGGCCTCGCGCAGGCTGGCGCTCGTAACCGGCCCGATCGAAACGGCGCGGAGTGCCGAGAGGTCGCGGCTGCCCATCGCCGCAACCAGGTTCGCCACCGTGGAGGACGACGTGAACGTGACGAGGTCGGCGGCGAGCACGGCGTCCGCGTCCACGGGTTCGGGCACCGTCCGGTAGGTGCGAAGGACGGTCACGTCGGCCCCGCCCGCCGCGAGCCCGTCCGGAAGGACGTCGCGCGCGCCCTCGGCCGCGGCGAGCAGGATCCGCTTGCCGGCCACGTCGCCGAGCTCGGCCAGGAGCGCCTCGCCCACCGCCCGCGCCGGAACGACGTCGGCGACGATCCCGCGCGCGGCGAGCGCGTCGGCCGTGGCCGTCCCGATCGCCGCCACCGTGACGCCGGCCAGCTCGCGGACGTCGGCGGGCAGGACGCGCTCCACCCCGTTTGCGCTCGTCAGGACGAGGACGTCGTAGCGGCCGATCTCGGGCGGGTCGAACGGGAGCGGCTCGATCCGGATCGCGGGCGCCTCGATCACCGCCGCCCCCAGCTCCTCGAGCCGGGCGCGAAGGCCGCTTGCCTGGGCGCGGGCCCGCGTGACGACGACCCGGCACCCGTGCAGCGGCCGGTGCTCAAACCAGGCCAGGTGCTCGCGCATGCGGGCCACCTCGCCGACCACCGTGATGGCGGGTGCCGAGAGGCCGGCGGCCGCCTCCGCGATCCGGGCGAGCGGCGCCGTGACCGTGCGCTGGTCGGGGCGCGTACCGTGCGAGATCACCGCGGCCGGCGTGTCGGCCGCCATCCCGTGCGCGATCAGCCGGCGAGCGTTCTCCTCGAGGGCGCCGACGCCCATGAGGAAGACGAGCGTGCCCGGCGTCGCCGCGAGCGAGCTCCAGTCGATCGAGCTCTCCGGCTTCGCGGGGTCCTCGTGCCCGGTGACGAACGTGACCTGGGCGGCCATCCCCCGCTGCGTGACCGGGATGCCGGCGTAGGCGGGAACCGCGTACGCGGAGCTCACGCCGGGGACCACTTCGAACGGGATCCCGGCGGCCTCGAGTGCCAGCGCCTCTTCGCCCCCACGTCCGAAGACGAACGGGTCGCCGCCCTTCAACCGCACCACCGTCGCCAGCCGCGCTCCCAGCTCGACCAGCGCCTCGTTCAGGCGCTCCTGGGTCATGGCGTGCTCGCCCGGACGCTTGCCGGCGTAGATCCGCTCGGCGCTCTCCGGCGCCAGCGCGACGATGCGCGGATCGGCGAGCCGGTCGTAGACGATCGCGTCGCACCGCTCCACGAGCTCGCGCCCGCGGACGGTGAGGAGGCCGGGATCGCCCGGGCCGGCGCCGACGAGGTACACGGTCACGCGGCCGTCCAGTGCCGCAGCTTGAGCTCCCCGTCCTCGTGCCAGGCGTGAGCGGCGACGGCGGCCGTGCAGCCGCCCCCGAGCCGGCGCACGCACTCCCGCTCGGCCTCGACGGCGGCTCGGGTCGGTGCGTGGTCGAGCGCCGCCACGAGCGACTCCTCGCCTGCCCGCACCTGGACGGCGATCGCGCCCTGTCCGGCCTCGGGCACGAACTCGCTCGGGTCGAGCAAAAATGCGATCCGGTCTCCCAGCCCGAGCCGCTCCAGGCCCGCGGCGGCGAGCACGATCGCGTCGGCCTCGCCGGCGTCGAGCTTCGCAAGCCGCGTGTCGACGTTGCCGCGCAGCGGCACGACGCGGATGTCAGGCCGGAGCTCGGCGAGGAGCCCCGTCCGGCGCGCCGACGACGTGCCGACGCTGCTGCCCGCCGGGATCCCGGCCAGCGACGCGAACGGGCCGCAGACGGCGTCGCGCGGATCGCCTCGCTCGAGGATCGCTCCCAGCACCAGCCCGTCGGGCATGTCGCCGGTCAGATCCTTGGCGCTGTGCACCGCCGCGTCGACCTCTCCCTGAAGAAGCGCACGCTCGATGTCGCGGGTGAAGACACCCCGGCCGGAGCCGATCTCGGCGAACCGCCTCGCGGCTTCGCGGTCGCCCTCGGTCGAGATGGGCACGAGCTCGGCGCTTCCCAGCCGCTCCGCCACGATCCGGGCCTGCGCCGTCGCCAGCCGGCTGCGGCGCGTCCCCAGACGGATCATTCGGCGGCGGCCAGCCCGAAGAGCTCGGTGACCGCCTCGGCATACGGCCCCGACTCGTCCTCGGCGGCGAGCTGCTTCAGGCGGACGGTCGGCCGGTGCAGGAGCTTGTTCACGATGCGCTGGGTGAGCGCGTCGAGCCGCTCGCGCTCGGCCTGGGACAGGTCGCCCAGCCGCGCCCGCTCGAGCTCAGCCACCCGGATCCGCTCCGCGTGCGCGCGCAGCGAGGTGATGGCCGGGACGACCTCGAGCGCCGCCATCCAGTCGCGGAAGGCCGACGAGTGCGCGGCGATGATCGCGCGCGCCTGGGCGGCCTCGCCGTGGCGCAGCGAGATGGTGCGGGCGACCACCGACTCCAGGTCGTCGATGGTGTGAAGCGACGCTCCGTCGACGCCGGCGACCGCCGGGTCGATGTCGCGCGGCACCGCCAGGTCGATCAGCACCCGCCGGCCCGGCGGCACGTCGTCCGGGCCGATCAGCGGCTCCGGCGCCGCGGTGGAGGCCACGACCACGTCGGCTGCTGCGATCGCCTCGCGCAGGTCCGCCAGGTCGACCGCCCGGCCGCCGAAGCGCGACGCGAGCGCGGCTGCCCGGGACGGGTCGCGGTTGGCGACGGCGATCGCGGCGACGCCGCGGGCGGAGAGGTTGGCGGCGACCAGCTCGGCGACGCGTCCGGCACCGACCACCAGCACCCGTGCCGCCGCGAGCTCCTCCCCGAGCCGGCCGGCGACGAGCTCCGCGGCGACGGAGGCCGGCGAGGCGCCGCCCTGGCCGATCGCCGTCTCGTGCCGCACGCGCTTTCCCGCCTCGAGCGCCTGGTGGAAGAGCCGGTTCGTGACCGGGCCCGTGGTGTCCCACTCGGCGGCAGACTCGTACGCCTCGCGGATCTGAGCCAGGATCTGAGCCTCGCCGGGCACCATCGAGTCGAGGCCGCCGGCGACGCCGAAGAGATGGCGGGCGGCGGGCTCGCCGCGGTGCACGTACAGCATCGGCTCGAGCCGCTCGGCCGCGTGCCCGGACAGCGCGCCCAGACCCTGGACCGCGGCGTCGCGCATCGCGTCGGCATCGGCGCCGACGATGTAGAGCTCGCAGCGGTTGCACGTCGAGAGCCCGACGGCCTCGGCCACGGCTGCCGAGCCGGTGAGGTGCTGGAGCAGCTCGCGCCCGTGGTCGTGGGCGGCCAGCCGCTCGCGCACGGCGAGGGGCGCGCGGGTGTGGTTGGTCCCCACGAGGACGAGTTGCGCTGCGCTAGCCATCGCCGCCCCGCCCCTCGAGCATGCCGGCGAGCTCGTCGAGCTGGCGTTCGATCCGTCCGAGCTTGGCGTTCAGGATGACCACGTAGGCCAGCGTCGCGACCCACGCGATGCCGTACACCGCGGCGACCGAGCGGACGGCCGACTCGTCGATCATGCCGCCTCCCGCGCCAGCCGGCGCAGCTGTGCCAGCCGCTCGTCGACCCGCTTCCCCCGCATCTCGACGAGATACATCGACACCGCCAGGCTCAGCATCGCGGCCAGCGCCACACAGAAGGTGAAGAACATGCTGCCGTCCATGTTGACACCGTTCGAGCGGAAGACGATTGGATGGAGCGCATCCTGGGCGATCCGCACCGCCAGTACCGAGAGCGGGATCAGGCCGACGCCGAGCAGGGCGTAGACGGCGGAGTAGCGGGACCGGCGCGCACCCGGCTCGACCGAGAACCGCAGCATGAAGTACGCACAGTAGAAAAGGAAGATGATGAGGAACGTGTTCAGCTCGCGGCTGCCCCAGTCCCACCAGGTACCCCACGAGATGTGGGCCCAGATCGACCCCGTGACGAGCGTGAGCGAGCCGAAGATCACGCCGAGGTGCATCGGGACGTAGCTCTTCAGGTCAAGCTCCTCGCGGCCCGTCCACAGGTAGCGGGCGGCGTTCAGGGCTCCCCACGCAAAGAGCGTATAGGTCGTGAGCGCGATCGGCACGTGGAAGTAGAAGATCCGCTGCGAGTAGCCCTGATCGGCGTCGCTGGGGACGTAGAAGAAGATCAGTGCGACCGCGGAGGCCATGAGCGTCGCGGCGACGACGGTCGCGGCGGTAGCCCGGTCGAGGCGGGCGATATGTGCCATCAATCCTCCACGACGTACTCGAAGAGCGCCCACCCCAAAAGCGCGAAAACCGTATCATAGAGAGCGAGGAATCCCAGCCGTCCGAGCGTGTCGAATCCGCTTGTTTGCGGGGGAATCGTGTCCGTTGTCACACGCACGGCGGTGAGCACGAGCGGGATCGAGAACGGCAGGTAGAGCGCGGGCAGGAGCACCTCCCGGGCCCGCACCGACGACGCCAGCCCGGCCAGAAGCGATCCCAGGCAGGCGATGCCGACGTCGGCCAGGAGCACGGCGGCCACGAGCACGGGATAGGACGGGCCCGCATGCTCCTGGAGGAAGAAGAGCCAGAAGGCGGGGAGGGCGACCGCCTGCACCGCGACGAGGAAGAGGAACGTCGAGCACGCGCGCGCTGCCCAGAAGAGCGCGCGGTCGACCGGCGCGGCCAGAAGGCCGTCCCACGTGCGGCCCTCGCGCTCGTGCGCGAACGCGCGTGACAGGCCGACGAGCGCGGTGAAGACGATCGCCACCCACAGCATGCCCGTCGCCGCCCGGGTGCCGCCGGCGAGGTCGGTGCCCCCGAGCCCGAAGCGGAAGAGCACGAACGCGGCGCCGACGAAGACCGCCATCGACGGGACGACCTCCCGGCCGCGAAGCTCCACCAGCAGGTCCTTGCGGACGAGCGCGCGCAGCGCGCGGGCGTTCACGCCGCCACCCGGCCTGCGGCCATGGGGATGACCCTGCCGCCGAGGCCGTCGAACCACTCCGGCTCGTGCGTGGCGACGACGACCGTCCGGCCGGGCTCGGCGAGGAAGCGGCGCAGCACGTCGCGGCCCTCGGCGTCCAGCGCCGCAGTCGGCTCGTCGAGCAGCACGATCGACGGGCGGTGAAGGCCGACGCGGGCCAGCGCCAGCCGCTGGAGCATCCCGCGCGAGAGCTCCGCGGCCCGGTCTTCCCGGCGGCCGTCGAGACCGACCCGGTCGAGCTCCTCGGCGACACGCACGTCCGGCACGGCGTAGAGCGCGGCGTAGAGCTCGAGGTTCTCGCGGGCGGTGAGGTCGGGATAGGCGAGCGGGTCGTGGCCGGCGTAGCCGACCTCGCGGCGCACGTTCGCGGCCCGGGCGGGGAGTTCGTGCCCGGCCACCGCGACCCGGCCCGAGCTCGGCCGGAGCACCGTGGCGAGGATGCGAAGGAGCGTCGTCTTCCCCGCGCCGTTCGGCCCCGTCACGAGCACCGTCTCGCCCGCCGCGACGGCGAGGTCGAGGCCGGCGAGGGCGTCGCGCTCACCGAACCGGCGTCCGAGGCCCTCGCAGACGATCGCGTCAGCCGAGTGCATCGGCCAGCACCCCGGCCAGGAACACGATCGCGATCACGCCGTTCATCTGCAGGAACGCCATGTCGACGCGGGAGAGATCGTCCTCGGAGACGATCGAATTCTCGTACGCCAGAAGGCCGGCCACCACCGCCAGGCCGAGCCAGTAGAACGGGCCGAGCGAAAGCTCGATCCCCAGCCAGATCAGGAGCGCGACCGAGCCGGCGTGCGCAATCCGGGTGATGAGGAGCGCGGTGCCGACGCCGAAGCGGCGCGGGATCGAGTGCAGCCCCTGGCGCCGGTCGACCTCCAGGTCCATCGTGGCGTAGATGATGTCGAATCCGCCGATCCAGAGCGCGACCGCCCCGCCGAGCAGGAACGGCTGCCAGTCGACGGTGCCCGTCACCGCCACCCAGCCGCCCACGGGCGCCAGGCCGTCCACTGCCCCGAGGAAGGGGTGGCACAGCCAGGTGAAGCGCTTGAGGTACGGGTAGATGACGAAGCCGGCGACGGGGATCGGCCACAGCACGTGCGTGATCGAGGGAAGCTGCCAGACGGCGATCAGGAACACGGCCAGCGACGCGACGGCGAACCCCGCGACCTGGACGGGGGTCAGGAGGCCTGCCGGGAGCTCGCGCCGCGCGGTGCGCGGGTTCCGTGCGTCGATGCCCGCGTCGATCAGCCGGTTGAGCGACATCGCGAGGCTGCGCGCCCCTACCATCGCGACGGTGATCCAGAGGAGCCGCTGCAGACTGGGGATCTTGTTCTCCGCAAGCACCGCGCCGGCGTACGCGTACGGGAGCGCGAAGACGGTGTGCTCGAGCTTCACGAGCGAGACGAGCCGGCGGGCGTAGACGGGGGTGGCGGTCAATGCGCCGTGGGGAGGTCGAGGAGCAGCTTCAGGCCGTGGTCGAGGGCCGGGGCGACAGCATCGAAGAGCTCGCCGCACGCCCGCGGGCTTCCGGGGAAGTTGACGATGAGCGCGGAGCCCGCGATGCCGCTTCTGCCGCGCGAGAGCATGCCGTGCGGCGATGCGGCGGTCGAGACCGCCCGCATGTGCTCATCGAGCCCGGGGGTCGCGCGCTCGACGACCCGCGCCGTGGCCTCGGGGGTGACGTCGCGCGGTGCGAAGCCCGTGCCGCCCGTCGTGAGGACGAGGTCGGCGGAGCCGCTGAGGTCACGCAGCGCCTCCTCGATCGTGTCGGCGTCGTCGGGCACGGTGCGGCGCTCCGCGAGCTCGAACCCGGCGTCCGCCAGCCGCTGGCCGAGGAGGTCGCCGCTCAGATCCTCGCGGGTTCCCGCGGAGACGCCGTCGGACACGGTGAGGATGGCAGCCCTCACGCCTCCTCCCGCCGCCACTCGCCACTCTTCCCGCCCGATTTCTCCACGAGCGCGATCTGCTCGATGGAGGAGTTCGGGTCGAGTCCCTTTGTCATGTCGTAGACGGTGAGGGCGGCCGCCGCCACCGCCGTCAGGGCCTCCATCTCGACGCCGGTCTGTGCGGTCGTCTCGGCGGCGGCCGTGACGGTCACCCCCGCGTCGTCGAGCACGGGGTCGACCTCGACCATGGTGAGCGGGAGTGGATGGCACAGCGGCACGATGTCGGGCGTGCGCTTCGCCGCCATGATGCCGGCGAGCCGCGCGGCGGCGAGGACGTCGCCCTTCGGCAGCGTCCCGGCGGCGATCCGCTCGCGCACATGCGCGGGCAGCACGACCCGGCCGCGGGCGACGGCCCGGCGCCGGGTCGCGGGCTTGCCGCCCACGTCGATCATCCGGATCTCGCCCATGCGACGCGAAGTGTACGGGGTGGGGAACCAGGTAACGCATCGGTGCACGACGCGCATTCGTCGCACATCCGCCGGGAACGGGGCGATCGAGCCGCAGCAGGCGCAACGCAGGGCGCACGAAAGGCTCACGACGGGGAGGGTGGGGACCAGGTATGGCACCCAACGGCGTTGCAGAATCGCTGCGCCCCCGTGACGTTCAGGCGTCGAGCAGCGGCGCCAGGGCCTGCACGTACGCCGCGGACGAGCGGCCGTCCGGGTCGCGGCGCGGGTTGCCGCAGCACAGGCTGACGCCGACCACGCGGCCGGTGGCGGCGAGCGCGGCCATCTCGTCCACCAGGTGCGGAAGGCGCCAGCCGCCCGGCGCGGGGAAGTCGACGCCGGGCGAGTCCTCGGGGTCGAGCACGTCGCCGTCCAGGTGGACGTGAAGCGGCGCGTCGGGCGGAAGGGCGGCGAGTGCGCCGGCGACGTCGTCGGCAACGACCAGGCGCGATCGCGCGATCGCCTCCTGCTCGCCCGGATCGAGGTCGCGCGCACCGACGAGCGCCGCCCGCTCCTCGGCCAGTGGCGGATCGAGCCGGGCCGCGGCCCGCAGCCCGTCGTGGCACCAGCCGAGCAGGATGGCAAACGGCATCCCGCCCAGGAAGCCGCTCGGCGTCGTCGCGGGCGTGTTCAGGTCGCCGTGGGCATCGATCCAGACGAGCGCCAGCGCCGGGTGCGCCGCGCGCAGCCCCGCCACGACCGCCGGCGCGAGCGTGCACTCGCCCAGCAGCGCGAGCGGGCCGTCGGCTTCCTGCACCGCCGCGGTCAGCGCCGGCAGCCCCTGCTGAAGCCCCTGCTCCGGCGGCGCGTCGAGGTCGAAGTCGACCCACTCGCCGCCTTCCGCACCGAGCGCCTCGGCGACCGCGCCCGGCCCCTCCTCCATCCCGGGGCCGTGGAACCGGCTCGACCACGGCGCGACGACGAGCGGCCGGCGGCTCAGCGCAGCGCCTCCGGCGTCTCGACCGCGTACACCTCGGCGAGGTCGTCGAGCTGATCCTGGATCCAGCGGTCGATGTCGTGCTCGCGCACCTGCCGGCGAATCGCCTCGATCCGCTCGTGGCGCTCTCCCTCCGGCATGACAAGCGCCTCGTGGATCGCATCGGCCGTCGCCTGGATGTCGAACGGATTGACGGTGAGCGCGTACCGCCCGAGCTCCACGTGGGCACCGGTGTTCTCGCTCAGGATGAGGACACCGTCGCGCTCGTTGATGAGCGGCGCCTCCTTCGCGATCAGGTTCATCCCGTCGAAGATCGCGTTCACGAGCAGGACGTCATAGTGCTTGTACGCCGCCACCGCCTCCGGGAAGTTGTCGGAGATACGCAGGTCGATCGGCATCCAGTCGCCCGTGTAGTAGCGGTCGTTCACAGCCCGGGCGGCACGCTGGATCGCGCCGACGTACTCCGCGTACTCGGGGATCTCCGGCCGGGACGGGTCGAGCAGCGCGAGCATCGTCACCCGCCCGGTCCACTCGGGATGGTCGGACAGGAAGAGGTCGAACGCCGAGAACCCGCGCACGACGTTCTTCGACGGGTCGGTGCGGTCGACGCGCAGGATGAGCTTCTCCGGCCGAGCCTCGAGCACCTTCGGCTCGGCCTCGGCGACCTCGGGCTGCGCCGCCAGGCGCTCGAACTCGGCCGGGTCGACGGAGATCGGGTAGGCGCGCACGCGCACCCGCCGGCCGTCGATCTCGGCCTCCCCGCCGCGCACGTCGACCTGGGCGTTGGGGACGAACCGCTCGCAGCACTGGAGGAACGACCGCACGTATCGCGGCGTGTGCAGGCCGACGAGGTCGCAGGCGAGCATCGACTCGTGGATCGCCGTGCGGATGTCGATCGGCAGCACCCTCCAGTAGTCCGGCTGGGGCCACGGGACGTGCGTGAAGTGGTGGATGACCGCGCCGGGGACGCGGGCCCGCAGGAACCCCGGCACCATGAAGAGCTGGTAGTCGTGCACCATGACGAGCGGATTCGGCCCGGCGCCGGCCAGCTCCCCGGCGGCCGCCTCGGCGAAGCGTTCGTTCACCGGGACGTAGCCCGCCTCCCAGGCGAGGCGCACGTTGCGATCGACGGACGGCTCGAGCGCCAGGCTCCACAGGTAGTGGTGGATGAACCACAGCGTCGGGTTCGCGAAGACGTTGTAGTAGCGGTCGTACTCCTCGCGCTCGTGCTGGACGAGGCGGAGCGTCAGGTTGCCGTCGCGGTAGGCGCCCTGCTCGGCAACCGCGGCGTCGTCGTCGGACAGCGCGCTCGCCACCCAGGTGAGCGGCCGCGTCGCCGTCAGCGCCGAGAGCCCCGTCACGAGGCCGCCGCCGCCGCGCCGGGCCGTGACCTCGCCGTCGGAGGAGACCGAGAATCGCAGCGGCCCACGATTCGACACGATCAGGAGCGGCTGGTCGTTCATGGTCGGGGACGCAGGGCCCGCGTCAGTCCCCCGCCAAGACCTCGAGCTCGACCGTCTCGCCGGCCATCCGGTGCATCAGCGCCAGCCAGTCGCGGAGCAGGCGCGGCATGAGGAACCGGCGCCGCACGTGCTCCTTGGCCCGTCGCGTCATGTCGCGGGTCGCGCCGGGGTCGGCGAGGATGTCGAGCGTCCGCCGCGCGCACTCCTCGGCCGAGTCGACGAGGTAGCCCGTCTCGCCGTCCGTGATCTGGGTGACGATCCCGCCCACACGCCCGCCGATCGTCGGCCGGCTCTTCCAGAGCGCCTCCGACACGGTGAGGCCGAATCCCTCCCGGATCGACTTCTGTATGCATACGGCCGCCTGCACCTGGAAGGCGTTCACCTCGACGGCGCCCACGTTGTTCAGGTTCGAGAACATGAAGATGTCGGGATCCTCGTTGCAGTAGTCCTGCGTGCGATTCCAGTACTCCCACCCCTCCGGGTCGTCGTGGGCCATCGAGCCGACCAGCGCAAGCTGCATACCCGGATGGACGCGTTTCACCTCGCGATACGCGTCGATGACCCCGAGCGGGTCCTTCCACGGGTCGAACCGCGACACCTGAAGCATCAGCGGCCGGCTGACGTCGACGCCGAACTGGTCGACGATGTACGCCGCGTCGTCGGGTGCGAGCGCCATGTTCTTCGGCGCAAGCGGGTCGATCGCCGGCGGCCAGATGACGGCCTCGCTCAAGCCGGCGCCGTGCGGAACGTAGGCGGGCATGTGGAAGATGCAGGCGTCGTAGGCGCGCA
The DNA here is from genome assembly GCA_035456145.1 of Gaiellales bacterium. Classification (GTDB taxonomy): domain Bacteria; phylum Actinomycetota; class Thermoleophilia; order Gaiellales; family JAICJC01; genus JAICJC01. The sequence goes on along the minus strand of DATIDU010000155.1, from coordinate 6,139 downwards.
GGCGGGGCGCGAGGAAGTCGAGCACCTCGAGGTTCGGCGTCGAGAGGTCGATGTGGCAGCGCCACACCCAGCGCGGCCTCGTCGTCTGGAGGAACTCCGGGATCGCCGCCGGCTGGGGATCGTGGACGACGATCACGTCCCACTCGTCGGCGTCGGTCAGCGAGTCGGCGTTCAGCTTGTTGTAGCCGTCGAAGATCGCCCGCTGGCCGTCGCTGAGCCCGCGCTCGTCGCCCTGAAGCGCGTTGTGGATCGTCTTCGTGACGTCGTAGAACTCCTCCTGGCCCTGGATCACCCGCCACTCCGCCTCGATACCCGCATCGATCATGAGCGGGATGAGCGTGTACTGGATCTCGGCGACGCCGCCGCCGAACGCGGTCGCCGAGAGGTGCAGCATGCGCCGGCCCTTGAGCGGCTCCGCAAGGGTGCGGATCTCCTCGGCCAGCGACCGGCCGATGAGCGAGTTGTAATCGGCCAGCGCCTTGTGTCCGACGTTCACACGCTGCATCGACCGCGGAGGTTAGCCAAGAGCGGGGCGCAGACGAACCGTCAGCCCACGGGCTCGGCCGGAAGGACGAGCGAGAACCGGGTGAGGCCGTTCTCCGCGTCGACGACGATCGACCCGCCCATGCGGTGTGCGAGCTCGTCGGCGATGGCGAGACCAAGGCCGCTCCCGGCCGCGGTCGTCTCGGGGCCGCGCGAGAAGCGCTCGAACAGGTGGTCGCGCACGCGCGGGTCGATGCCGGGCCCGTCGTCTGCCACCTCGAGCCGGACGACGCCGTCCTCCGACTCGACGGCGACCCGTACGTTCGTGCCCGGCGGCGTGTGCCGGACGGCGTTGTCGAGGAGTGCCCGCCCGATCTGCTGGACGCGGTCCTCGTCGCCGATCCCGCGGGGCGGGCGCGACGCCGGCCGGGCGAGCACGATCCGGCTTCCGTGCCGGGAGCCGAGCCCGCGGAACTCGCGCACGAGCGTGCGCGCAGTGACGGTCAGGTCGACCGGCTCGCGTACGAGGCCGACGGCGCCCGAGTCGAGCCGGCTGAGGTCGAGCAGGTCGCCGGCCAGCTTCGTGAGGCGGCTCACCTGCTCGCGCGTCGACTGGACGAACTCGGCCCGCGTCTCGGCGTCCAGATCCTCCTCGGCCAGGAGCTCGAGGAATCCCGCCAGTGAGAAGAGGGGCGTGCGCAGCTCGTGCGAGGCGTTGGCGATGAAGTCCTTGCGGGCCCGGTCGACCTGCGCGAGCCGGGCCTGCATGAGATCGAAGGACCGCGCCACCTGTCCCAGCTCGTCGGGGGAGTCGTCGCCGATGGGCTGGTCGAAGGTGCCGGCGGCGATGCGGCTGGCTGCCTCCTTCAGCCGCTCCAGCCGGATCGAGATCGCAAGCGCGGCGCCCCAGCCGACGATCACCGCCACGGCGACCGCGATGAGCGTCGCGATCAGGATCTGCCGCTCGACGAGCGATGCGGCCGCGGTCACATCGCTCAACCCCTGGGTGAGGAAGAGCACGCCGTCCGAGACGCGGAACGCCACGACCAGGCCGCCGCTGGGCGTCCGGCCGCGCGCCACGCCGTTTCGCAGGGCCGACTTCGCAAGCGGAGACTCGGCGGAGAGCGTCGGCGGCGCGACGGCGATCGGCTCGAGCCCGTCCGCGGTGCGGCGGTAGCCGGTGAGGGTCGCGTTCGCGACATGCTGCGTGTGCATGAGCGGCCGGCGCAGGTGCGTCCCCGTCTTCATCGCCCGCTTAAGCCCCGGCGCGTTCTGCTGTGTCCGGGCGACCTGCTCGAGCCGGTCGAGGCGGTCGGCGACGAGGTCGTTCCGGAGGCTGGGGACGACGTAGAGGAAGAGCACGCCCATGGCCGTCGCCACGACCGCGCCGAACATCAGGATCAGCCGGAAGCGCAGCGAGCGAATCGCAGGCATTAGATGGGTGACTCCCGATCCACGAGTGCCTGGACGTCAGGCTGCGGACTGAAGCCGGGTTGCGGCGGGGCTGCGGCTGCGAACCGTCGCATCGCTGCGTCCTCGGTCGGGCCAATATCTCGCATCGATATTGACCCTCCCTGCGTCCTTGCGCTACTCGGTTCTCGCCGCCCAGAACATCCCGTGGATCGGGAGTCAACCATCTACGGGCTTGTGTCGCGGAACCGGTAGCCGACGCCGCGAACCGTGAAGATGTACGCGGGCTCGCGCGGGTCGGGCTCGATCTTCTCGCGCAGGTGGCGGATGTGAACGTCGATCGTCCGCGGCTCGCGGTAGGCGGAGTCGCCCCACACCGCCTCCAGCAGCGCCTGCCGGCTGTAGACCCGCCCCGGGTGGCTGGCGAGCGTGTGCAGGACCTCGAACTCGACGTAGGTCAGCTGCGCGCGCTCGCCGTCGACGGCCACGGCGCGCTTGGCGGGGTCGATGACGAGCGCGCCCGCTTCGATCGTGCCGTCGGACAGGTGGTCGGCGCGAAGGCCCGCGCGGCGTAGCACGGCGCGGATGCGGCTTCGGAACTCACGGATCGAGAACGGCTTCGTGATGTAGTCGTCGGCGCCGAGCTCGAGGCCCAGCACCTTGTCGACCTCGTCGTCGCGGGCGGTGAGCATGATGATCGGAACGGCCGAGCCCGTCCGCAGCCGCCGGCAGACCTCGAGGCCGTCGACGCGCGGCAGCATCACGTCGAGCACGACCAGGTCGACCGGCTGCTCGGCGAACCGGCGCAGGGCCTCCTCGCCGTCGCGTGCCTGGACGACCGTGTAGCCCTCGCGTTCGAGCGGATACGTGAGGAGCTTCTGGATGGACTCCTCATCGTCGACCAGCATGATGGTCGCTTCGCCGGTCATGATTGCGAAGTTTAGTGCGCCGTTCCGTGTGCTATAACCGCCGCTCCCGTGGCGACTCATTCACGTAGCCGGCGCGGGCGGACGCGTGCCGTCGTGGTCTCGTGGCCGCTTTACCGCGTGCTGGCCGTCGCCGCGCTCCTTCCGCCGTTGATCGCGCTCCTCACGCTGCGGCAGCCGGCGATTCCCCAGCACCCGCTCCCACCGCTCGAGCTCGACGGGAAGGCGGCCGTGAATTCCGCCGCGGCGTTCACCGCCGCCGAGCACGCCGACGGCCAAGCCTGCTGCGCGGCGGGCACCGGCGGCGAGCTGGCGGGCGCGGACTGGGTCGCGCGCAAGCTGCGGGTGATCGACAAGGGGCCGACGCAGGTGCCGTTCGCCGCCCGCGTCCCCGGGCGGTCGTCACCGGTCCCCATGTCGAACGTGATCGCCTACCGGCCGGGGACCTCGCCGCAGATCGTCGCGGTCATCGCCCACCGCGACGGGTCGACCGGCGGAGACGCCGCCGGCACCGGGCTCCTGGTCCAGCTTGCGCGGACGTTCGCCGACATGCCGCGCGATCGAGGGCTCGTGCTCGTCTCGACCGACGGCGGCCTGACCGGCGCCCAGGGTGCGGCGGCGTTCGCCAGCACGTGGGCGCTGCGGTCGCGAATCGTGGCGGCCGTCATCCTCGACCGGGTCGCCGCGCCGTCCGGGACGACGCTGCGGATCGTCATACGCCCGGACACGGTCCGCGGCACATCGCCGACCCTCTACTCCACCGTCCGCGACGGCGTCGGCGCGTTCTACGGGACGCCGGTCGCCGAGCCCGGCTTCTACGACCAGCTCTCCGGGTACGGGGTGCCGTATACGACGCGGGAGCAGGGGCCGGTCATCGCCCGCAGCATCCCCGCGCTCACGCTGACGGCCGGTGACGCGGGCAATGGCGTCGGGCTGCGTGACCTGGACGCGACGCAGCTCGGCCGGGTCGGGGTTGCGACGGCCAATATCGTCGCGGAGCTCAACTCCGCCGTCACCATCGAGCGCGGCGGCGAGCCGGCGGTCTTTCTCTCCGGCAAGGTGTTGCGGGGGTTGTTCGCCCAGGTGACGATGGCGATGCTGTTCGTGCCGTTCGTTGTGTGCGTCCTCGACGCCGTGGCGCGTCTGCGGCGAAGGAGAGTGCCGGTCGGCCCGGGGATCCGGGCGGTGGCGTGGCGCTTCGCCGCGTGGTCCACCGTCCTCGTCACGCTGTGGATCGAGGCGCTCGTCCCCGGCGATCTCATGCCGAAGTTCGACACGGCCCCGCTTCCGGGCGAGACGGGCGCGACGACCGCCGGCATCCTTCTGGCTGCCGGAGCCGGGCTCCTCATGTGGCGGTTCGCGACCCGGCCGCGGCTGCTGCGCGACGCGACGGTCACCGGCTCGGACCGGACGAGCGGGCTCGCCGGAGGACTCGTCGGGATGCTCTTCGCCGGCGTCCTGCTCACGGCCGTGAATCCGTTCACGCTCGTCGTGCTGCTCCCGGCGGCCCACCTGTGGCTGTGGATCCCGGCCGCGTCCGGGCTCGGACGGCGCGGCATGCTGGCGTGCTACGCCGCCGGCTTCGTGGGCCTGGCCGCACTGCTCTGGGAGCTCGCCGGGCCGCAGGGGCTGGGCTCGGATGCGCCGCGGGCCCTCATCGCGATGATCGCCAGCGGCTATCTCTCGCCCGTGGTCTCGGCGTGCCTCTGCCTGGCCGCTGCATCGGCCGCACAGATCGGCGCGCTGGTGCTCGGCCGGTACGGCCCACCGCATCCGCCGGTATAACTCGATCCATGGGCACGACGATCCCGGCCGACGCCGAGACGCAGGCCGCATCGCAGGCGCGGGCCGAGCGCACGCGCGGGCGCAGGTGGGTGCACCGCACGGGCTCGATACTGATCGGCCTGGGCGTCGTGCTGGTCGCGTACGCCGCGGTGGTCTGGTTCTGGGGCGATCCGATCACCGCGCTCTACGCCCGGCACGAGCAGCACCAGCTCTCGCAGTCGTTCGACAAGGAGGTGCGCGCGTGGCCCGCGGCGCCGGCGCCGTCCGACCCGACGGCCGGCATCGCCCACATCCGCGCCGACGCGCACCGCTACGCGGCCGGGCTCGAGAACAGCCATCCGTTCGGGCGGCTCATGATCCCGAGGATGGGCCTGAACGTGATCGTCGTGCAGGGGACAGACTGGTGGAGCGATCTCTCCAAGGGGCCCGGCCACTACACGCAGACCACCGTGCCCGGGCTCTCCCGGACCGTCGCGATCGCCGGCCATCGGACCACGTTCGGTGCCTGGTTCCGCCACATCGACTCGCTCCGGGCGGGCGACCCGATCATCGTCCAGATGCCGTACGCCACCTTCCGCTACCGGGTGCAGTACCACCGGGTCGTGAAGAGCGACGACTGGAGCATCATCCGCCAGCAGGGCTATGACCGGCTGGTGCTCTCGGCCTGCCACCCGCTCTACTCCGCCTCGCACCGCTGGGTCGTGTTCGCACGGGCCGTCTCGGAGACGCCCCGGGGCGGCGACCCGATCGCGCTCAGATAGATGATGGCCACAGCCGCCGCGAGCGATGTCCGCGCCCGGATCGCCGCGGGCCGTCCGTGGCTCGTCGAGGCGACCCGGCGCCTGATCGAGATCCCGACGGAGAACCCTCCCGGCCGCGCCTATGCCGAGTGCGTCACCGCCCTCGCGGAGATCCTCGAGGAGGCGGGCCTGCCCGCGGAGGTGGTCGAGCTGAGGACGCCGGACGGTGCGCCGCGCGCGGCTGTCCTGAGCGCCGGCGGGGGCGGCCCGACGCTCTGGTTTCACGGCCACTACGACGTCGTCCCGGCCCAGCACGCCGGCCAGTTCTCGGCAGACGTCCGGGCCGGGACGCTCGCCGGCCGCGGCAGCGCCGACATGAAGGGCGGCCTCGCGGCGATGATCCTCGCCGCACGGGCCGTCCGCGAATCGGGAGCCGGCCTCTCCGGACGCCTGGGGCTCGTGTTCGTGCCCGACGAGGAGACGGGCGGCGCGGGTGGCTCGGCGGCGCTCGCCCGCGCCGGGCTCCTCGGACGGAATGGGATCGGCATGCTGAGCCCGGAGCCGACCGGCGGCGTCGCCTGGAATGCCTGCCGCGGCGCGATCTCCCTGCGGGTGACGGTGCACGGCCGAAGCGCCCACGTTGGTCTGAGCCACGCGGGCGTGAACGCCTTCACGCACATGCTCGACGTCGCCGGGGCGCTGCATGAGCTGGCGGCCGAGGTCGGGGAGCGGCGGACGGACTATGCGATCGAGCCCGCCGCCGCCAGGAGCTCGATCCTCCTGCTCGGCGGCCAG
>DATIDU010000154.1:0-3715 GCA_035456145.1 Gaiellales bacterium | reverse complement strand
CCCTCGATATCGGCGTTCCCGGCCCGGAACTTCAGCCGATCTGCGTCGCGAGAAGGTCGCCCACGGTCTCGCGGCGCACGACGGGGCGGGCAGCGCCGCCGGCGACGAGCACGGCGGCGGGCCGCGGAAGGCCGTTGTAGTTCGAGGCCATGCTGGCGGCGTAGGCGCCGGTCGCGGCGACGACCAGGATGTCGCCGAGGCGAGGCGCCGGCAGCGGCGCGCGCTCGATCAGGACGTCGCCCGACTCACAGTGCTTCCCGGCCACGACGTAGGTCGCATCCGCGGCCGTGTCGGCGCGGTCGGCGATCCAGGCCTGGTAGCGCGCGCCGTAGAGCACCGGCCGCGGGTTGTCGGACATGCCGCCGTCCACGGCGACGTAGGTGACGCCCGCCGCCGTCCGCTTCACCGCGCCGACCGTGTAGAGCGTGACGCCGCACGTGCCGACGACCGACCGGCCTGGCTCGAGCACGAGCTCGGGCCGGGGGTCGAACCGGCCCGCAACCGCCTCCGCCGTCGCCGTCACCGCGGCCCGCAGGTCGGGCGCGTCCTCGTCGTCGGTGTAGGGGATGGCGAGGCCGCCCCCGAGATCGAGCACCCGAAGGGCGCGCGCCGGCCCGAATCCGGCCAGCCAGTCGACGGCGTCGAGATAGGTGTCGAGGTCGCGGATCTGGGAGCCGAGATGCACGTGAAGGCCGTCGAGGCGCAGGTGCGGGTGGGCCGCGGCGCGCTCGATCGCCGCGCCGGTGTCGGCAGGGGCGATGCCGAACTTCGACGCCGCGTGCGCCGTTCGGATCTTGGCGTGCGTATCGGCCTCGATGCCCGGCGTGACGCGAAGCAGAATCGGCTGGACGGTGGCGGCGCCGGCCGCGATCCGCTCGACCTGATCCAGCTCCTCGACGTGGTCGACGACCACGAGCCCGGCCCGGGCCGCGACCGCAGCGCGAACGTCGGCGTCGGACTTGTTGTTGCCGTGGACGACGATCCGCCCCGGCGGCACACCGGCGGCGAGCGCATGGGCCAGCTCGCCCTCCGAGGCGACGTCCATCCCCATCCCCTCCTCGACCAGGATGCGCAGGAGCCCGACCGTGGCGTTGGCCTTGCAGGCGTAGACGGCCCGCGCGCTTCCCGGATACCCGGCGAGCGCCTCCAGGTAGGCGCGTGCCCGGGCGCGCAGGGTCGCCTCGTCGTAGACGTGGAGCGGCGTCCCGTGCTCGCGCGCCAGCTCCGCGAGCGCGACGCCCCCGACGCACATCCGCCCGGCCTCGATGACCGCCGTATCCGGGAGCACCGACATCCGCGAAAGGCTAGTGGGGAGGGCGTGGGGTCAGACCCCGCATCGGCCGGCGCCCCTCACGACTATCCTCACCGCCCGTGGCCAACCGGATACTCGTGGTCGGATGGGACGGTGCGGACTGGGACGTCCTCGATCCGCTGCTCGCCGCCGGCGAGCTCCCGAACGTTGCGGCGCTCGCGGAGCGCGGGCGGCGGGGCGTGTCGCGCTCGTGCACGCCGTCGCACTCCTGGGCGGCGTGGCCGACGTTCCTCACGGGCCGCGATCCGGCCGGCCACGGCGTTTTCGACATCCTCGAGCACCAGCCCGGTGCGAACCGGCGGATGCCGGTGTCGTCGCGCTCGATCCTCGCTCCCACCTGGCCCGAGCGGCTGTCGGAGGCGGGCCGGCGGGTCCTCATCGCGAACATCCCGCTGACCTACCCGCCGCCGCACGTGAACGGCGTGGCGATCGCCGGCGGCGTCATCCCCGGCGGCACGGCGTTCAGCCACCCCGCCGAGATCGGTCCGAGCCTGGGATGGCCGATCAACGGCGGCTCCTGGACGACCTTCCGGGGCAGGCCGCTCGACCTCGTGGAGGACGTGGAGCGCACGAGCGCCGCGCGCGCCGAGGCGATGCGGCGCCTCCTCGACTCGGAGGAGTGGGACGCCGCCTGCCTCGTCTTCGTCTCGCCCGACCGCATCCAGCACTGCCTCCTCGAGTACGTCCATCCCGGCCATCCCCGCCACGCCGAGGCGGCGGCGTCGCCCGTCGCGGACCGCGTCGTCGACGTCTACCGGATGCTCGACCGCGAGCTCGGCACGCTGATCGAGCGGACCGACGACGGCGACACGATCGTCCTCATGTCCGACCACGGCCACCAGCCGTGCACCCGCGCGCTCAATATGAACCGCGTGCTCGAGCACCTCGGCCACCTCCGGCTCGGCCGCGGCTCGGGCCTCGTCGGCCTCCTGGCGTGGGGGCGGCTGCGCTCGATCGCCCGCGTGACCTACGACAAGCTGGGTCTGCACGGCCGGGTCGCGGTCCCCACCCAACCGGTCGACTGGGCCGGGACGGTCGCCTACACCAGCGTCGTCTCGACCGGCGAGGGCGTGTCGATCGCGCGCCGCGGCCGCGAGCCCGACGGTCGCGTCGCGCCGGACGACTACGAGCGGGTCCGCGACGAGGTGGCCGCCTCGCTCGTCGAGTTCACCGATCCGGAGACGGGCGCCCGGCCGATCCGCGCCGTCCGGCGCAAGGAGGAGGTGCTCGACGGGCCGTACCTCGACCGGGCCCCCGATCTCCTCCTCGAGGCCGCCCCGCTCTACTCGCTCACACACGCCCGCCGCATGGTCGAGGAGGCTGACTGGCTCTCCGGCGACCACCGTCCGGAGGGCATCTACGTCGCCGCCGGCCCGGGCGCCGTGCCCGCCGACGGGTCGGAGATCTCGCTCGCCGACTTCGCCGGGATGATCGAAGCCGCGGCGGGGATCGAGGGTGCGGGCGGGGAGGCCCCGGCGGAGGCGACGGCCGGCGTCTTCACCGCCGACGAGGAGCGCGAGGTCGAGGAGCGCCTGCGCGGCCTCGGCTACCTCGAGTGACGCCCGCCGAGGCGCGCGAGACACTATGAGCGTGAGCGACGAGCGCGTCCTCCTCCGCGGCACGGCCGCGAACGTGGCGGGCCTGCTCGCGGGGGTGGCGGCGGCGTTCGGCGTCCAGGTCCTGCTCGGGCGGACGCTCCCCACCGGCGGCCTCGCGCTCGTCACGATCGCGGTGCAGGTTGCGTTCGTCGCCTCGGCCGGCGCCCGCTTCGGCATGGATGTCGCGGCGGTGCGACTCGTCGCCATCGCCCAGGGCGCCGGCGGGCCGGAGACGCTCCGGAGCCTCGTCGACCGCTGCGCGGGCGTCGCGGTGATCGCGTCGGTTGCCGTCGCGGCGGCGATCGCGGCCCTCGCGCCGCTGACCGGCGACCGGGCGAGCGCCATCGCGATCGGAGCCGCCGGGCTTCCCTTCATCGCCGTCGCCAACGTCTACCTCGGTGCCACCCGCGGCCTGAAGCAGATGGGGCCGACGCTGGCCGTCTTCTGGATCGGCCAGCCGGTGGTCTGGATCCTCCTGGCGGCCGCGGCGATCGCTGCCGGCGGCGAGACCAACGCCGCAGTGGCGGCGTACGGCGCGTCGTGGATCGCCGCCGCGGTGGCGGCCCGCGCCATGTGGCGCTCGGCAAGCGCCGGCATGGGCGACCGCCCCGCGCCCCGCGGCGAGGTGCGGGCCGCGATCTCCTACGGCCTCCCCCGCGCGCCGTCGGCGCTTCTGGCGCAGGCGCTCTTCTGGGCCGATCTCTTCGTGCTCGCCCACTACCGCCACGGCAGCGCGCTCGACGCCTACGCCGCGGCCGGGCGTGTCTCGCAACTCGTGCTCCTCTTCCTCACGTCGGCCAACCTG
>DATIDU010000153.1:0-4829 GCA_035456145.1 Gaiellales bacterium | reverse complement strand
ATCGTGGCGGTCGACGCCCGCCCGGAGCGGCTCGAGCGGGCGCGCGACGCCGGCGCGACCGCGACGGTCGCCTTCTCCGGCTCCCCGGAGGACGTCGCGGCGGCGGTGCTCGAGGCGAGCGGCGGCGGGGTCGACTACGCCTTCGAGTCGCGCGGCCGCCCGGCGGCGGTACGGGCGGCGTTCCTCTCCACGCGTGCTCGCGGCGCGGTCGTGATGATGGGCGTGCCGCGCGGCGACGCCGAGATCTCGCTCCCGGGCATCACGATCCCGCGGATGGAACGGCGCGTGCTCGGATCGATCTACGGGTCCTCGCGGCCCGACCGCGACTTCCCCGAGATCCTGGATCTCTACCTGCGCGGCCGGCTCCCGCTCGAGCGGCTGATCTCGCACCGCATGCCGCTCGACGAGGCCGAGGCGGCGGTGGCCGCCGTGCGCACAGGCGAGGCCACCCGCGCCGTCCTCCAGCTCGCGTAGCGACACTACGAGGCGTGGACACGCGAATGCCCTCCGACCGCGAGGTGCTCGCGTTGGCGCTCCCGGCGCTGGGCGCGCTCGTCGCCGAGCCGCTGTACGTCCTCGGGGACACCGCCATCATGGGCCACGTCGGTACGGTGCCGCTCGCCGGGCTGGCGCTCGCCGGCCTGCTCCTGGCCGAGATCCTCGGCTTCTGCACCTTTCTCGAGTATGGGACGACGGCCCGGGCGGCCCGCCTCTACGGCGCGGGCGACCTCGAGGCGGCGCTCGACGCCGGCGTCCAGGCCACGTGGCTCGCCGTCGGGCTGGGCATCGTGCTGGTCGCGGGCGTCGAGCTCGCGGCTGAGCCGGCCCTGCACGCCATGGCGGGCGGCGCGACCCCGGCCGCCGCCCAGGGCCTGGAGTGGATCCGGATCGCGGCGCTCGGTGCGCCGTTCGTGCTCATCACCGCCGCCGCCCAGGGGTGGATGCGCGGGTTCCAGAACACGCGGACGCCGCTCTACGTGATCGGCGTCGCCAACCTGGGGTCGATCTGCCTCTCGGCGGCGCTCGTCTTCGGGCTCGACATGGGGATCCGCGGGTCGGCGATCGCCAACGTCGTCGCGCAGACGGCGTCGGGCTGCGTGTTCCTCGTGTTGCTCGTGAGGCGCGGCGCACCGCTCGCTCCCTCGTGGCCGCGGATCCGCCGCCAGCTTGCGACCGCCCGCGACCTCGGCCTTCGCACCGTCGCGTTCTTCATCGCGTTCACGGTCGCGGCCTCGGTGGCCGCTCGCACCGGGGATGCCGCGCTCGCGGCCCATCAGATCGGCGCCCAGATCTGGTTCTTCACGGCGCTCTTCCTCGACGCCACCGCGATCGCCGCCCAGGCGCTGATCGGCCGTCTGCTCGGGGCCGGTGCCGAGGACGTCGCCCAGGCGCTGGCCCACCGGCTCCTGTCCGCGGGCGCGCTTCTCGGAGTCGGCTTCGCCGCGATCCTCGCTGCCGGCTACTCGGTCATCCCGGCGCTCTTCACCTCGTCCGAACCCGTCATTCACCAGGCGCACGTGCTCTGGCCGTGGCTCGTGCTCATGATGCCGCTCAACGGGTGGCTCTTCGCCCTCGACGGCATCCTGTTCGGCGCCGGCGACCTGCGGTTCATGCGCAACGTGACCGTGCTGGCGGCGCTCGGCGGCTACGTGCCGATTGCGCTGGTGACCGCGCAGGAGGGCTGGGGTCTCACCGGCATCTGGATCGGGCTCTGCTGCTTCATCTGCATCCGCACGGGCGTCGGTGCCGCCCGCTACCGCGGCCGGCGCTGGCTGGTCGGCGGCGCCGCGCTCGCCGACGAGGCCGTCTAGCTCACCTCGCAGGTCACGACGACGACGTTCCCGTGGTTCTCGATGATGATCGAGGACGATTCCGTGGCTCCGTCCGCGTTCCCGTCGACGCCGTGCCCGGGATCCGGCACGACCGCGCCGACGGCGCCGCCCCGGCAGCGCAGGGTGTCGCCCGGGCGAACCTTGGCCGGATCGACACGGTGCTTCCCGGGCGCGACGACGATCGTGATGGGCTGCCGATCGGAGCCGGCTTCGCCGCTCGTGTTGCCGGCGTTCGATCCGCAGCCGGCCGCGAGCGTTGCGACTCCGGCGAAGATGCACATGCCGCGAGACCGGTCCATGTTCCTTGGACGTCGCCCGGCCGCGATGGTTCACCCGGACCGGAGCGTGGGGTCAGATCGCTTCGACCTTCTCGACGTACCAGACGACCCAGGCGCCCTCGGTGCGCTCTGCCTGGACGACGCGAGCGTCTGCCGGCAGCGGCACCTGGCAGAACTCACGCGACATGCCGCGCAGCTCGCCGATCGCCTCCTTCTGCACCGCCATGAGCGGTATGACGATGCGGGCCAGGATCGGCATGTCCGTAGCCTGGCGCAGGTCGACCTGATGCTCCATGCAGCGGGATTCGGCACCCGCGCCTGGACCCCTTCCGTCAGCCGAGCGGAAGCGCGGCGAGCGGAATCAGCATCTCATCCGGCGAGAGCCCGCCGTGATGACCGCGGAAGCGCATGTCGAACCGGCCCGCCTCCCGCCACCACACGGTCCCGCCGGGGCCCGCGAGAACGACGACATCGCCGACCCGCTCCCGCAGCCTCGGGCCGGCGTCGCCGAAGACGCCGGCGGCGAGGAGGTCGGCCGTGCGCCTGACCGACGCCGTCTCACCGAGCAGTTCCACCAGATCCCCGACCACATCGTCGAGGCGCTCCGGGAGGACATGCAGGAACAGGTCGCGGGCCGAGCCCGCGGGAGCGAGTGGCCGGCCGTCGGCGCCGTGGCGCAGGTGCCGCACGAGTCCGGGGCGGCGCTCGTTCACGAAGATGGTCGTCGCCGGGTGCACCTGCACCTGGCCGTGATCGGCCGTGACGAGAAGGAGCGTCTCGCCGTCGGCGGGAAGGAGGCCGGCGAGGCTCTCGAGGCCGTCGAGGACAGCGTTCGCGGCCGCCACGTGTGCGTCGGAACTCGGGCCGTGCTCGTGCCCGGTCGCGTCGACGTCGTCCACGTAGACGACGGCGTATGCGGGGGCCGATCCGGCACAGGCGTCCGCGGCCTCGGCGACCCATCCGTCGCCGGCGGTGAACGGCCGCACCGCCGCGCCGCGGAGCGTCGAGCGGCTGAACGTGGTGTCGGCGATGGCGGCGTGCTGCACCGCCGACGACGGCACGCCCGCCTCCGCGAGGCGCTCGTAGATCGTGGTGTGCGGATAGAGCGTGGCCGGGTCGACGGCCGAGTCCCGCAGCGTCTCGCGCTCGGGATCGCCGGCATAGGAGAAGAGCAGCGGAGCGATGAGCCGGTCGAGGCTCGGCTCGAGCTGGAACCACTCGTAGATCCCGCTCGCGCCGACCGGCAGGCCGGTGTGGAGCGTCGTCATGTGGGCCGATGTCGTCGACGGGAACTGCGAGGTGAGCTGCGCCAGCACGCCCTCGGCCGCGACGCGGCGGAGGAACGGGTGCCCGGCGTGCCGCTCGGCGACCGACCAGCCGAACGCGTCGACGACGACCAGGACGACCCTCGCCCAGCGGCGGTCGAGCCCGCCCAGGACGCCGTCCGCGACCCCGCCTTCGCCGCTCCCGGTCAGCAGGCGGACGACCGTCGCCGGGATGTCGGCGAATGATCGGCCGCCGTAGGCCGGGAGCACCTCGTTCACGGCGTGGCTACTTCGAGCGCACGCCGGTACGCGGGCGGCGTCCGCGAGTTCCCGGGAGCGATCGCGCGAACCGCCGCGTCGCCCGCTCGTCGACGAACATCACGATCGGCCCGTGCGCGATCAGGCCCTCTGAGGCGCGCTCCTTCATGAGGTCGGGGAGGAAGCCCTCGACGAGCCACTCGCGCCCGTGGGCGACGCTGGCGTGGACGAGGACGCGGACCAGGTCGTCGTCGAGCACCTCGACCTCGACGACCTCCGGCCGGCGGACGAACCGGGTCGGCCCGGCCGGGACGATGCGCGCCACCTCCTCGACGACGCGCCGGCACTCGTCCCCGTCGGTCGCCATCATCTCGAGCTCGACCTCGCGCACGCCCTTCGGCAGGACGCGGGCCGCATAGATTGCAGAGTTGTTCACCCGGATCTTCTCGCCCGTCACGGCGCGGAGTGTCGTCGAGCGAAGCGACATCTCCTCGACGACGCCCGACAGCGACCACGGCTCGACGGTGATCGTGTCACCGACCGAGAACCAGCCCTCGAAGAACATGAGCAGCCCGGCGATGATGTCGGTCAGGAAGCGCTGGCCGGCGAAACCGATCAGGACGACGATGAGCGACGCCCCGGCCAGGGCCGCGACCTTCGAGAAGCCCGAGAGCTGGACGAACGAGAAGGCGAGCGCAAGCAGGAACGCGACGTAGCGGACGGTGGTGCGGACGAGCGAGACGGCGGTGTCGCGCCGCTTCACGCCGCGGAGCGCGGCGGTGTCGTCGGGCGACGGCCCGGCCTCCCCGTGCCGGCGTTCCCACCACCGCGTGATGATCTCCGCGAGGCGGCCGGACGCCTTCGAGACGATCCAGGCGATCAGGAACGACCCGACGATGAGCGCTGCGGTGCGCCAGTTGCCGCTCAGCGGGACCAGATTCTCGAGCGCGCCCATCACCTCTCGGACGGTAGCGCCGCCGTCACCCGGCGGTCACGGTCGGCCGGCCGATCGGCTAGGCAATCGTGATGTCGTCGCAGAGGTAGACGTCCTGGATGGCGTTCAGGAGCGCGATCCCCTCGTCCATCGGTCGCTGGAACGCCTTGCGTCCACTGATCATCCCCATGCCGCCGGCCCGCTTGTTGACGACCGCGGTGAAGACGGCGTCGTGCAGGTCGCTCTCGCCCGACGACGCGCC
>DATIDU010000152.1:0-5574 GCA_035456145.1 Gaiellales bacterium | reverse complement strand
CCTGCTCGGCGGCCAGGCCGAGGCGGGCGCGAACTTCAACGTCGTGCCGGAGCGCTGCTCGTTCACGGTCGACCGCCGGATCAACCCCGAGGAGGACCTCGCCGAGGAGCGCGACCGGCTGCTCGGCCTGCTCGACCGCCTTCGCGGCCAGGGGCACGAGATCGAGGTCGAGATGCTCCAGGAGGAGCCGGCCGCGGGCGTCCCCGCCGACACCGACGTCGGCAGGGCGCTCGCCGCCGCGGTCCGCGAGGCCGAGGGGCGTGAGCTCCGCTTCGAGCTCTGCCCGGGGCTGCTCGAGGTCCGGTTCTACGCCGGCCTCGGGGTGCCCGCCTACTGCTACGGGCCGGGTCGGCTCGACCTCGCCCACGGCCCGGACGAGGCAGTCGAGCTCGATGCGCTCGAGCGCTGCGCCGAGGTCTACGCGCTGACGGCGCTCGAGGTTCTGGGCACGATCTAGATCGGCACGTACTCGACCAGCGTCCCGGCGGCCACCTCGCCGCTCCCCGCACCGATCAGCGCCACCGCGTCCGCGCCGGAGGCGTGCACGATGAGGTGCGAGTCCTGCGGGCCGCCCGGCGCGAGCTCCATCCCGTCCCGGCCGGGCCGAAGGCGGCAGCGAACGGCGTGGTCGCGTGTCTCCAGGCGGGCCACCGGCCCCGCCAGGCGCGCCACCGGCCGCGGCTCCTGCGGAGCGCCCTGCATCGCCATGAGCGCCGGGCGCACGAAGAGCTCGAAGCAGACGAGGCTCGACACCGGGTTCCCGGGAACGCCGAAGACGAGCGCCCCGGACGGAGCGACGCCGAACCAGAGCGGCTTTCCCGGCTTGTGGGCGACGCGCCAGAAGACCTCGCGGACGCCGAGCGCGTCGAGCGCCCCCTTCACGTGGTCGTGCGGACCGACCGAGACCCCGCCTGACGACACGACGACGTCAGCCGCGAGGGCGGCGGCGAACGCCGCCTCGGTCGCGGCCCGGTCGTCGGGCACGATCTCGGCGGCCACGACGTCCGCGCCCGCCCGCTCGGCCTGCGCGACGATCGCGGTCAGGTTCGACTCGTAGATCTGGCCCGGCTCGAGCTGCTCGCCGGCCCGCACCAGCTCGCTGCCGGTGGCGATCGCCGCCAACCGCGGCCGGCGCGCGACCCGCACCCGGGCCGTGCCGACGGCCGCGATCGCCGCGAGGAGCGCGGGCGTGAGCAGCCGCCCGGCCGTCGCGACGACCCGGCCCAACTCCACGTCACCTCCGGCAGGACGGATGTGGGCACCGATCTCGGGACGGCCGGCCCGGAGTGCGTCTTCAACCTCCTCGGCATCCTCGATCGGGACGACCGCGTCGGCGCCCGGCGGCATCGGCGCCCCGGTCGCGATGCCGGCCGCCGCTCCCGCCGGAAGCGGTCGGGGCGCATCGCCGGCCGCGAGCCGAAACGCAATCGGTACCGGGCCGTCGCCGAGCTCGACAGCCCGCACGGCGTAGCCGTCCATCGCCGAGGTGGCAAACGGCGGCAGGCTCACCTCGGCGCTGACGTCGGCCGTGAGCACCCGGCCGGCGAGGGCCGGCGAGACCGCGGCCTCCTCGTCGGCCAGCCTCGGGACGCGCTCCAGGATCTGGGCGAGCGCCTCGGCGGGCGTCAGCACGTGCGTCCGGCTGTCATCGGGTGGAGGTCGGCGGGCCGGTCGACGTGCCGCCGCCGCTCGATCCCCCGCCACCGCCCGATCCGCCGCCCCCGGTGCCCGTCGACTTGCCGCCCTTCTTCGAGGTGGGGACCGGCAGCGTGAAGTTGGGTGAGTGCCACGGCTTGAACGTGAGGAAGTGGTGCGGCACCGGCCACGGCGTGGGCGGGAACTTGCCCGGCTCGTCGGCGAACACCGCCGACGCAAACCTGCTCCAGATCGTGGCGGGGTAGCCGCCGCCGAAGGCCGGACCCGGGATGGGCCCGCCGAGGGCCTCCATCGGGATCTCGCCTCGGGGGTAGCCGACCCAGACGCAGGCCGCGATGTTGGGCGTATAGCCGCAGAACCAGGCGTCGGTGTGACTGTCGGTCGTGCCGGTCTTGCCGGCCTGCGCGCGGTATGGCGAGACCGCCGCGTTCATGCCGGTGCAGCAGGAGTGGACGTTCGTGTCGAGGAACTTCGTCACCACGGACGTGGCGCCGTCCGGGATGACGGCCTTGCCCTTGTCCGGCTTGAACTTGGTGACGCCGCCGCCGTACTTCTGCACCCGCGTGAACGCGAGCAGGTCGCGGCGGAGGCCGTTGCCCGCAATCGTCGAGTAGGCGTGGGTCATGTCCAGCGGCGAGACCGCGCCGGAGCCCAGGATGACCGACGGCACCTCCGGCAGATGATCCGAGCGCGGGATGCCGAGCTTGTAGGCCATGTCGGCAACGTTGAACGCCCCGATGTCGATCGAGAGGCGGGCGTAGACCGCGTTCACCGACTGCTCGAGCGCCTGGTCCAGCGGGAGGACGCCGGACGACGCCGGCTCGGCGTTCGCGACCGACCAGAAGTCATTCGGCCCGACGGGGTTGTCGCTCAGCGGATAGTCCCGCAGCTCGGACGTCGCGTACATCGTGGTGTACGGATCGACGCCGAAGTCGACCATGGCCGCGAGGAGCCCGTAGGTCTTGAACGTCGACCCCGCCTGGCGCTTGGCGTCGACCGCCAGGTTGAACTTGCTCTTCGTATAGTCGGTCGAGGACTGCATCGCCAGGATCTCGCCCGTCCGCGGGTCGATCGCCACCATCGCCGCCGCCGGCGCGTTGGTGAAGTTCATCGTGTTTGTGATCGCCTGGCGGGCGTCCTCCTGGAGGACGGGGTCGATCGTCGTCTTCACCTCGAGCCCGCCCCGCTTCACGGTGAACTTGCCGTACTTCTGCTTGAGGAGCTGGCGCACGTACTCGACGAAGTAGGGCTGGCGGATGCGGGTCGACTTGGTCGGCTTCTGAAGCCCGAGCGGTTTCGACGCCGCCTTGTTGAAATCCGTGGTGGTGATGTCGCCCGCCGAGAGCATCGCCGCTAGCACCTGGTTTCGGCGCGCGAGCGCGGCGCCGGGGTGAAGCCGCGGGTTGTAGTCGGTGGGCGACTGCGGCAGGCCCGCGATCAGCGCCGCCTGAACGAGGGTGAGGGCATCGCAGTGAGTGTTGAAGAACGCGGCGGCGGCGGCCTCGCACCCGTACGTCACGGGGCCGTACGGGATCGTGTTGAGGTACGTCGTCAGGATCTTGTCCTTCGACCACTGGTCGGCCATCTGCGTCGCCAGGTAGGCCTCACGCAGCTTCCTCGTGACCGACTGCTCGTCGGTGAGATAGACGTTGCGAACAAGCTGCTGCTCGATCGTCGAGGCGCCCTGCACGACGCCGCCGGCGGTGACGTCCTCGTAGGCCGCACGGAGCACGCCCTGGTAGTCGACGCCGCCGTGCTCGTAGAAGCGCTTGTCCTCGACGTCGACCGTCGCCGTCTTGAGCCAGTGCGAGATCTCGTCCGACCTGACAGGGATGCGGTTCTGCACCGAGGGGATGAGCGCGAGCAGGTGGCGGTTGCGGTCGTAGATGCGGGTCGTGACGCCGGGGTAGTGCGGCTTCAGGGTCTTCAGGTCGTAGCCCTTGAGGACGTCGCTTACGTAGAGCGTCGCCCCGACGCCGCCCGACGCCACGAGGGCCGTGAACGCGACGGCGATTACGACGAGCGCGGTCGCCGCCGCCGAGCGGCGGCCGCGCCGGCGGGCGACGGACCGCCGCCTGCGCCGCCGCGCCGCGACGTGCCCGAGCACGTCGTCGTAGGCGCGCCTCCTCGGAGGGCCGCTCATCCCGCCGCCTCCGCCTCAAGGGCAGCCAGCACGCCCTCGTCGTTCAGCCGGGCCAGCGCCCGCTCGCGCAGCCACGCCGCCGTGTGCGCCGCCTGGGCGGCGTCGGCCGTCCACACCCCGACGGTGAAAATCGCGCCCTCCGCGGTCAGGTCGGCGACACTCACCCCGGGCCCGGGCCGGTCGGGGAGCGCCCCGGGCGCCGCGGCGGCGAGCTCGCCCAGCACCTCACGCACGCGTGTGCCGTCGGCCGTCACGGGAACCGTGACGCGGGCCTGGGCAAGGCTCACGGCATCGATCAGCGTCAGGTTGGCGACGCGGGAATTGACGAGCTCCTCGTTCGGGATCAGCACCCGTCTATTGTCGGGCGTCCGCAGGCGCGTGTATGTGAGGCCGACGTCCTCGACGATGCCCTCCGCATCGCCGATCACGACCCGGTCGCCCAGCCGCACCGGCTGGTTCACGGCGATCATCACGCCGGCGACGAAGTTCGCGAGGGTCGAGCGGGCCGCGAACCCGACGATGACGCCGAGCAGCGCCGAAGACGCGAGCACCGTCTGGGCCGCCGCGCGGGTCTGGTCGTACGAGAAGAGCACGGCGAGGACGCCGATGAAGACGATCAGCGCCTCCAGCACGCGCCGCAGCAGCCGGTAGCGGGTCTTGAAGACGGCGCAGTCGGCCTCCGGCAGCCGCTTCAAGATGCGCGACAGATGCCGCTCGATGACCAGCCGGTCGATCAGCACGACAGCGATAAAGAGCACGGCAAGCGAAACCAGCACGATCTGCTGGTGGCGAGTCACGGCGCGGTCCTCACGTCGTAGGTCAGCTCCCCGGTGGCGAAATCGATCAGGCCCACAGTCTGCACCGGGCCGCCCGGGCGGGTGCGGCCCGACACTCTCCACACTAGCCGTCCCTTCGCCGTCGCCTCGTCGCTCCCCTTCCCCAGCGGCACGCGCCGGTCGGGCACGTAGAGCAGGTCGACACGGACCGGCTGCACCGTCGTGCCCGAGAACGCGCGGGCGGCCAGCCGACCGGCGGCCTCGGGAGAGCCGGCGCGGGCCGACCCGATCTGGCCGAACGCGTCGAGCACAAACCGCCAGCCCTCCTGGGGATGGGTCAGGAAGTTGACCGGCTCACCCTGCCCGGTGGAGCGGCGCGCGAGCTCCGCCGGGCCGTACACCAGCGTCGCCGCGACGAGCACGGCGACAACCGCCCAGAACAGGCTGCCCCTCCTCGGCATGACCGAAGTCTAAGATCGGTGATTCCCAATTGCCGCGCGCCCGGCCGCACGGCGGTGCACCGTTTTGCGGCTCTGACGGGGCTGCGGCTGCGAACCGTCGCATCCACGGGAGACCTGCTTGGATAGCAGATCTTCCCGCGAACGCTGCAAGGCATGCGCCTTGCAGCTCGTCCTCGGTCAGCCCAATATCACGCAGATATTGGGCCTCCCTGCGTCCTTGCGCTGCTCGGTTCTCACCCATGAGCGACCTGCTGGGTAGCAGGTCGCTCATCACCGCGGCAAGCCGTCCCGGCTTGCCGCTTGGACATCACGCCAATCGGGAATCAACGATCTAGAATCGGCGCGCACATGCGCTCTCCTCGCCTGCGCCTCGCCGTGCCGCTGGCCGCGCTTGCGCTGGCGGCCCCCGCATGCGGCATGAAGCCCGAGCCGGTGGGCGCGCTGCCGTCGTTCCCGCGATCCGCCCAGGACGGCCAGGGCCGCAGCGTGACGATGCAGGCGCAGCCGACCCGGATCGTGTCCCTCGATCCGGGCCTCA
>DATIDU010000151.1:0-5250 GCA_035456145.1 Gaiellales bacterium | reverse complement strand
TGGGTCGGGCCGTCCTCGCCAAGCCCGACCGAGTCGTGGGTGTAGATCCAGATTACTGGGAGCCGCGAGAGCGCTGAGAGGCGAACGGCCGGCTTCGCGTAGTCGAGGAAGTTGAAGAACGTGGCCGCGTACGGGCGCAGGCCCGACGCCGCGAGTCCATTCGAGATCGCGCTCATGCCGTGCTCCCGTACGCCGAAGCGCAGGTACCGGCCGGCGTACGCGCCGGGCTCGAAGTCCTCCCAGCCCTCGGGCTTGGTGTTGTTGGACGGCGTCAGGTCGGCGGATCCGCCCACGAGCTGCGGCACCTGGCCGGCGATCTGGGCGATCACCTTGCCCGACGCGGCCCGGGTCGCCAGCGGCTTCTCGTCGCCGTCGAACGGCTCGATCACGAGCTCGGGGATCTCGCCGGCCTGGATCCGCTCGAACTCGGCGGCCAGCGGGAGGTCTGCCGCCGCCCGCCTCCACTCCTCCTCCTGGTGGGCGCCCACGTCGAGCGCCTCGCGGTACCGGGCGGAGACCGAGTCGGGGATGAAGAAGTACCGGTCCGGGTCGAACCCCAGCGCCCTCTTGGTCTCGGCCTGCTGCTCAGGGCCGCGGGCGTCGGAGTGGGCCCGCGAGGTGCCGGCGTCGGCCGACCCGTAGCCGATGATCGTCTTGACCGCGATGAACGTCGGCTGACCCCGGTGCGCGATGCCCTCGGTGATCGCGGCGTCGAGGGCGTCGACGTCGTTTCCGTCCTCGACCGTGAGCGTGTGCCAGCCGTAGGCGGCATACCGGCCGACCCGGTCCTCAGTAAACGCGAGCTCGGTGTCGCCGTCGATCGTGACGTGGTTGTCGTCGTAGAGGAACACCAGGTTGTCGAGCGCGAGATGGCCCGCGAGCGACGACGCCTCGCCCGAGACGCCCTCCATCAGATCGCCGTCCGAGACGATCGCAAAGACGCGGAACCCGGCCGGCTCGCCATACCGAGCGGCCAGATGCTTGCCGGCGATGGCCATGCCGATCGCGTTCCCGGTCCCCTGCCCGAGCGGGCCGGTGGTGGCCTCGACGCCCGGCGTGTGGCCGTGCTCGGGATGACCCGGTGTGAGGCTCCCCCACTGGCGGAACCGCTTCAGCTCCTCGAGCGGCAGGTCGTAGCCGGTGAGGTGAAGCAGGCCGTAGAGCAGCATGCAGCCGTGGCCGGCCGAGAGCACGAACCGGTCACGCCCCGGCCACGATGGATCGGCCGGGTTGTGGCGCAGGTGGCGCGTCCACAGGACATGCGCCATCGGGGCAGCCCCCAGAGGCAGGCCCGGATGGCCGGATTTCGCCTGCTCGACGGCGTCCAGCGCAAGCGTGCGGAGGGTGTTGATCGAGAGCTGGTCGATGGCGTCGAACGGCCGTGGCACGGAGGTGGCTCCAGACGATTGCGGGATGGGCGCACGGACGATAGCAACCCCTTACCCGAACCTCCGGCCGCCTATCCATGCGGGATGCCGTAGGCCGCAAGCACCCGCCGGGCGCCCGGCACACGGGCGGTCAGCGCCCGGGCGAGATCGGCCTGCGTCGCGATCCCGTAGGCGTTCGCGGCGACGTACCGGCGAAGCGCGCACGTCACGTCGGCGGGGTGCCCGAGCGCACGGAGCATCCGCGCACCGTTGGCGTACACGGCGAGCGAGTAGAGGTTCGGGCGGCGGTCGCGCCAGTACGCCATCGGCTGCCCGGTCTCGCGTCGCAGCGGCCGAGGGTCGGGCAGGTTGTCCAGGTACGGCCAGATGCCGTCGAGCTCGGCCTGAACGTAGGTCGCGAGCCCCTCGTCGAGGACCGGGTCGCGGGCCTGGTCGTTTCCGACCAGCGAGTAGAACCACTGGTGGGCGACCTCGTGGGTCGTCGCCCGCATGATCCCCTCGCCGCCAAGGAAGATCATCGTCGGGTACTCGATCCCCACCCGGCCGAGGGCCGGGACGACCGCCAGGTGCAGGGTCGGCCACGGGTAGGGGCCGTACCGGGACGAGATCGCCTGGAGCGCGGCCTGCGCTCGGTAGGCCACATCCTGCGCGGAGACGTCAATGCCGTGCTCGACGACCGCGATCACGCGCACCGGCCCAGGGGCGTGGGCGACGGTCGTGAACGTGTCGAAGTGGCCGGCGGCGATCGCGAAGTCGCGGACGGCGGTCGCCGTGTATTTCCCGTCGCCGGCCGGGGAGCCGGTCGTAACGAGCCGGTCGCCGGGCGGCGCGGCGACCCGGACGTCGAAGTCGGCCGTGGGCGTCGAGGAGGCCTCCGCCAGAAGCGGAGTGGGACGGTCGGTGTCCCACCCGACGCCCGGCTCCCACGCCAGCACCGGGTAGAAGGATCCCAGCCGGACCGCCTCGCCGGACCGCGCCAGGCGGTCGAGAACGGGTCCCGGCAGGCGCAGCCGGTAGGGCATGGCGACGTCGATCGGCTCCCCGGCGCGGAGCGTCCGCGAGAGCCGCACGACGAGTGTCGTCGGGTCGGGCTGCGCCGTGCTGAACGCGAAGCCCGGGACCGTCACCGGCCCGGCCGCAAGATGCGCACCCTCACCCGCCTCGAGCGGCCCGTTCGGCCACTCCCGGAAGACGAGCCGGCGGGTCGCCAGATCGGGCGTGAAGTGCACGTGCACGGTCCCGGTCACGTCGCCCGTCTTCGGGATGCGGACCGTCAGGTGGTAACGGGGGCGGTCGGGGTCGGGCGCCGGGTAGGCCGGCGCGCGACAGCCCGGCGCGCTTGCGGAAGGGCCGCCTCCGCAGGCGGTCAGGAGCGCGATGAGGAGAAGCACGAGGCCAGCTCCCGCCCCGCGCGATCGAGATCTCCCTGCTCGTGGATGTCGCATCCCCGTCGCCGCAGCTCCTCCGCCGCGACGGGCTCGACCTTGCCGCCCACGGCAATGCATTGGACGCCGGCGCGGGCGCAGAGGTCAGCGACTCGGGCGACGACCTTGCCCGAAAGCGTCTGGCGGTCGATCCGGCCCTCGGCGGTGATGCAGACCGCAGCTCCTGCCAGCGCCCCCGGCAAGCCGGCCTCCTCGGCGACGAGGGTCGCCCCGGGAACCGCCCGGGCGCCGAGCGCCATCAGCATCGCGCCGATCCCGCCGCCGGCCCCTGCGCCCGGCCGCGCGGCGGTCGGCAGGTCGAGGCGACGCAACCGCTCCTCGAGCTCAACGACCTGCTCCCGAGATGCGCCCTTCTGCGGGCCGAAGGCGGCCGCCGCTCCGTCGGGCCCGAGAAGCGGGTTCTCGACGTCGAGAGCGGCGACAAGCTCGACGTCGCCCGGAACCGGCCCGAGACCGGCGCGAAGACCCGCGCCGCCGTCGGTCGTGGCCGTCCCGCCGACGCCGACGACGACCCGCCGCGCCCCGGACTCAACCGCCGCCCGGATGAGCTCGCCCGCACCGCGCGAGGACGCTCCCAGCGGGTCGCGTGGCAGATCGGCGACGCGGAGCGCACCGCAGGCCTCGGCGACGTCGACGGCCGCAGCACCGTCGGTGAACCGGGCGAACCGGGCGGTGCAGGGCCGGCCGAGCGCGTCGTGGGCGGCCGCCTCGCGCCACTCCCCGCCGCGGGCCCGCAGGAGCGCCGCCGCCGTCCCCTCCCCGCCGTCGGCGAGCGGCACCTCGACGATGCGGTCCCCCGGCCGCACCTCCCGCCAGCCGCGGGCGAGCGCAGCGGCCGCCTCGTCGGCGGTGTAGGTGCCGCGGAGCTTGTCCGGCGCGATGACGACCTTCATCGGCGGCGAACTGTCTCATGCCGCAGCGTCGGTAGCATCCTCACCATGACCGGCGACGGCTACATCTGGGAGCCGACCACCGCGGCGGTGGAGCACGCGCGCGCGACGGCGTTCATGCGCGAGCACGGCATCGCCGACTGGCGCGAGCTGATCCGCCGCAGCCAGGACGACGTCGAGTGGTTCTGGGATGCGATCGTGCGCTTCCTCGGCATCGAGTTCTCGACGCCCTACGAGCGGGTGCTCGACACGTCGCGCGGGATCGAGTGGGCGACGTGGTTCGGCGGCGGGACGCTCAACCTGACCTGGAACTGCGTCGACCGCCACCCGGCCGACCGCCCAGCGGTCGTCTGGGAGAGCGAGGACGGCCGGGTCGAACGCGTCAACTACGGGGAGCTCGCCGCCGAGACGAACCGGCTGGCGAACGCCCTCCTGGAGCTCGGCGTCCGCCAGGGCGACGCCGTCGGGCTCTTCCTGCCGATGTCGATCCAGGCCGTGGCCGGCTTCTATGCGATCTGCAAGATCGGCGCCATCGTCGTCCCGATCTTCTCCGGCTTCGCCGCCCCCGCGGTCGCAGCCCGGCTGGCCGATGCCGGCGCCGTGGCGCTCCTCACGGCCGACGCCGTCCCGCGGCGCGGCAAGCCGGTGTCGATGAAGGCGGTGGCCGACGACGCCCTCGCGGATGCCCGGAGCGTCCGCCACGTCGTGGTCTGGGAGCGGCTCGAGACGGACGTCCCGATGACCCAGGGACGCGATCACCGCTGGGACGAGCTCGTCGCCCGCCAGAGCCCGGACCTCGACGCTCCGGCCTTGGACGCCGAGACGCCGATGATGGTCATCTACACGTCGGGCACCACCGGTCGCCCGAAGGGCGCCGTCCACGTGCACGGCGGGTTCCTGGTGAAGATCGCCGAGGAGGCCGCGTTCCAGGCCGACGTCCACGCGGATGACCGCGTCATG
The DNA here is from genome assembly GCA_035456145.1 of Gaiellales bacterium. GTDB lineage: Bacteria > Actinomycetota > Thermoleophilia > Gaiellales > JAICJC01 > JAICJC01. The sequence continues at coordinate 567 of DATIDU010000151.1, read as the reverse complement.
TGGGTGACCGACATGGGGTGGATCATGGGGCCGTGGGTCGTCGTGGGCGCGGGCGCGGCGGGCGCCACGCTTGTCGTCTCGGAGGGAGCCCCGGACTATCCCGGCCCGGGCCGGCTGTGGGAGCTGATTGAGTCGCACCGCATCGGCGTGCTCGGCGTGTCGCCGACGCTGATCCGCGCCCTTCGCTCCCACGGCGACGAGCCGGTGCTGGCGCACGACCGCTCCTCGATCCGGATCCTGGCTTCCACGGGCGAGCCGTGGAATCCCGACCCGTACGTCTGGCTGCACGAGGTCGTCGGCGAGGGGCGAGCGCCGATCATCAACCTCTCCGGCGGCACCGAGGTGGGCGCCTGCTTCCTCTCGCCGATGCCCGTCATGCCGCTCCGGCCCTGCACGCTCGGCGGGCCGGCGCTCGGGATGGCGATCGACGTCGCCGGGCCGGACGGCGAGCATCTCCCGGCCGGCGAGGTGGGCGAGCTGGTGTGCCGCAAGCCCTGGCCGTCGATGACGCGCGGCGTCTGGGGCGACCGGCAGCGCTACCTCGACTCGTACTGGTCGCGGTGGCCC
>DATIDU010000150.1:0-15718 GCA_035456145.1 Gaiellales bacterium | reverse complement strand
GGCCGCCCCACGGCCGGTCCGCGGACCGGCCGTCGTTCACATCGAGGACACGACGATCGTCGTCGCCCCGGGCTGGCGGATGCGGCCCGCCGCGGCGGGCAGCGCGATCCTGGAGCGGCGGTGAAGCGGATCGACCCCGTCGCCCAGGAGATCCTGCGGCACGCCTTCCACGGCGTCGCCGAGGAGATGGCCGTCGTCGAGTACCGCTCGTCGTTCTCGCCGATCATCCGCGAGATGCTCGACTTCTCCTGCGGGCTGTTCGACGCCCGCGGCCGGATGATCGCCCACTCCGAGATGATCCCGGCCCAGCTCGGGCTGATGCAGTTCACGCTCGCCGGGGTCCTCGATGCCCTCGGCCCGCTTGCTCCGGGCGACGCAGCGCTCGCCAACCACCCCTACCTCGGCGGCACGCACCTGCCCGATCTGCAGATCTTCACGCCGGTGCATGCCGGCGGTCGGCTGATCGGGTACGCGGGCTCGATCGCACACCACATCGACGTCGGCGGCGCCACCGCCGGCTCGGAGAACGCCGAGAACACCGAGCTCTACCAGGAAGGCCTGATCTTCCCGCCGGTGCTTCTGGTCGAGCGCGGCAGGCGAAACCGAAGCTTGTGGGACCTGATCCGGGCCAACGTCCGCGACCCTGACGCGACGGCGGGCGACCTCGAGGCGCAGCTCTCCGCCTGCCGGAGGGGTGGCGAGCGGCTCGTTGAGCTGTGTGCGCGCCACGGCCGGGCGACGGTCGTCGGCGGCATGGAGGGGTTGCTCGAGGGCACCTCGCGGCGGGCGAGAGCCGAGTTCCGATCGTGGCCACGCACGGCTGTCGAGGCAGAGGGGTTCCTCGACGACGACGGCGTGACGTTCGGGCGCCCCGTGCGGATCCACGCCCGCGTGCAGGTGCACCGCGGAGCGCTCGTCGTGGACGTTTCCGGATCGAGCCCCCAGGTGCGAAGCAGCGTGAACGTGCCGTGGGCGAGCACTCACGCCGCGGCCTACTTCGCCGTGCGCTGCTTCGTCGGCGCGGAAATCCCCCAGAACGACGGCCTCACGCGGCACGTCCGGATCGTCTGCCCCGAGGGATCGATCCTGCGACCGGCGTTCCCGGCGGCCGTCTCCGCACGCCACCTGACCGTGCAGCGCCTCTCCGAGGTGCTGTGCCGCGCCCTCGGCGAGCTCCTGCCCGACCGGGCCGTCGCATCGAGCCACGTCTCGTTCCCGGCATTCGTGTTCCAGGCCGTCGACCCCCGCAGCGGCCGGCTGGCGCTCCTGACCGACATCCTGGGCGGTGGGGGCGGCGCTCGGCCCGGCGCCCCGGGCGATCACGCGATCGATTCCTACACCTCGAACTGCGCGCTGCTTCCGGCCGAGGTGGCCGAGATCGAGTATCCGTTCCGGATCGAGCGGACGGAGCTCGTGCGCGGCTCGGGCGGCGCGGGCGCTCAGCCCGGCGGGTTGGGCCTGCGGCGCGACTACCGCCTGCTGGCCGACGCGGCCGAGGGGATGTACTACCTCGAGCAGCTCGACCGCCGGTTCGGCTCGGCGGGCGTCGCCGGCGGTGGTCCGGGTGGGCCCGCCGTCGTACGGATCCGGCGCGACGGCGGGCCCTGGCGGACGATTCGCCGTGGCAAGGGCTACCTGCACCTGCGGCGAGGCGATGTCGTGTCGTTCGCCGCTGCGGGCGGAGGCGGCTACGGAGCGCCGCCGCGCGGCTGACCTGGGCCGGGCCGGTCTTTTCAAGATCTTCAGCTTTTCCTCAGCTCGTCCTTACGTTTGCTGCCGATGGTTGCGCCGATGCGCTGCAGGCTCGCCGCGGTGGTGGCAGGCGTCCTCGTCTTCGCCATGCTGGGAACGGGGCAGGTTTTTGCCTCGAAGGGCGCGTACTTCGGCACGGCCGTCGAGCCCGCTCCGGGCCAGTCGACGGAGCAGGCCCTCGCGAGCCTCGAGCGCACCGTCGGCCGCCATTTCCACATGTTCCGGCTCTACCGCGCCCTCAACAACACGACGCTGCGAGGCGGCCCGGCGACGCTGATGAAGTCCCGCGGCCAGCCGATGTACCTGAACGTCACCTCGGAGATCGGCAACCGCTGCGTCTCGTGGCGGTCGGTCGCAGCCGGCACGTACAACCGCTACCTGCACTCGATCGCCCGCCAGGTGAAGCGCTACCGCTACCGGGTCTACTTCTCGTGGAACCACGAGATGCAGGGGAACTGCAAGACGGGCACCGCGGCCGACTACCGGGCGAGCTACAAGCGCGTGCGCAAGGCGTTCAAGGCCGAGCACGTCACGAACGCCGTGTGGGTGTGGGTCGCGGCGGCCGGCAACTTCAACCACGACCCGGCCAAGGCTGCCAAGTTCCTGCCGCGCAAGGTCGACCTGATCGGCGTCGACGGCTACAACCGCACCGGCGAGTGGCGGTCCGTGAAGGAGATCTTCGGCGCCGCCCACCGGTTCGCCACGAGGCACGGGCACAGGCTCTTCGTCGGCGAGGTCGGATGCGCCGAGGATCCCGCCGACTCCTCCGCGAAGGGCGCCTGGATCGCAAACGCCTTCGAGACGTTCAAGGCCTGGGACGTCGCCGGCGTGGTGTGGACCAACATGCCGCGCGGCAAGGACAACTACCGGGTCGACTCCTCGTCTGCCGCCCTCGCCGCCTACAAGCAGGCCGGCGACATGTCGTTCTACATGCGCTAGGAGTCCGCGCGTCGCTCGACGTCGAGGAAGAGCGGCATGCCGAGCGGGCGCGACTGCTCCTCCTCCAGGTGGGCGACGAGGCCGGCGGTGCGGGCGAGAAGCGCCATGCCGCGCACGATCCGCGCCGGGAACCCGAGGTCGGCGAGCGCCGCGCCCGCGACGCCTGCGCCGTTGATGGGAAGCGCCTTGCCGGTGGCACCGCGGTGGGCGGCGGCCACGAGCCGCAGCGCCCGCAGGTGCGGGCCGACGAGGCCCTGCTCCTCCGCGATCGCGTAGATGCGGGCCGTGCGTGGATCCTGCGCCTTGTGGACGGGATGGCCGAGCCCGGGGATCCGCCTCCCAGCCCCGATCTCGGCGCTGACGGCGTCCGCGGCCGCCTGCTCCGGGTCGCCGCCGCGGGCCACCACGCGATCGAGAAAGACCGCGGTGTCCTCGACGACGCCCAGGAAGACCGAGCCCGCCCCGAGCAGGCCCGCTGCCACCGCTCCCTGGAGTGACTCCGGCGCGCCGGTGTGCGTGAGCCGGGCGGCCAGGACCGTCGGTGTGAGCCCGTGCTCGGCGAGCGACACGAGCACCGCGTCGAGGAGGGCTGTCTCGCGTGGCTCGGGCGCGCGGCCCTGCACCAGGAGGAACGTGAGCTCGGTGAACGTGACCCTGCCCATGAGCTCGGTGGCGAGGTCGCGGCCGCGGACGGTGATCGAGTCGGCGTCCGCGCCGCCAATGTCGGTGTGAAGCCAGTCGCTGTCGCTCATCCCGTCCTCCGCACGCGTGGGTCGAAGTCCACCTCGGTGCCGGTGCGGTCGCGTGGCAGCTCGTGCTTTGCGATCCGGCCCGTCGGCGTGTGCGGCAGCTCCGCGACCGCCTCCAGGTAGCGCGGCACCTTGAACGGCGTGAGGAGCGCCGCCGCCGCTTCGCGGATCGCCACCAGGTCGGCCGACGCCGGGTCGGCGACGGCGACAAAGCCCTTGATCTCCTCCTCGGTGAGGTCGGACGGCACGCCGATCACGGCGGCCTCGGTCACGTCGGCATGGGTCATGAGCGCCTCCTCGATCTCGGCCGGAGCGACGTTCTCGCCGCGGCGGCGGATGACCTCCTTGCGGCGGCCCACGAACGTGTATGTCCCGTCGGCGTTGCGATGCACGAGATCGCCCGTGCGGAGCCAGCCGTCGGGGTCGAGGACCTCGGCCGTCTCGTCCGGCATGTCCCAGTAGCCGCGCATGACCGCCGGGTTTCGCAGCTGGAGCTCGCCGACCTCCCCGTCCGCCACCTCACCCGTGTCGGAGACCACCCGGGCCTCGTTCACGATCCCGAGCCGGGGATGCTGGCGGACGGTACCGAGCGTGCCGAACGGCCTCGTCCCGCGGGGCCAGATCATCCCGTACGGTGATTCCGACAGGGCGTATCCGCAGACGATTCGAAGGCCAAACCGGCGTTCCATCTCGAGTTGACGGGCCTGCGGTGGCGAAGGTCCTGTGTAACAAAGGCGAAGCGGCGTGTCCGCGTCGTCTTCACGCACCGGCTGGCGCATCAGAATCTCGAGCATCGCCCCGATGGCATTGAACTCGGTCGCCCCATGCCGGCGAGCCGAGTCGAGGAAGGTGCTCGCCGAGAACCGCGGCAGGAGCACCAGCCCGGCCCGAGTGGCGATCGACCCGAGCACCGAATAGGCCGGAGCATTCACGTGGAAGAGCGGCAGCGAGGTCATGAGCCGGTCGTCGGGGCCGAGCTCCATCCACCATGGGAACCCCTCACCGGCCATCGCGTAGGCCCGGTGCGTCTGGGTCACGAGCTTCGAGCGGCCGGTCGTGCCCGATGTCGGGATGAGCGCAGCCGGGTCGTCCGGCGCCGGCCGGTGGGCCGGCGCCGGCTTCGGTGTCTCGGCGTAGAGCGCTGTGACGTCGATCGCTGCTGCGCCGGCTTCGCGCAGGGCGGCCGGCGCGTCGGCGTCGGTGACGACGAGCCGCGGCCGCACCTGCCGGACGAGCGCGATGAGCTCGTGCTCGCCTGCGAGCGGGTTCACCGCAACGATGATTGCGCCGATGGATGTGGTGGCCAGCCAGGCGAAGAGGTACTCGGGCGTGTTCCGGGCGGTCGCCAGCACCAGGTCGCCGCTGTAAACGCCGAGGTGGCTCATCGCCGAGGCGGCCCGGGCCACCAGCGCGTGGGCCTCGGAGAACGTGAACGAGCGCCCATCGGCGTGCAGCCAGACCTTGGAAGGAGCGGCGGCGACAGCCTCGTCGAACAGCTCGGGGATCGTGTCGGGCACGGGGCGCCGCCATCATCGCCGTCCGCGCGGTCAGGACGCAACCTGCCCTGGGAGGGGGTGACGAACCGGTTGGAACGCGGTAGACTCCAGCGCGGGGGTCAGGTAGGACGTGATCGAGCGACTGATCATTGCTGCGGGGATTCTGGTCGTGAATGGGGCCGTGCTTGTCCTGGTCCTGCGCCTTCTCACGATGGTCGTGATCCGGCGTGTGCCCCGCACCGAGGAGCCGGCCGCAGCAGCGCCGGTGCCGATGGCGGCGCCGATCGCCGAGCCGGCGGTCGCGGAGCCTGAGCCGGAGCTCGTCGCCGCCGCAACCGCTGTCGCGGAGCCGCCGCCCGCGAGGGTTCGCGCCGGCGGCCGGCGCGGGTCGAACGGCCATCTCTACCGCATCCACCACCATCGGATGCTGCTCGGCGTCCCCGTGCTGGCGGCGATCTTCGCCTCCGGCGCGTGGCTCGGCGATTGGGTCGGCGGCGGGAGCTCCGCCGACGCCGCCACCGTCACCGTGCACCTGAAGGGCAAGATCATCCGGGTCGCCGGCTCGCCGGTCGCCGTGCGCGTGCCCGCGCAGACGGTGACGACGAGCGGCCATGTCGTCACCGTGCCCGGGACGACTGTCCACCTCCCGCCCCAGACTGAGACGGTCGTCACCACCAACACGATCAACAACACGTCGACCGAGACCACCGAGATCACCACGACGCTCACGGTCCCGACCACGGTCACGACCTCGACAACCGCGACCGACACGGTGACGGTCACCGAGACGACGACCGTCACCGACACGAACACGACCACCGCACCGACGACCTAGCGTCGCTACATCCGCCCGGCCTCGATGATTCGGCGCAGGAACTCCTGCGTCCGCGGCTCTTCAGGCGCCGTGAAGATGCGCTCAGGCGGGCCCTGCTCCAGGATTCGGCCCTGGTCGAGGAAGCAGACCTGGTCGGCGATCTCGCGTGCAAAGCCCATCTCGTGCGTCGCGATCAGCATCGTCATCCCGCTCTGAGCCAGGTCGCGGATGACACCCAGCACCTCGCCCACGAGCTCGGGGTCGAGCGCGCTCGTCACCTCGTCGAGCAGCATGATGTCCGGCTCCATCGCCAGCGCCCGCACGATCGCCACGCGCTGCTGCTGGCCGCCCGAGAGCCTGTCTGGGTACTCATGGCGCTTGTCGGCGAGCCCGAACCGCCCTAAGAGCTCGTTCGCGCGCTCGTCTGCATCGTTTCGGCGCATTCGAAGCGCCTTTCGGGGCGCCAGCGTCACGTTTTCGAGCACGCTCATGTGCGGAAACAGGTTGAACGCCTGAAAAACGATGCCGATCCGGCGCCGGATGTGGTTCTGATCGACGCCGGACGCCGTGATGTCCTCACCGTGGATCAGGATCCGGCCCGTATCGACGGGCTCGATCAGGTTCACGCAGCGAAGAAGGGTCGATTTGCCTGATCCCGAGGCCCCGATTAGGCAAACGGCGTTCTGCTCGGGTACCTCGAGCTCGATGCCCTGGAGCACTGTGACCTTTCCGAACGACTTGTGGACGCCCTCGATGGCGATCGCAGCGGTCATGTGACCCCTGATGCGGCGCGTTTCCTGCGGTCCCGAGCGATCAGCCAGTCGGTTGTGCGCGTGAGCGGGATCGTGAGCACCAGGAAGAGCACCGCGGTGCAGACGTACGGCGTGAAGTTGAAGTTCGCGGCCTCGTCGATTCCCGCCTGGCGCAGGGCCTCAACCGGGCCGGCGAAGGCGACGAGGGCGGTGTCCTTCTGGAGGCCGATGAAGTCGTTCAGAAGCGGCGGGATCACGCGCCGCACGGCCTGCGGCACGATCACGTACCGGAGCGTCTGCCACCGTGACAGGCCGAGCGATCTCGCCGCCGCCTCCTGGCTGGGATGCACCGACTCGATCCCGGCCCGGTAGACCTCGGCCACGTAGGCCGAATAGATCAGGATGAGGCCGACTGTTGCCCAGAACACGGCCGAAATCGGCACGCCGCTGAGCCCCAGGCTGGGCACGCCCAGGGCGAGGAGCGTCACGACCAGGATGGTCGGGATTCCGCGGAAGACGTCGGTGTAGATGATCGCGATGGCCCGGATCGGGAAGAACACCGGGCCCGGCAGGCTTCGCAACATGGCGATTCCGAGCGCGAACACGAGGATCACCGCCTCCGCGACGAGGAAGATCTTCACGTTCAGCTTGAACGCCCGCGCGATGTCCGGGAATGACGCCCGGAAGACCTTGCCGTTCAGGAACGCCTCGTGGACGGCCGGCCATCCGGGCGCGGTGACGATCGCCAGGCCGATCGCGGTGAATACCACGACCGTGCTGATGAGCGCCGTCGCCACGGCTCGGCCCTCCGGCGTGCGGATGACGTTCAGCCGGCGGGCTACTGGAGCTCGGGTGCGTGGGCGGCCTGGTTCAGCCACCGATCCTGAATCTGAGCCAGCGTGCCATCCGCGCGGAGAGCCGAGAGGGCACCGTTCACGCACTGGGTGAGCGCGCTGCCCTTCTGGAGCACGAGGCTGAAGTGTTCCTTCGGCCCGGAGCCGGCGCCGGGCAGGATGCCGACGACCGTGCCGTTCGAGAGCTGGACGTTCGCCATGTAGTACGCCGTCGGGAAGTCGGTCACAAGCCCGTCGATCTGCCCGTTCTTGAGCGCCTGAAGTGCGGCATTCGACGTGTCGTACACCTGGGTCGACTGGCTGGGCTGGATGACGCTGTTGATCAGGTCGTAGCTCGTCGTGCCGATCTGGGTGCCGAACCTGTAAGGCTTGAGGCCCGCAACCGTCGTGACGCTCGAGATGGGCTTACCCTGAAGCGCCACGACCGCCTGCTGAACGTCGTAGTAGGAGTCGCTCAGGTCCGCGCCCTGCGCGCGCTTCGAGCTATACGACACCTGCGCCAAGTAGAAGTCGAAGTTCTTGGGTCCAGGCTTGTAGGAGTTGTTGAACGGGACGGCGACCCAGTTCACCTGATCCTTGCTGAACCCGAGCTGCTGAGCCACCGCATATGCTGTCGCGTCCTCGAATCCCTGGTCGTTGTAGGGGTCATGGTTGAACTGCCCCGTCCACTCGTGACCCGTGGGGCCCTGGAAATAGGGGTCGAACGCGGGATTATCGGTGCCGATCGTTAGCTGACCGGGGGTGACAAGCGTCAAATTTGACTTCGCGCACGGGTTCGCGGGCGTGCTGCCGGCCGAGGAGGCCGTCGATCCCCCGGACGAGCCGCACGCCGCGGCCGCGAGCGTGGCCACGATCGCCATGACGAAGGCGCGGGTTCGCATGGTCGAGGGAGCCTATACCACCCGCCCCCCGGAAGGGGTACGATCGCGCTACCGGAGCCGCTTTACGGCCCTTCCCCCAATTGGGGGAGGCGGGGGAGGAGGCCCCACGGATAGAGTCCCGAGCATCATGAAAAGGGGCAGACCATGCGCTGGGGCGAGCCGACCAGGCTACCTCCAGTAAGACGCGGGCGCGGACTCACCGCGGCGGCCCTCCTGGCGGTTGGGCTGGTCGCGGCGTACGCAATTCTCGCCGTGCTGTCGCTGACATCAGTGGCCCCGTCGCTGCTGGACCACGTGCCGACGACGCTTCATGGCGTCGTGCCGGGGTCGGTACCGGCGACGCAGCCCAAGGCTGCGGACCTCCTCTCGACTCCGGCGGTGCCGGAGATCACCGCCCTGACGCTGCCGTTCGGCTTCGCGACGTCGTCGTCAACCCAGACCTTCGGGCTTACGAACACCGCCTCGGCGCCTGTCAACCTCTCACTGACAGTTCTCGGCGTACAGGGCGTCACCGCGCAGTTCCCCGATTCAAGCCAGACCCAGCGCCTGCATGCAGGCGAGCGGACACAGGTCACCGTCAAGACCGATCCGATGCACGCCGGCTCGCTGGCCGGCGGCACAGTGCGGATCGCCGTCGCCGGCGTCGCGAAGCCGGTGCTGGTGCCGCTCTCCGGCGCACAGGCACCGCTGCCGCCGGGCGCCGTGACCGCGACGCCCGAGGCCGACGGCGCCGTGCACGTCACCTGGATCGCATCCCCCTCCACCGGCGTTGCCGGCTATGAGGTCGAGCGGCGTGTGCCCGGCGGCCAGTGGGAGCCTCTCCCGGGCGCCGCGCCCGCCGCGGGCATCGTCGACCAGACCGGCACCGACGGCCAGACCCTCCAGTATCGCGTGAAAGCCATCACCGCGGGCGTCACTCCGCAGCTTCTGAGCTCTCCCGGCACCGCCGGAAGCGCCCTCACCGACGCCTCACCGCCCGCCGTCCCCGCGGGCGTCAAGCTTCCCGATTTCGTCACCCAGGCCAACGAGAACGCCGTCCCCGTCGAGGTCGACCTGCCCCCGACCTCGAAGCCGACGGACGTTGTGAGCGTCACGCTCACGGACGGGACGGACGACTCGCCCCCCGCGATTGCCGCGGGTGGCCAGTCGTCCGTCGTCGTCCACGTCGATGCCACAACGCTGGCCGAGGGTCCGCTCAGCCCGATCGTCACGCTGACGGACGCCGTTGGAAACGCCACCCCCGCCACTCCCTTCGCCGAAGTCGCGGTGAAGGACACCCAGGCGCCCGACGCGCCCACCGACGCTCAGGCTCCGGAGGTCGTGAACAGCAACACGGAGTCGTCGGTTCCAGTCGTCGTGCACGTCGCCGACCCTGAGCCCGGCGAGCGCGTGCACGTCGAGATCACGGGCGGCGCGAAGGCCGCCGACGGCTCGGCCGACGTCTCAGGCGCGGCGACGACCGTCAACGTGGACGTGAGCAACCTGCCCGACGGCCCGCTCGCGGTCTCCGCGTGGGCCATCGACGATGCCGGAAACGTGTCGAAGCCGACCGACGGCGGCACGATCACGAAGGACACCTCGGCTCCAGAGAGTGCGGTGAACATCCACGTCCAGGCCGGCGACCAAAACCCGGCCGGATATGTGAACGCCGCCTCGGCGGGCTCCGTGATGGCGGTCGTGCACTTCCAGCAGGCGACCGATCCGGCGGACGAGATCGCGATCTCCGTCGGCGGCATCCGCGTGCACCGCGACGGCGGCGACGACACCTACTTCGTGGGGCCGCTCGACCTGAGCGACCGCCCCGACGGCTCGGTGCCGCTTTCCGTGACGGTCACCGACTCCGCCGGCAACTCGAACACCACGACGGACTCGGCCGTGAAGGACACGGTCGCGCCGTCGCCGCCGACGTCGTTCACTGTGCCGGAGACGGCTGACAACGCCGCCGGCTTCGTGAACTCGTTCACCCAGAACGCGGCCATCTTTCAGGCCACGTTCCCCGACGGCACGGACTCGACCGACACGCTCGCAGCGAGCGTGAACGGCATCGACCTGGGGACGCGGGTCGGCGGGTCGATCGCCGTCCAGTGGAAGGCGGACGTGAGCGGGCTTCCGGACGGCCAGCTCGACCTGAGCGGCACGATCACCGACGCCGCCGGCAACTCCACCGACTTCTCCGGCCGGGCCGTGAAGGAGACGCAGGCGCCGCCGCCGCCCGTCGCTGCGCATGTCATCGGCTTCTGCCAGCCCGACACGATCACGCCGTCGACGGCTCCGAACGTGTCGGTCCAGGTCGTCCTCCCCGACATGCCGGGGCTGTCGGGAACCGTCACGGTCACGCTTACGGATTCCGCCGGCCATACGGCCTCGGGCACGGCGTGGGGTGGCCCCGGGATCGTGGTCGTGCACGGCATCGACGCGAGCTCCTTCGTGCCCGGCCATGTCCATGTCTCGGTCTCCGTGACCGATGCGGCGGGCAACACGTCCACCTATGACGGCACGACGGCGACCTACATCGATCCCAACCAGGACGGGTAGGCCGGTGCGCCGAGGCCGGCACCGGGCGCGAGGCCCGGCACCGGCGTTCGGAGCCGGAGATCAGCCCTCGTCGGAGGGAGACGGCCCGGCGGCGCTCCGTGGCCGAAGCTGCGGGGCCAGTGGAGCGAGGCGGCGGCCCACGAGTAGCGCGAGGAGCACGAGAATCGAGATCGGGATCACGAGCCCGGCGCCGACGATCACGCTCGTGACGACGGCCAGCGCGGCCCCGAGCGAGCGTTCCCCCGCCTTCCAGATCGCGCTCGCGTGCTGGGGCGGGGCCGGCTTCTTGCCCGCCTCCTGAAGGGCGACCGAGATCGTCGACATCGACGTGCGGTTCTGGAGGTAGAGCATACGGCCCTGGACGTCCTCGATCTGGAATTCCACGCTTTGCAGGTAGTTCTCGACTCGGATCGATTCAGCGATCGTCTGAGCCCGGTCCATGAGCCGCAGCAGCACCTTCTCCTGCGCGCGCAGGTTCACGAGCCGCGCGTTCAGGTCGACGAACTGCTGGCTCACGTCCTGCCCGGTGATCGTCTCGGCCGTGACGTGGACGTGCGCGACGCCCTCGATCGAGTCGAGCGCCTGGCGGAACGACTGGGCCGGAACCCGGATCGTGATGCGGCCGGCGTGGATCTTCGCCCCGCTCGTCGTGCTGTGGGTGACGTACCCGTTCAGGTCGCTCGCGATCCTGCGCACGGCCGAGCGCGTCTGGCCGAACTGCCCGTGGTCGACGCGCAGGCGTACGCCCGCGGTCTTGATCACCGCCGACTGAAGCGCGGGGAGCTTGAACGGCTCCCCGAGCGCGGCTCCCCCGCCCGGAGAGCCGACGGTCTTGTTGCCGCCAACCGCCTGGGCGGAATCCAGGGGCCCAAGGGTCGACGGCGCCCGCGATGCCGCGACTCCGCCGTCGGCCAGCGCGACCCCGCCGCCGCCGCTGCCGCCGCTCGCGGCTCCTGCGCCGCTCGACCCGCTTCCCGAGCAGCCGGCGGCCGCCCCCACCAGGCCGGAGACGACGATCACCGTCGCCGGCACCACCCCGAATCGCCGTATCGCACTCATCGAAAACCTCCGTCGTCGTCGATGGTGAGACAGGATCGGCGGCCGTCCGGTTCCCAATCCCAATGCGGTGTTCGCGGCCACTTTCCGTATTCCGAAACGCGCGGACCGCCACTACACTTAGCCGATGGCGACGGAGACGCTGCCGGCACCAGCGCCTACGCACTTGGACCACTCAAATGAGCTCGCATCGCAGTGGCGGTCGCTGACACGCATCGCCACGGTCGTCGCGATCTTCACATCGCCGGCGATCTATGTGTGGCTGCACGTCCAGGCGGGCTGGGACATCTGGCTTTCGCTGCTCGGTGCCGCGGTTGCGGTCCTGATGTTTCGCGGGCTGCTCGAGGTCATCTTCCGCCGCTTCATCCCCTGGCCGACGCTCTTCGGCGCCGACACCAGGCTGCGTGAGGAGGACATCACCGCCCGCCGCCGAGCGTGGTACTGGCGCACGAAGTACGTCCACATCCTGTTCTACGTCGCCATCGGACTCGTCGTCTGGGCCGGCATCCAGCTCTACGAGTGGCTGTTCCCGGACCAGGCGGCGCTGTTCCAGCAGACGCTGATCCAGCAGCTTCCCAACCTGCTCATCCTCCCGTTCTACTTCATCGGGAACTTCGCGATCTTCTTCGGCCCGTTCCTGCTGATGGCGGTGAGCCAGATCAGCCACTACGAGCCTGGCGACGCCGACTGGGGTGTGAAGCTCGACGACGTCCGCGGCCAGGCCGAGGCCAAGGAGGAGGTGAGCCGCGTCGTCCAGCTGTGGCAGTCGGGCGAGGAGTTCGAGCGCCGCGGCGGAAAGCGCGAGCGCGGCCTCCTCATGCTGGGGGCCCCCGGGACGGGCAAGACGATGATGTCGAAGGCGATCGCGACCGGGTTCAACTGCCCCTTCGTCTCGATTCCCGGCTCCGGGTTTGCCGGGATGTTCCTCGGGATGGACGCGATCACGGTGCGGCTCCTTGCCCGGCGGGCCAAGCGGCTCGCGCGCAAGTGGGGCGGCCAGTGCATCGTCTTCATCGACGAGATCGACGCGGTTGGCATGCGCCGCTCGAGCCTGGGCGCATTCACGACACCCGAGGTCTCAAGCGTCCACGATGTCTGCTTCTACGGCCCGCACGGCGCGCTCACGCCGACCGAGGACGTGATCGTGGAGACGCGCGAGTGGCGCGACCGCCTGTTCGCGGTGCGGGCTCCGGAGCGGCCGGCCGGGGGGCCGCTCGTGCACGTGAACCGGATCGCGAACCGGATCTTCCCCGGCGGCATGTTCGGCGGCGGCCAGCTCGCCCTGAACCAGCTGCTCGTCGTCATGGACGGAATCGGCAGCCCGCGCTGGACGACGAAGACGTTCACCAATCGGCTGAACACCTTCCTCGACGCCCTCTTCATCGTGCCGCGCCGGATTGGTCGGGCGCAGCTGCGCCTCCCGCGGCCGCGGCCGGCCGGCGAGCAGATCTATTTCATCGGCGCCTGTAACGCGCCGATCTCGTCGCTTGATCCGGCGCTGACGAGGCCGGGGCGCATGGGTCGGCACGTGTGGTTTCGCACCCCCACGAAGGACGACCGGAAGGACATCTTCGACCTCTACCTCGGGAAGGTTGCGCACGAGGCCGTGCTCGACGGGACGGAGCGGCGCGACGAGCTCGCACGGATCACGAACGGATACTCGCCGGCCATGATCGAGCAGGTGTGCTCGATGGCGCTCACCCGCGCGCATTTCGAGGGGCGCGAGGAGGCGAGCCGGGACGACATCGTCGAATCCCTGACGACGGTCGAGTCGGGCACGGCGATCAACATCGAGTACGTCCCCGAGGAGACGCGGGCCGTCGCGATCCACGAGGCCGGCCACGCCGTCGCGAGCCATGTCTACATGCCCGGGCTCGAGTCCACGCGGCTCTCGATCCGCATGCGCGGCCGCTCGCTCGGCCATCACATGGCGATGTCGAAGGACGAGCGGTTCAGCGAGTGGCGTCACGAACAGTTCGGGGCGCTCATCCGCACGCTGGGCGCCATGGCCGCGGAGCGCGTGTTCTACGGCGAGAACTCAAACGGCGTCGGAGGCGACGTGCAGAGCGTCACCGCCCACGCCGCGCTGATGGTCGGCGCCTCCGCGATGGGCCCTGAGCCCGTGGAGATCCCGGCCGACTGGGTGACGGAGGAGGAGGCCGAGAAAAAGCGCGACCAGATCATGAGGCGCTACGAGAAGATCGGCGCCCAGATCGTCGGGCGCGCCGGGCACGGCTCTCTGGCCGAGGGCAGCCCCATCCCCGGCATCCTCTCCGACCGCGACAAGCGGACCATGGTCGCCCAGCTCCTCGGGCAGGCGTACGTGGCGGCCTACAACGTCGTCGTGACGAACCGCGACGCGATCGAGCACGTTGCCGAGGTCCTCATCGAGAAGCGGGAGCTGTACGGCGACGAGGTCGTCGACCTCCTCGACTCGGCCAACCTCGTGAAGCCGAAGATCGACCCGCTTGCGGAGGAGTCATGGCCCGAGGTGTGAGGCGTCCCCACGCGGGCAAGTTCCGCCTGGCGTACGCCCTCCTTGCCGTGGTCGCCGTCGTCGGGCTGGGCGTGTTCTTCACGGTGCAGTCCGATCCGAAGCCGGTGGTCGCCGTCGGCGCGACCGAGGAGACCTGGGGCAGCTTCCAGCCCCAAGGGCTCACGCAGGACCGGATCCAGCAGATCGCCCTTCACGTCGGCTCGACGTACCGCACCAAGGGCCACCACCAACTGGTGGCCGTGAGCGCGTCGATCCCGCCCGCCTACCAGAACGACCTGCGGATCACGCAGTACGTGCTCTCCTACCAGGACAACGGGCAGACCAGCTACCAGGCAATCCCGATCAGCTCGAACAACGTCCTCTACGAGATGTGCGGCCTCGGTCCGCAGTGCTCGATCGCCGGCGGGAAGGCCAGCACCGACCGCTTTCGGCTCCTGCGCCGCGAGGCGCTCGAGCTCACGCTCTACACCTTCCACTACACGGACGTGGGCTCGGTGGTCACGTTCCTCCCGCCGAAGAAGGGCGACCGGCCGCAGTACGTGTTCCTGTTCCTGCGGACGCAGTTCGAGCAACAGGGCATCCTGGCGAAGCCGCTTGACGAGATCCTGAGCGAGGCGACGCCGCCGCCTGCGACGGCCATCCCCGCCGCCGAGGCGGCGACGATTGACGGCATCACCGAGCCCGACCTGTACCGCTACCGGTACACGTCCGACCAGCAGGGTGGCGTCCTGCTCGTGTTCGACCCGCCGGCCGCCCAGTAGGCAATGACGCCGCAGGCCCGCGCCGCGCTCGAGCGCGCCAGGGCGCGGCTCGACACGCTCGACCTCTACCCGCGCCCGGTCCGGACCGCCCGCGTGCAGGTCGTTGTCGCCCCGCTCCTCTTCCGCCTGCCCTGGTTTCGCAGTTTCGACGGCTACGCCACCCACCGGGTGATCTTCCTGCGCCGGTCCGTCGCGGCCGGCGAGCAGGACGACCTCGTGACGCACGAGCTCTGCCATGTGTGGCAGATGCAGCACCGGCCGCTCGCCATGCCCCTCTCCTACCTCGTCCGCGGATATGCGCGAAACCCCTATGAGGCCGAGGCGCGGCGAGCGGCCGATGAGACCAGCGGCAGGGTCAGACCCGCGCCGGGACCTGCATGACGGGGCGCACCTCGACCGAGCCGTACTTGGCGCCCGGGCACATCTTGGCGGCCTCGACAGCCTGCTCGATCGTGTCGCACTCGATCAGGTAGTAGCCGCCGAGCTGCTCCTTGGTCTCGGCGAACGGACCGTCGACGACGAGCGCCTGGCCGTCACGCACGCGCACCGTCCGGGCGGTCGCGACCGGGTCGAGCGGCGCGGCGTCTTTCATTGCTCCGCGCTGGGTCAGGCTGTCGCTGAACGCGAAGTAC
>DATIDU010000149.1:0-17083 GCA_035456145.1 Gaiellales bacterium | reverse complement strand
CCTCACGGCGATCGCCGAGATCGACGCAGCGCTCGACGAGATGGTCCGCGTCGTCCGGCCCGGCGGCCGCATCGTGGTCGCCGACGTCCACTTCGTGAACTGGCCCGCGCCGGTCGCCGTGAACCGGGCGCTGACCGCCGCGCTGCGCCCGTTCAACACCTGGTACACCGACCGCGACTTTCCCGCGCTCCTGGCAGAGCGCGGCCTTCGCGCCACATCGGCGCCGACGTACCGGCCCGCGCTCAGCCTGACCATCGCCAAGCGGTGAGCTCGCCCTGCTACGATGCAGGCGTCAAGAACGCTTGTTCGGTTGCGCATACCGCTCTTCCTTACTCGTTCATTCACGTGGGGGGAGGTGCTTATGTCAACTGGAACCGTGAAGTGGTTCAACGACGCGAAGGGCTACGGCTTCATCGCGCCGGACGAGGGGTCGAAGGATCTCTTCGTCCATCACTCCTCGATCGCCGGCGAAGGGTTCAAGTCGCTGGTCGAAGGCTCGAAGGTCGAGTACGAGAGCCGCGAGGGCGCGAAGGGCCCCGAGGCGACGAACGTCGTCCCGATGTCGTAGGTCGTAGGTCGTAGGCGGGTCGGCCGTGGGAGGGAGACCTTCGCACGGCCGATCGCCGCTCCGTTCGGGCAAGCCGCCGTCCGGCACGACGCATGCGAAAGGAGCACATGGGCACGAGCCCCGATGACGACCGAAGTCCCGTGTCGCGGGAGGACGCACCTGCGCGGGCCTCCACGAGCGGCGTCCGCACGGAGCACGATCTTCGCGTCCAGCTGCGTCAAGCGCTCGAGCGGAATGCGACTCTCGAGCGTGCGATGCGCGAGTCCATCGCGTACGCCTACGGACGGCGCGAACTGTCGGACCTGCGAAAGCTGCGGGCCGTCCTCTCGGCCGCCGGATTCCGCGACCCGAACAGCACCCGGGGCGGCGAGCCCGACAACGCGAAGGAGCCCCACTGATGGAATTCACTGTTGAACTGCGCTACCAGAGCGGCTCGTCCACCGTGATGTCGACCGAGGCCGACACGGCGGACGAGGCGCTGGATAACGTCCGCGACGAGCGTCGTCCGCTCGTCGGCATCCACATCACCGCACCTGGAATGAAGGGCGAGGACGCACCGCGGGAGCCGCGCGGGTCCGCACCCACGTTCCGCCGTGTACAGGTGCAGCACCGCCGGTCCCGCCGCCGCGGGTAAGCGGCGTGCGGCAAGATAGCCGCCGTCGTGCCAGACCTCCAGCTCTCGAACCTCCCGCGCAAGGCGATCCTCGCCGCCGCCACCCATCGCGCCCCGCGCGCGTTCATGAACCGGTACGGCATGCGCCTCGGCGCCGCGCGGTTCGTGGCGGGCGAGACGCTCGGCCAGTGCCTCGACGTGCTCGCGGGCCTGAACGCGGACAACCTGTATGCGAACACGACGCTGCTCGGCGAGGACGTCGAGTCGCGGGCCGAGACCGATCACGTGCTGGCCGAGTTCAGGACCGTGCTCGACCGGATCGCCGAGCGGCAGGTGCGCGCGAACCTGGCCGTCAAGCTCACCCACCTCGGCCTCCTGATCGACGAGGAGCTGGCCTACGGCAACATCGCCGCCCTCGTCGACCACGCCGCGGAGCGCGACAACTTCGTCCGCATCGACATGGAGCACTCGGGCGTGGTCGACGCGACGCTTCGCATCTATCGCCGGCTGCGCGACGCCGGGCACGACAACGTCGGCTGCGTGCTCCAGGCATACCTCTACCGGACGCCGGAGGATCTGGATCGCCTCCTCCCGGTCGCCCCGAACCTCCGCCTCGTGAAGGGCGCCTACCTCGAGCCGCCGGCGATCGCCTATCCGAAGAAGGCCGACGTCGACGCCGCCTACGCCCGGCTCCTCCAGCAGGCGCTGGCCGGTGGCGCGTACCTCGCGGTCGCGACCCACGACGAGAGCCTGATCGACCACGCCATCCGCTTCACCGAGCGCGAGGGCATCGGCCGCGACCGGTTCGAGTTCCAGATGCTCTACGGCGTGCGCCCCCAGCTCCAGCGCGACCTGGCGGCCCGCGGGTTCAAGGTGCTCGTCGCCACGCCCTACGGGCCGGAGTGGTACCCGTATCTCATGCGCCGCCTGGCGGAGCGGCCGGCGAACCTGCTCTTCCTGCTTCGGAACCTCCTCGCCAGGTAACCCATGGGGCCAGACCCCGGTGCCTGGGCGCGAGCTTAGGCCCAGAACGCGGTCACGACGGGCGGGTCGCCGACGTACTGGTCGACGCTCGTGACGTGGTCGCCCTCGACCCGGAAGAGCAGGATCTGGAGGTCGTCGAAGGCGCGGCCGTCGGGGCGGGTGGCGCTCACCCGCACGCGGACAGCGACGTTCCCCTGGCCGTCGCTCATCATCCCGAGCGGCTCGGCGCGGAGGGTGCCGGCCGTGAGCTGGGCTGACTCGCCGATGAAGGCCATGATGGCATCCACGCCCTCGTGGATGCCGCCGAGGCGATCGTCGTTTCGGTGGTTCCAGGTGGCGCTGGGCGCGAACATGTTGGCAAACCCCGCGACGTCGCCGTTGGCGAAGGCCGCGAAGCCGGCGCCGACGACGGCGGCGTCCGAGGTGGTGGTGGTCTCGGCGGTCATGCTGGCTCCTTCGGTCGGGTGCGCACCCACCGTATGAGCACAGCGCGGGCCCGGCCATCGACTGTTCAGTCGATTCCGATCGGTGACTCCCGATTGCCGAGCGGCGCAAGCCCGTGCTGCATGGCGAACATCGCCAGCCCGGCCCGGGTGGAGACTCTGCACTTGCCGTAGATGTGGACCGTGTGGGTGTGCACCGTCGACTGCGAGATGACGAGCTCGGCGGCGATCTCGCGCTTCGTGCGGCCGGCGACCAGCCTGCGCAGCACCTCCAGCTGCCGCTCGGTGAGGTCGGCGGGAAGCGGCGGCAGCTCGGGAGGCGGCGCACCGGCCGCGTCGAGCACCGCCCGGATGGCGTCGCGGTCGAGCGGGAGGCCCGAGACGACCTTCGCGGCGTCCGGAAGCTCGAGCGCCGGCCGGTGGGGCCGGGCCTCGCCGAGTGCGTGGAGCACGTCGGCGGCCGCGAGCAGGCATGCGGCCGGGTCGAGCTCGGCCGCGCGGACGCCCGCCGGGTAGCCCGATCCGTCGGTGCGCTCGTGGTGGCGACTCGCGATCGGGCCGAGGGGCGCGAGGACGGGGGAGCGGTCGAGGATGCGGCCCGACTGGTACGGGTGCAGGCGCACGAGCTCCCACTCCTCGGGCCGCAGCGGCCCGGGTCGCTCCCAGATCCCGGTCGGGACCGAAACGCGGCCCAGGTCGTGCAGGAGGCCGGCGCGGTACACGGCGGCGGCGTCCACGGAGTCGAGCCGCGCCGCGGCCTCGCGGGCGAGTTGTGCGACGCCGCGCGAATGGCCCTGGAACCACGGCGTCTTCAGGTCGGCCGCGTCGCCGAACCCGGCGAGCGCCGCCTCCAGCGTCGCGTCGTCGCGGAAGGTCCGCGGCTCGGCCGGCTCGGCGGCCACGACCGCGGCCCAGAGGTCGCCAGGATTCGAGAGCTCGATGAGCTCGCCGGGGGCGTCGCCGTAGATGGCCGTGACGGCCGGGTCGAGCGCCCGCCCCGACCAGCGCCCGACCATCTCGGCCGCGGCGGCCGCACCGCCGACGGCGTCGAACATGACGGCCGTGTACGCGACGGCCGCGTACCGGGCCGCCTCGGCCACGTCGTCGCCGGCCTTTCCCTCGGGCGCCCCTATCCCGTCGAAGCGCTCGAAATCGTCGAGGACGGCGGCGCTCACCGCAGGCGGAAGGAGCAGGCGGCGGGTCAGGTCGGCGCCCACCTCGCAGTCGGCCCGGGCGCCGGCGGCGATGAACTTCGGCATGCTCGGCATCCGGCTCAGGATCCGGAGCCGCTGCGCTCCGTGACCGAGGCCCGCCATGAGCCGCAGGGCCTCCGCGGGTCGCGCCCCGTCGATCAGATCGCCACGCGACCGCACGGCGATGTCGTCACCGCCGAGCGCAACCGCCATCTCGTGTGAGGTGGCGGCGCAGCCCGCGTAGCGCAGAAGGGTCGCGTAGTAGACGTCGCAGTGCCGTGGCGCGTCGAGGCCGACCCGGCGGCCGAGCTCCGTGGCGAGCAGGCAGGCACGCATCGCCTTCCCGGGCGGATGCCCGCGGGTGA
Organism: Gaiellales bacterium; assembly: GCA_035456145.1. GTDB lineage: Bacteria > Actinomycetota > Thermoleophilia > Gaiellales > JAICJC01 > JAICJC01. The sequence goes on along the minus strand of DATIDU010000149.1, from coordinate 12,917 downwards.
GGTCGCTCGTCACGGAGAGGGCCGCGACGACTCCGGCGATGCCGACCGGCTCCGGCACGGCGCAAGTCTACGGTCGCGCGGCTAGGCCGGCGCGTACGGTGCGCCGGTCATGTACTTGAAGCCGGTGTCGACGGCCAGCGTGACGACCACGGCGCCCGGCCCGAGCTCCTCCGCGAGTCGCAGTGCGCCGACCACGTTCGCGCCGCTCGAGATCCCCGCGAAGATGCCCTCCTCACGAGCGAGCCGAGCGGTCATCTCGATCGCCTCGTCGTCCTCGATCGTCCACACGTCGTCCACGGCGGCCCGGTCGAACTGCGGTGGGATGCTCCCGACCCAGCCCTGCATGGCGAACGTGCCCGCAGGGCCGCCGGCCGTGATCGCGGGCGACCCGACCGGCTCGAGCGCCACGATCCGCACGGCCGGATCCCGTGTCCGCAGCGCCTCGGACACACCCATCAGCGAGCCCGACGTGCCGACCCCGTGGCAAAACGCGGTCACGCGCCCGCCCGTCTGCTCCCAGATCTCGCGCCCGAGCGTGTCCCGAAAGCCGGGCGCGACGTAGGGGTTTCGGAACTGGTCTGTGGCGTACATCCCCGGCTCGGCGGCCAGCTCGGCCGCCCGATCGACCATGTTCTGGATGTCCTTCGCGGTCACCCGCCCGGGCCGCTCCACGGCAGGAATGATCTCGAGGTCGGCGCCCAGCGCCCGCATCAGCTGGAACCGCTCCTCGCTGAAGCACGCCGAGATCACAATTCTGAGCCGGTAGCCCTTGGCGGCGCAGACGAGCGCGAGCGCCGGCCCGGTGCTGCCGCCGGTGTACTCGACGACGGTCGTTCCGTGGGCGAGCAGGCCGTCGCGCTCAGCGCCCTCGATCATCGCGAGCGCCATCCGGTCTTTCATCGACCCGGTGGGGTTCAGGTACTCGAGCTTGACCCAGACCTCGGCACCGTCCTGCGGCCCGAGCGCGCGCAGCCGCACGAGCGGTGTCGACCCGATGGCGGCGAGGATGGTGGAGTCGGGCATCGGGACGAGTCTAGAGTCTCGCCCGCACACCCCGACCACCCGAGGAGGCTGCGTGAAGACACGGCGAGCCGAAGTGGCCGGCGCCGGCCTCGCCGGGCTCACGGTCGCCGCGGTCCTCGCGCAGCGCGGGTGGAATGTGCGGGTCCACGAGCGCGCGCCGGAGCTGCGCGAGATCGGCGCCGGGATCTACCTCTTCGAGAACGCGCTGCGCGTGCTCGAGGAGATCGGGGCCTACGACCACGTCGCCGCGCGAGCCGAACGGATCCTCGACGGCGACCTGCGCGACCACGCCGACCGGCTTGTGATCCGCCGCAATGAGCGGCGCGAGGTGGCGTCGAGGCTCTTCGTCGCGGTGCGCGGCGACCTGCACGCGGCCCTGGCGCTGGCGGCCACGCGGGCCGGGGCCGAGATCGTGACCGGCTCGCAGGTGCTCGCTGCCACGCCCGACGGCAGGCTCGAGTTCGAGGACGGACTCGGTGAGCGCGCCGACCTGGTCGTCGGCGCCGACGGTGTGCGGTCGCGGGTGCGCGACTCGCTCGCTCTGGCGACGTCGATCACCGATCTCCAGGACGGCTGCGGCCGCCACCTGATCGCGCGGGTTGCCGACGACCCGGTGCAGCGGACGATCGAGGTCTGGAACGGCGGGCGCCGGCTCGGCATCGCGCCGGCCGCTCGCGAATGGGTCTACATCTTCCTCTGCTGCCCGAGCTCCGACGTGGGCGGCCGCCGCCAGCAGCCGTTCGACACGGGCGAGTGGATCCGGACGCACCCCGCGTACGCAAGCCAGCTCGGCCGCATCCCGCGCCATCCGGAGGGACGCTGGCTCACGTTCTACGACGTCCGCTGCCGTGCCTGGTCGGAGGGGCGCGTGGCACTCGTCGGCGATGCCGCCCACGCGATGTCGCCGAACCTCGGCCAGGGGGCCTGCACGGCGATGTCGAACGCGCTCGCGCTCGGACAGGCCGTGTCGGTGCATGCCGACATCCCGGCGGCGCTCCTGGCATGGGAGGCGAGCGAGCGCCCGCTGACAGATCGGACCCAGCGGTACTCGTACCTCTACGGGCGGATCGGCACCCGCTGGCCGCGGGCAGTGCTCGACGTGCGCTCACGGCTCGTGCCGGTGGTCGCCAGAAACGGCCGGTTTCGGAGGGCGATGAGCCAGGCGTCGGAGCACTTCCCCGATCTCGACGCCGCCCGGGCGGTGCCGGATGCCTGACGCGCTCGCCCTGATCGGCGGGCGCGTCCGCACGCTCGACGGATCCGGGACCGTGGCCGAGGCGCTCCTGATCGAGGACCGCGCGGTCGCCGCCGTCGGCAGCTCGCGTGACGTCCTTGGACGCGCCGGGCCCGGAACTCCGGTCGTCGACCTCGACGGGCGGACCGCTCTTCCTGGCCTGATCGACGCCCACGCCCACCTCGAGCTCTCGGCCCTCGCCGAGCGGGAATGGGTCGACGTGAGAGCGGTGACGCCGGCGGTGACGATCGAGCGAATCGCCGCCGCGGCGGCAGCGACGGCCGCCGGGGAGTGGATCATCGCCCAGGGCACGTTCGGGCAGGACCTCCCCGGCCGTGACGAGCTGGACGCGGCGGCACCGGCGAACCCGGTCGTCGTGCGCGAGAGCATGCACCGGCTCGTCGCGAGCTCGGCGGCCCTGGCCGAGGCGGGGATCGACCGCCGCTTCGTCGAGCCGGCCGGGACCAGGGTGCGGCGAGACGCCACCGGGCAGCCCACCGGCGTCGTCGAGGAGGGGTTCGACCTCTTCCCGGTGCCGTGGCCGGGAGAGAGCCGGCTCGGGCAGGTGCTCCCAGAGGAGGCGATGCGGTCGTTCGTGCGCCACGGCGTGACGGCGATCCACGAGCTGCCCGCGTCGGCCGGCGCACTGGCGGCGTGGAAGCGGATCGCGGTCGAGGGGCGGATGCCGTGCCGGATCGTGCTGAACCCGATCCTCGCCCCGGGTCACCAGCCGACGGTGACGAGCGTCGACGAGCATGCGGCGCTGCGATCGCAGGTCGAGGGTGCCCACCCGTGGCTCACCGTCGGCGCGATCAAGCTCTTCCTGGACGGCGCCGGCGAGGCGGCCTGGACGCGCGACCAGCTCGCCTCCGGCCCGGGCGGATGGGGGCTCGCGCCGTTCTCGTGGAACGGACTGCGGTCGGTGCTGGCCGAGTGCCGGGAGCGCGGTGTCCAGGTGTGGATGCACGCGGTCGGCTCGGTCGCCCAGGAGCTCGCCGTCGATGCGGTCGAGGAGACCAACCGCACGCACCCGGTTGCCGACCATCGCACCCGCGTCGAGCACATCGGAAACGCCGTCTGCGACCCGGCGATCATCCCCCGCCTCGCGCCGGCCGGAATCGTTCCGGTGCCGACGGCGTCGTTCATGCACCGCTACCGGCCGCGACCCGGCGACGGCAGCGCCGGGGGCAACCTGCCGTTCCCGCTCCGCACGCTCCAGAGCGCCGGGCTTCAGCCGCCCGGGAACTCCGACAGTGCCGGCACGCAGCCCTTCGCCACGACCCCGTGGCACGGCGTCGTCGCCGCGCTCGCCCGTCGCACCGGGGTCGGGGATCCTGTGCCTCCGGCCGTCGAATCCCTGCACATCGACGAGGCCGTGCTCCTGCCGACCCGGTTCGCGGCGCACGCCACGTTCGCCGACGGGCTCCAGGGCGTCCTCGCTCCCGGCGCCCTCGGCGACGTCGCCGTCTTCCCGGCCGATCCGCTCACGGCCGCGCTCGCCGACCTCCTGTCGCTCGAAGCCGACCTCACGATCGTCGGCGGCCGCATCGTCCATGCCGGCGCCGGTGCGCCGCGGCCGGTGGAGCGCTGAGGATGGAGTGCAACCACTTCCTGACCGCGTTCCTGCCCGACCGCGGCCGCGACCACCGCCGCATCTACGCCGACATGATCGCCCAGGCGGAGGCCGCCGACCGGCTCGGATACGCCGCCGTCTCGATCCCCGAACACCACCTCATCAACATCCTGCTGGTGCCCTCGCCGCTCCAGCTCGCGGTCCGGCTCGCGGCGACAACGACGCGGATCCGACTCACGACGGCAGTCGTCGTCCTGCCTCTGCACGACCCGCGGATCCTGGCGGGAGAGGTCGTGCAGGCCGACATGCTGTGCGAAGGCCGGCTCGTCCTCGGGGTAGGCAGGGGCGCGTTCGGCTACGAGATGGGACGGCTCGGCGTGCCGATCGAGACGTCGCGCGACCGCTTCGTCGAGACGCTCGAGGTCCTGCGCGCCCTGCTCGAACGCGAGGACGTCGCGTGGGACGGCAGCCACCATCGGTTCGAACCGCTGACCACGATGCCGCGGCCGGTGCGGCCGATCCCGATCATGGTCGCGGCGATGGCGCCCGAGGCGATCCGCGACTGCGCCCACCGCGGGCTCCACATCCAAACGACGCCGCTCGGTGGGTCGCACGCGAAGCTGCTCGAACAGGTCGACGCATTCGCGGCGGGTCGAGCCGAGGCCGGCCCAACGGGCGACGGCCTGCGGCTTGCGCTGATGCGCGGCGTCTACGCCGCCCGCGACGAGCGAGACGCCCGCGCGAAGCTCGAGCTCGCCCACGAGTACTACAAGCGCTTCGACAACGTCTTCAGCGGCCCCGGCACCGTGCGGGGCGGGATGATCGAGCCGCTGCCGCGGACGCAGACCATCGAGGAGCTGGGCCAGAACCTGGTGATCTGCCCGCCAGCGCAGATGGTGGAGCGGCTCGCCGGATACGCCGACGCCGGGATCGACGAGCTGATCCTGAGCTCGAACTTCGGCCAGCCGGTCGAGGAGACCGTCGAGATGATGGAGCGGTTCGCCGCCGAGGTGATGCCGCACCTGGGCGGGAGCCCGGCGCGCGCCTAGGAGCCCTTTCTCACCCGAGGCGTGCGGTGCGGATCACGCCACGGTAGTGACCCTGGATGGACGCGTTGAAGAACCAGATCGCGTGCCGATCGGTGGCGACGAGGCCGCCAACTGGATCGCCGACGCGAGACGTGCCGAGGAGGTGCTGAGCGCCGGTGTCCATGTTCACCGTGATGACGCGCCTGCCGACTGCGACAACGAGACGGCGCGTGGTGAGCGCGATCGCCGACACAGGCTTGTGCGGGAACGGGACATCGCGCATGAGTGCGCCGGTGCTCGGGTCGTACACCAGGATCACCCGCTCCCCGTCGCGGAGCGCGAGCACCGCCAGCGCGTTTGCGCGCAGCTCGACGGCGATCGGCTCCGCCGCGATCGAGATGGTGCGCAGCAGGGTGCCGTCGACGGCATCGCGAAGCTCGATCTGGCCCGCCGCCGCACGAACATGGAAGTACGGCGAGCCGCCGGCCGGGACGAGTGCGATGCGTCCGCCGCCGATCGCCAGGGAACCCGCCGCCTGGACGCCCGGGACGGCGACCCGCTGCAACGGCCGTCCGCTGACACGCCACACGCCGCCTCCCGAAACCTCGCCTTCTCCGAGGCCCAATTCCGGATCGCAGGACGGCACGACGATGTCCCACATCGAGTACACGACCTGCGTCTCGGAGGCGGCGAAGCTGGCGACGACCGTCCCGGCGGAATCGCCGTCACGCTGACAGGAGCAGTAGCCGCCCGTGCCGCACGAATCGGACGCCTGAGCAAGCGTCCGGGGCCGGTGGCCGCGCAGCTTCACGACGATCGCAGAGTCCACGTACGAGCTGCCGCCGTCCGTCTGCCACCACACGATCCGGTCGCCCAGGAGGACGGGGCGGCTGGTGATGCCGGGCCCAGATCGATCGATGCAGCGCGTCGCTGACACCGGGCTCCAGGCGGTGAGCGTGGCTCTGCGCAGCTTCACGCCCTCGCCGTAACGGCAGTCCTGCCACCACGCCACGGTGTTCCCGCGTGCGCCGATCGCCTGGACCGGCGACGCCACCCGGTGAGTCACCGCAGCCGATGCCCGGCCCGCCCCCACGACGAACGTCGCGGCGATTACCGCCCACGCCACATAGCGGAATCCCCTCCAGCCCATGGCGCAAGCCTGCCGCACCCCCGTCGCCGTCGCATCGGGGCGGATGCTGAAACATGGTCAGGACAAACTACTCGACCGTGAGCTCGACGGGCGTCCGCAGCGCCGATGGCGTCCAGGGCGGAGCCGTGGGGCAGTAAGATCTGACCAGCAGAAGCGGAATCAGAGCGGTGAGGGGGGCACGATGAGCACTCGTCGGCAGCTGATTGAGCGCGGGCTGGTGGCCGGGGCTGGAGCGGCCGCGCTGATACGCCCGGGGATCGCGGAGGTCCTGGCCGCGGCCGGCCGGGAGCCGCTGAACGCGCACGCGATCGACCAGTTCGCCACGCCGCTTCCGCAACTCGAGGTGATTCACGCCGGCCGCGACCCGATCGAGCTCAGGATGCGCGAGTTCCGGACACAGGTTCTCCCACCGGGGATGCCGCGTACGTGGGTCTGGGGATACCTGCGACCGGGTGAGGAGGGACGCCCGTCGTACCTCGGACCGGTGATCGTGGCCGAGCGGGGCTCGCCCACGGAGGTGCGGTGGGTGAACGACCTCGGCGACTCTCGTTCGACCCACGTGCGGGCGTGGGCGGACGCGACCGACCAGACCATGCACTGGGCCGACCCGCTGCATCACGAGGCCAACATCTGCGCTGAGGCCTTCGAGCCCGGGACGCCGGCATCCGGGATGTGCGCCCGGCACTACCACGGGCCTATCCCCGCGACGGCGCACCTGCACGGCGGTGAGGTCCCGCCGGTGCTCGACGGAGGCCCAGACTCGTGGTACACGAGCGACGGCAGGCTCACCGGCCACGGCTACTACAGCCGGCATCCAGCTCCAAGGACCAACCAGGCGGTCTACCGCTACCCGAACGTCCAGGAGGCGGCGCCGATCTGGTTCCACGACCACACGCTCGGACTGACCCGGCTGAACGTGTACGCCGGTCTCGCGGGCGCCTACCTGATCACGGACCCCGCCAATCCACCCCCGGCAACCCTGCCCGCGCCGACGCCGCTCGTGATCCAGGATCGGATGTTCGACACCGAGGGCCAGCTCGTCTTCCCGGCGGGTGTGCCCTTCATCCCGAACCCCGAGCACCCGTACTGGGTGCCCGAATTCCTTGGCGACACGATCCTCGTCGACGGGAAGGTGTGGCCCTTCCTCGAGGTCGAGCCGAAGCGATATCGCTTCCTGTTCCTGAACGGCTCGAACGCCCGCGGCTACGAGCTGTTCCTTCAGCACCGCCACTCCGGGCGGGCCGGCCCGCCTCTCTGGCAGATCGGCACCGACGGCGGCTACCTCGACGTGCCGGTGAGGATCGATCCGGCCGCCGGCGTTGGCCTTCGCCACCTGCTCATGCTGCCCGGCGAGCGGGCCGACGTGATCGTCGATTTCGCCGACGTCGAGCCGGGAAGCCGGGTCGTCCTTCGCAACGTCGCGAACGCGCCGTGGCCCGGCGGCGACCCGCCGGATCCCCGGACCACGGGCCGTGTGATGGAGTTCCGCGTCGTCCGGCGAACCGGGCACGACCGGAGCTACGACCCGGCACACGGAGGTCCGCTCCGAAAGCCGATGGTGCGGCTGACGAACCCGAGGTCGGGCACGCTCGCCGACGGTGTCCGCGTGCAGACGACGCGCCAGCTCACGCTGAACGAGGTCCTGAGCGGGCCCAGCCGCGTTGGCGGCGTCGACTACCCCGGCGGCCCGCTCGAGGTGCTCGTGAACAACACCGACCTCCCGGGCACGGACCGGCCGGACTTCACCCCGATCACGCTCCGCGGCATCACAACCTACTACTCGGAGCTCCCCCGTGAGGGAGAGACCGAGCTCTGGGAGATCGTGAACCTGACCGCCGACGCGCATCCCATCCATCTGCACCTGGTGCAGTTCCAGCTCATGAACCGACAGCGCTTCGACGGCGACGCCTATGCCGCGCGCTACGCCGCGTCCTTCGCCGGCGGGTCGTACCGACCCGGGATCGGCCCGCCACTCGACTACCGGCATGGGAACAGGCGAGCGCTGGGCGGGAATCCGGACGTCACGCCGCTCCTGGTCGGTCCCGTCCGCCCGCCGGCCCCGAACGAGGCCGGCTGGAAGGACACGATCGTCGCGCCGCCGGCAGAGGTAACGCGGATCGTCGTCCGCTGGGCTCCCACGGACCTCCCCGCGGGCACGGATCCCCGCGATGCCTACTACCCGTTCGACCCCGGCGGCCGGCACGGATACGTCTGGCACTGCCACATCATCGACCACGAGGACAACGAGATGATGCGTCCAACGCATGTCAGACGGAATCCGGCCGCCGTCCGAACATACGTGGAGGGCCGCGACTACTGAGCGGCGGCGGTGCGCATTGTGTCTCCCAACTCTGAAACGCGTCAGAGCGCCGCGGCGACCTCGAGACCCTCGAGGACCGCCTCCTCGACAGTGCGTGGCGCAACACAGTCACCGACGGCACGGATGTCCACGTCCAGGCCATCGAGCTCCGAGGCGAGGGACGTCACGCTCTCATGCCCCTGTGCAAGCACGAGGCCGTCGATTCCCTCCAGCACCACCGGCTCGCCGCTGGGGGTGTGCTCGAGGTACACGGTGTCGTCGTCGACTCCGCACAGCCGGACCGTCGGAACGATGTTGACGCCCAACCGGTGGATCGCGGCGAGCCAGGTGTCGCGCACGTACTGCTGGATCCGCTGGCCCGGCATGTACCCGTTGACGCACAGATGCACGCGCCGGCCCCGTCGCGCGAGCAGCTCCGCCACCCCGAGCCCGATCCAGTCGCAGCGCCAGTCCGCCACGGCGATGGTCCCCTCGGGGGGCTCGGTGCCGGTCAGCACCTGCCAGGCGTCGAGCATCTCCGGCGTACCCTCGACCTCGATCGGCAGGCGCCGTGGACGGGCGCCCGTGGCAAGCACGACCGCGTCCGGACGCTCACGGACCACGACATCGCGGTCGACCGGCGCGGCCGTGACGATCCGGACGCCGGCCCGGTCGGCCTCACCCCTGAGGTTGTCGACGATCCCGCCGAACTCCGCTCGGCCGGGCAGGAGCTGGGCGAGCCGCACCTGACCGCCGACCCGGGCCGTCGCCTCGTACAGGGTCACATCGTGCCCACGCTCGGCTGCGACCGCGGCGGCCTTCAACCCGCCGGGACCGCCACCGGCCACGAGGACCCTGCGCGACCGCGCGGCCGGGACACGTCGTCCGTGGCGCACCTCGCGGCCGGTCTCGGGGTGCTGGATGCACGAGATCGGGTAGCCCATGTGGAAATGGCCAATGCAGGCCTGGTTGCACGCCACGCACGCCCGGATCTCGGCGAGCCGCCCGGTCTCGGCCTTGCGGGGGAGGTCCGGGTCGCAGATCAGCGCGCGGGTCATACCGCAGGCATCGGCATGCCCCTGCGCAAGCGCCCGCTCGGCCTCCTGCGGCTGGTTGATGCGCCCACCCACCAGAACCGGCACCGACACCGCCACCTTCACGGCTGCCGCGAAGGGCACCGTGTAGGCGTTCTCGACCGTCATCGGAGGGACGATGTGCACCGACCCGGCCAGGGTTGCCGATGTCCCGGCGGTGATGTTCACATAGTCGAGGCCGCCGTCGGCGTCAAGCGCCGCACACGCCGCCACCACCTCGTCCGGCCGCAGGCCGTCGTGACTCAGCTCGTCGGCCGAGATGCGCAGCCCGACGACGAAGTCCCGGCCCACCGCGTCCCGGATGGCTCCGGTCGCCTCGCGTAGGAATCGCAGGCGGTTGTCGTCGCTTCCGCCGTAGCGATCGCCACGCAGGTTGATACGCGGGTTCAGGAACTGGGCGGGCAGGTAGCCGTGGCTGGCGACGATCTCGACGCCGTCCAGCCCTGCCGTCTTCAACCGTGCCGCCCCCTCCCCGTATCCGCGCACGATCTCCGCGATCAGCCCCAGGCTCAACGGGCACGGGGTGACGTGAAACCGCTCGGTCGGCACGGCCGAGGCGGAGTAGGCGACGGGTGCGCTTCCGTCCTGCGACTCCATGATCTCGCGGCCGGGGTGGAAGAGCTGCCCGAATACGGCCGTGCCGTGCTCGTGACATGCGGCGGCGAGGCGGCGGTAGCCGGGGACGCACTCGTCGTCGGTCACCATCAGGATGTGCGACGTGTACCGGGCCGACTCGTGCACCCCCGCGACCTGCACGATCACGAGGCCGGCGCCGCCTGCGGCGCGCGCCCGCTGATACTCGACGAGGACGTCGTTCACGCGACCGTCGGTCGGAAGCGTGGTGTCGTGGCCGGCGGAGAAGAGCCGGTTCTTGAGCAGCACGCTCCCGACCTGGAGCGGCGAGAAGAGCTGCGGGAACATGGGCTCGCGGAGCTCCGAGTGCATGACCGTCCAGCGTAGGGCGAACCTGCTCCCGGGCCATCGGACCGTCCGCGTATCCGCAGTCCGGGGAAACCCGCAGGCCGGCGCCAGATCCCATCGTCGACATGCGTGCAACCATTGGAGGTGATGCGAAAGGACGTCCGCGAGTTCATCCGGCGCCTCGAGGCGGCCGGCCTCACCGTCGAGTCGAGGCCCGGCCACTACCACGTGTATCGCGACGGGAAGCCGCTGCGGAAGGCGAACGGCATGCCGATGACGCTGCCCTTCTCGCCCGGAACGACGCGCTGGCGCCGCACGGCGATCCTCGATCTGCGGAAGCTTGGGATCGACGTCTAGATGATCCGAACGGTCCCCTTACAGAATCTTGCAGTGAAACCGGCCCTTCCTGGGTATCACTGCCATGAGGATGAGGGGATCGCGTTCGCGTGGCGGTGCCGCCGTCGGCGGCCTGACTGCGGCGCTGGTGAGCGTCGTCGCCGGCCTGGCGTGGCCGGAGCCGGCGGTCGCAGCACCGAAGCCGATGGCAACCTGGCAGACGAACGGGGCGGTTCGCGCCATCCGGATCGCAGACGGCGTCATCTACCTGGGCGGTGACTTCACCTCTCTGCGACCGCCCGGCGCAGCCCTGGGGACGCAGGCGGTAGCACGCGGCCACGCCGCGGCGCTCGACGCCCGCACGGGCCGGCTCCTGAGCTGGAACCCGGGCGTGAACGGCCGGGTGAACGCGATCGCCGTCTTCGGGCAGCGGGTGTACCTGGGCGGGACATTCACCCGCGTCGGCGGTCACCCGCGCCGGAACGTCGCCGCCGTCGGCCGTCGCCGTGGCCACGCGAAGACGTGGAATCCAGGAGCCGACGCCGGCGTACACGCCATCGCGCTGGGCCGCTCGGGCGGCGTCTTCCTGGGCGGCGAGTTCGGCCGGGTCGGAGATGCCCGCCGGCATGGGCTGGCGAAGGTCTCGCAGACCGGAGCCGTGGCGGGTTGGGCACCGCGCGTCGGCCAGATCAGCGGGTCTCCCTGCCCACCGCGGTGCCACCCGAAGGTGCTCGCGCTCGCACTCGCGGCCGGCGGCAGCGCGGTCTACATCGGCGGGCATTTCGGGACGATCGACGGGGTCGCGCGCAACGAGGCGGCCGAGATCTCGGCGAAGGGCAGCCCACGGGTCCTCGCCTTCAACCCGGACATCTACGCGAACGCCAACTGCCCGTCCTGCGGCGCAACCGAGACCCACCGGGTCTACACCATCATCCCGACGGCCGGCCGCGTCTACACCTGCGGCGGCTACTGGCAGGTGAACGGCAACCGCCGCTCGTTCAACGTGAGCGCGTTCGACCCCGCAAATGGCCGGCTCCTCGGGAGCCTCACGCAGCAGGACGACGGCGACACGCCGGGATGCACGCTCCGGCACGGCGTCCTCTACGCCGGCGGTCACTTCAACGTCGCCGGCCCCGACTGCCAGCCGGGCCACACCGGGCCCTGCTCCACACGGCACCACGTGGCCGCCTTCGACGTCGACCGCAACGCGCTCCTCAGCTGGGATCCGAGCGCGAACTCGGCTCACGGCGTCTTCGTCGTGTCGCACGGGCGCCGGATCGTGGCGTTCGGGGGGTTCTTCACGCGCTTCGGGGGCCGAAACCAGCAGGGGATCGCGGTCTACCGGCGCGGCCTGCCCTGAGTCGACGCCCGGCGTCTGCCGTATGGTGCGAGAGCGTGGTGTTCCGATCCACAGCGGCGGGTCTCATGTTGCTCGGCACACTCGTGCTGCCGGTGAGCGCGGCCGCCGCAACTCCCACGAAGGCGCAGATGGTCGGCCAGCGGATGATTGTCGCGTTCAGCGGCACCACGGCGAAGGCGCCGCTCCTTGCCCGCATCCGCGCCGGACAGGTCGGCGGGGTCATCCTCTTCTCCGGCAACATCAGAAGCCCGGCGCAGCTCCGCAGGCTGACGGCGCGGCTCCAGAGAGCGGCCAGAGCCGGGGGCCGGCCGCGGCTTCTGATCGCGGCCGACCAGGAGGGCGGCCTCGTGCGACGGCTGCCGTGGGCGCCGCCGAAGGCCTCGGCACAGGAGCTTGGGACGACGACCGCGGCTCACATCCGCGCGGCCGGTCACAGGGCCGGCACCGCGCTGCGCGCTGCCGGCGTCAACCTCGACCTGGCGCCCGTCGCCGACGTCCCGGCCTCGCCGTCGAACTTCCTCCTTGCCCAGCATCGCGCCTTCTCCACGAGCCGCTTCACGGTCGCCGCCGACGCGGCGGCGTTCGCACAGGGGCTCGAGGCGGGCCGCGTCCAGCCGGCCCTGAAGCACTTCCCCGGCCTCGGCCGGGCGGGTGCCGTCTCCACCGACGACGGGCTCGTGGAGATCGGGGCGACGAGGAAGCAGATCCAGCGCGGCCTCCTGCCCTACGAGGTGGCGCGGCGCCGGTCGCTCCACCCGGTCGTCATGCTCTCGACCGCGGTCTACCCCGCCTTCTCGCAGCGGGCGGCCGCCTGGTCGAAGGCGATCGCGGGCACGCTGCTCCGGCACGATCTCGGGTTCAAGGGCGCCACGATCACCGACTCGCTCACGTCGGCGGCC
>DATIDU010000148.1:0-5676 GCA_035456145.1 Gaiellales bacterium | reverse complement strand
GTCCTGCCGCGCCCGATCATCTTCAAAAAGATCGAGGAGACGCTGGCCCTGGGCGGGACGGCGATCCTCATGCAGGGCGGCCACAACCCCGACCTTGGCCTGGACTGGTACGAGGATCTGTTCCGGTCGATCAAGGCCCGCTACCCGATCCACCTGCATGCGCTCTCGCCGTCGGAGATCCAGCACATCGCCCGCAGGTCCCGGCTCTCGTCCTCCGAGACGCTGGCCCGGCTGCGCGACGCCGGCCTCGACTCGCTTCCCGGGGGCGGCGCCGAGGTCCTGGTCGACCGGGTGCGCAAGATCATCTCGCCGAAGAAGACGACCTCCGGCGAGTGGCTCTCGATCATGCGCGCCGCCCATCGCCTCGGGATGAGCACCACGGCCACCATGATGTGGGGCCACGTCGAGACGCTCGAGGAACGGGTCGAGCACCTGCGCAGGATCCGCGACCTCCAGGACGAGATGCACGGCTTCCGCGCGTTCATCTCGTGGACGTACCAGCCCGACAACACGGCGCTTGCGCCGCAGGTCACCTGGAACCCGACCAGCTTCGACTACCTGCTCATGCAGGCGGTGACGCGGATCTACCTCGACAACGTCGAGCACATCCAGAGCTCGTGGGTGACGCAGGGCACGAAGATCGGCCAGGTGGCGCTCGGGTTCGGCGCCGACGACATGGGCTCGATCATGATCGAGGAGAACGTGGTCTCGGCCGCCGGCACGACCTATCGCGCCACGACCGAGGACTTCGTCCACTACATCCGAAACGCCGGGTTCCGGCCCCGCCAGCGAGACACGCTCTACCGCACCGTGTGCGAGTACGCGGCGGCGTGAAGGTCACCGTCTCGACCACCTGCCCGGCGCCTCCCGACGTCGTGTGGGAGTGGATCGCCGACCCGCACAAGCACATCCGCATGCTCCCGGACGAGATCCGAAACGCGCGCGTGCTCGAGAACGGCGACATGGCCTGCGAGCTCGTCACCATCGGCGTGCACGAGCCGATGACGGTGCGGATCGTGGAGCAGGACCCGCCCCGGCGGCTCGTCGAGGAGCGGGTCGACGGCAAGCGCAAGGGCACGTCCGTCTTCGAGATCGAGCCCGAGGGCGAGCACGCCTCCCGGGTGACGCTGACGGCCGAGGTGGAGCTGCCGTTCCTGGCCTCCGCGGTCGCGTCAGGGCCCATGAAGAGCGCGCTCGGCGACCAGCTCCGCAACCTGGCGACGCTGGTCGCAACCGGCTGACGATCAGCTCTCCGCGTCGCCTGCCCATTGACATCCGCTCCTTCGAAAGATATCTTTCGAAACATGTCTTTCGAGAAACGCCGCCTGACGGATCCCCGGGTGATGCGGGCGCTCGCCCATCCGACCCGGATCGAGCTCATGGAGCTTGTGGCCCGCGAGGGCGAGCTGACGGCCACCGCCGCGGCGAACATGCTCGGGCTCTCGCCCGCCAACTGCTCGTTTCACCTGCGCCAGCTGGGCAAGTACGGCTTCCTCGAGGAGGCGCGGTCGGGCCCCGGCCGCGTCCGCCCGTGGCGGATCGGGTCGGTGCAGCACAGCTGGGACGAGCTCGGGCCGGACGCCGAGGCCAACGCGGCCGCATCCGCCCTCACGTCCGTCGTCCTCGAGCGCGACCTCGACCGGCTGCGCGACTGGCTCGGCCGGCAGGGGACGGCGGCGCCCGAGTGGCGCACGGCGGCGTTCATGAGCGAGGCGCTCACGTACCTCACGCCCGCCGAGCTGGAGGAGATCGGCGAGCGGTTCACCGAGCTCATCGTTCGCTACGTCGAGCGGGTGGATCCGGCGAAGCGGCCGCCGGGATCGGCGCCCGTTCAGGTGATGGCCGTCGGGTTCCCGCTTCGTCCGACGGCGGGCGGGAACTGACCCGGATGCGCGCCCTCTTCGCCGACCGCGACGCGCGCCTCCTGCTCGTGGGCCAGGGCCTCTCGCTCTTCGGCGACCGGGCGATGTACATCGTGCTCGGCGTGTGGGTGAAGAGCCTCACCGGATCGAACGCACAGGCCGGACTGGTCTTCTTCGTGCTCGCGATCCCGGGCGTTGTGGCACCGGCCTTCGGGCTTCTCGTCGACCGGGTGCGCAAGCGACCCCTCATGATCGCGACCGACGTCGCGATCGCGATCATCCTCGGCGCGCTCTTCTTCGTCCACGACCGCAGCGACGTCTGGATCATCTACGCCGTCACGTTCCTCTACGGCGCGGCCGGTTTCCTCTTCACCTCGGGCCAGTCGGCGCTGCTGCACCTGATGCTCCCCGAGGAACGGCTGTCCGACGCAAACGCCGTGCTCCAGACCGCCAGCGAAGGATCGCGGCTGATCGCACCGCTCGTCGGGGCCGGGCTCTACGCCGTCATCGGCGGCCAGGCCGTCGCCGCGCTCGACGCGGCCACGTTCCTCGCCTCCGCCGCCTGCCTGGCCGGGCTGCGCCTGAGGGAGGTGCGGCCGCTCGCCCCCGAGCATCACATCCTGACCCAGCTCCTCGCCGGGATCGCGCACATCGCGCGCCGGCCGGGGCTGCGCCGGATCGTGCTCACGGTTGCGGCGACGCTCCTCGTGGTCGGCTTCGCCGAGACCGCGATCTTCGCGGTGCTCCAGAAGGGCATCCATCGCCCGCCGGCGTTCCTCGGCGTCCTGAGCGCAGGCCAGGGGGTCGGTGCCATCGCGGGTGCCCTCGTCGCGGCCAAGCTCATCCGCTCGGCCGGCGACGCGCGCACCGTCGCGCTCGGCATCCTGCTCTTCGGCTTCGGCGACGCGTTCTTCCTGATTCCCAACGTGGCCGCGGTCATGGTCGGGATCGCCATCGCCGGGGCGGGGCTCTCGTTCGCGGTCGTCGGGTTCGGCACCGCGATCCAGCTGCGGACGCCGGGCGAGCTCCAGGGACGGGTCTACTCGGCCGCCGACACCGTCGTCGGCACGCCGCAGACCGTCTCGATCGCCCTGGGCGCCGCCATCGTCGCCGTCGTCGACTACCGGGTGTCGATCGCGGCGATGGCGGTCGTGTGCGCGCTCTGCGGTGGCTACCTGGCGGTGGTGGGCGCGCCCGACGACGTGTAGGTTTCGGCGCCGTGGAGTCGCTGTCGCACTCGATTCAGACGTTCGTCGCTGCCCACGGGCTCGAGGCCGTCTTCCTGCTCATGGTCCTCGAGAGCGCGTGCATCCCGGTGCCGAGCGAGGTCACGATGATCTACGCCGGCTACCTGGTCTCACAGGGCGACATGAGCTTCATAGGCGCCGTCCTCGCCGGCGCCTTCGGCAACCTCGTCGGGTCGTGGATCGCCTGGGGCGCCGGGTTCTACGGGGTCGACGCCTGGCTCTACCGCACGGAGCGAAACCGCCGCCACGTGGAGCAGGCCCACCGCTGGTTCGAGCGATACGGCACGCCGGTCGTCTTCTTCTCCCGGCTCGTCCCGGTCGTGCGGACCTTCATCTCGCTCCCGGCAGGGATCGCTCGGATGCCGTTCGTGCGCTTCTCGGTCCTGACGATCCTGGGGTGCCTGCCCTGGTGCGTCCTGCTCGTCGCGATCGGGGATGCCGCCGGCGCCAACTGGGACACGTGGCACCGCCGCCTGGGCGACCTGAACTACGTGGTGGTCGCCGCGGCGCTGGTCGCCGGGGGCGTCTGGCTACTGCGCCGACGCCGCGCGGCTGCTCGGTAACCTGCTTCGATGCCCGTCCCGTTGATGGACATCCGCGGTCAGTACGTGGACCTGCTCGACGATGTGAAGCAGGCCGCGTGCGACGTGATCGACTCGGGCCGGTTCATCCTCGGCCCCAACGTGCGCGCCCTCGAGGAGGAGGTGGCGGCCGCGCTTGGCGCCAACCATGCCGTCGGCGTCGCCAACGGCACCGACGCGATCGTGCTGGCGCTCGAGGCGCTGATGGTCGGCCCCGGCGACGAGGTGATCTGCCCTTCCCACACGTTCTACGCCACGGCCGAGGCGGTCTGCCGGGCCGGTGCGCGCCCCGTCTTTGCCGACATCGACCCGGCCACCTACGACCTCGATCCGGCGGCGGTCGAGGCCGCCGTCACCGAGCGGACGCGGGCGATCATCGCCGTCCACCTGTGCGGCCAGCCGGCGGACCTGGCGGCGCTGCGCGAGATCGCAGACCGGCACGGGCTGGCGCTGGTCGAGGACGCGGCCCAGGCGTACGGCGCCCGCTACGACGGCCGTCCGGTCGGCACGTTCGGCGATGCCGCGACGCTGTCGTTCTTCCCGAGCAAGAACCTCCCGGCGATGGGCGACGGCGGGATGGTGCTCCTGCGCGACCGCGACGTCGCCGACCGCGTCCGGATGCTGCGCTTCCACGGGTCGCGGGACAAGCGCGTCTTCGAGCACATCGGCATGAACTCGCGGCTGGACGAGATGCAGGCGGCGATCATGCGGGTGCTCCTGCCGCACGTACCGGGCTGGAACGAGGCTCGCCGGGCCGCCGCCGTCCGCTACGCGGAGCTGGGCCTGGGCGAGGCTGTCGGGCTCCCGCGCGAGGCGCCGTGCACGTCGCACGTCTACCACCTCTACGTCGTGCGCGCAGCCGACCGCGACGGACTCGCCGCCCGCCTTCGCGATGCGGGCATCGGCGCCGTTCCCTACTACTCGACGCCGCTTCACCTCCAGCCCGTGTTCGCGTCGCTCGGCCACCGCCCCGGCGACCTGCCGCACACCGAGCAAGCCGCGCGCGAGAGCCTCGCGCTGCCGATGTTCCCGACGCTCGACGAGGCCTCCCAGAGCGAGGTGGTCGCGGCGGTGCGGGCGGCGGCTCCGGCCGCCGCCTAGATGGTTGAATCAACCATCTAGTGCGCGTCTGGATCGACCTCACGAACTCGCCCCACGTGGTCGTGTTCGCTCCGATGATCGAGCGGATGCAGGCCCGCGGCTGGGACGTCGCGGTGACGGCTCGGGCGTTCGCCCAGACGATCGAGCTGCTCCAGCTGCGCGGCATCGAGCACACCGTCATCGGCCACCACGGCGGCCGGTCGCGAGCCGGGAAGGCGCGCGCGGCGGGCGACCGGGTGGCGGCGATGGTTCGCTTCGGCCGCCGCGGCCGGTTTGACGCCGCCCTGGCGCATGGGTCGACCGACCTCCCGATGGCATGCGCCGCGCTTCGCATCCCCAATACGACGATGTTCGACTACGAGTACGCCACGCTCCAGCATTCGCTCAACTGCCGGCTCGCCGCGCGCGTGCTGGTGCCCGACGCGATCCCGCCGGCCCGGCTGCGCCGGTTCGGCGCCCGTCCGGCGAAGCTCGTCCGCTACCCGGGCCTGAAGGAGGAGTACTCGCTCGCCGATGTTCGGCTCGACCCGGGCGTCCCCGCCGCGCTCGGCCTGGACGGGAGCGCCGTTGGCGTCGTCCTGCGTCCGCCGGCCGACGTCGCCCTCTACCACCGGTTCGAGAACCCGCTCTTTGAGCAGGTGCTCGAACATCTGGGCCGCCGCGAGGGCGTCCGCGCCGTCGTCCTGCCGCGCACGCCCGCGCAGGCCGATCGGCTGCGCTCGCTCAACCTCCCGTTCGTCGTCGTCCCCGAGCACGCCGTCGACGGCGCGAGCCTCGTGGCCGGGGCCGACCTGGTGGTGAGCGCAGGCGGCACGATGAACCGCGAGGCGGCGGTCCTCGGAACGCCCGTCTACACCGTCCTGGCCGCCCGCCTGGGCGGCGTCG
>DATIDU010000147.1:0-5701 GCA_035456145.1 Gaiellales bacterium | reverse complement strand
AGAGTATGACCGGTGACCGGAAACGAACGCCATTGCCGCGAGTGGGATAGCATCGTCCCCGGAGACAGACGGGTACGTGGAGTCCGAACGAGGAGGATGGCGAAGGTTCTTCTGAAGGCGCTGGACATCCTGGCGCTGTTTGACCGTGAACACCCGGAGTGGGCGGAGCACGAGGTGGCGCGGGAGCTCGCGCTCCCCACCTCGACGACGCACCGGCTTCTGCGGTCGCTCGAGGGCCGGGGCTATGTCGTGCGCACCCGGGCCGGGCGCTACCGGCTCGGACCCGCAGCCGTCGCACTCGGCCGGGCGGCGGCCGACCAGGCGGTCGCGCCCGCTCTCCGCGCGGCGATCGAGCGGGTCGCGGCCGAGACGGGCAAGACGGCGCTCCTGGGGGTCCGCCATCCGACGGGCGATGGGCTCCTCATCCTCGACCGCATCGAGTCGTCCCACCGGCTGCGGGTCGCGCTCGACGTCGGGCACGTCGTCCCGCTCCATGCCGGCGCCGCATCGAAGGCGCTTCTTGCCCACCTCTCACCGGCGGAGATCGAGCCCGTCGTGGCGGGCCCGCTCCCGCGGGTCGCCCCGGGGACGATCACCGACCGCGCGGCGCTGTTGCGTGACCTGGAGCGCGTGCGCCGCAGCGGACATGCCCGAAGCTGCGAGGAGTCGGCGGAGGGCGGATGGACGGTCGCCGCGCCTGTCCTGGGCCTCGACGGCCAGGCGGAGGCGGTCGTGGGTATCATCGCGCCCGTGGCGAGACACAGCCGCGAAGCGGAGGCGTCCGCGGTGGCCGCCCTCAGCCGGGCCGTCGAGGGGGCCGGGTGACGGCGGGCGGCGCACCGCTCACCGGTGCGATCGGCCAGCTCCACGTGACCGTCTCGGACATCGGCCGGTCGGTCGCCTTCTACCGCGACGTGCTCGGGCTGCCGCTGCTCTTCGAGGTGCCGGGGCAGGGGATGGCGTTCTTCGACTGCCAGGGCGTGAGGCTGTATCTCGGCGCTGCCGAGTCGGCCGAGTTCGAGTCGCGGCCGCTGATCTACTTCCGGGCCGAGTCGGCGCGCGCGGCCGCAGCCGAGCTCAATCGCCGCGGCGTCGACTTCACGAGCGAGCCGCACGTCGTCCACCGCGCCGGCGACACCGAGCTCTGGATCGGGTTCTTCAAGGACCCGGACGGGACGACGCTCGCCCTCATGTCCGAGGAGCCGGCGCAGGAGTAATCGCTATGGCCGCCCGCAGCTCGTCCATGAGCCGGGCGACGTGGTCCGGGCCGAGCTCGGCGCGGACGTCGCGCTGGACCTGCTTCCAGGCGGGCCGCACGTCGTCGACGAGGCGGTTGCCGGCGGAGGTGAGCGCGGCCATGCGCACGCGCCGGTCGCTTCCGACCGAGACCGAGACGAGGCCGCGGCGCTCCAGCGGGCGCAGGTCACGGGTGAGCGTCGTTCGGTCCATGGCGAGCCGGCCGGCGAGATGTGTGACCGAGAGCGGCCCCTCCTCGAGCAGGCGGGCGAGGATCGAAAACTGCGACGTGCGGATGCCCGCCGGCTCGAGCGCGCGGTCGTAGACGCGGGTCAGGGCGCGGGCCGCCATCCGCGCCGTGGCGCACACGCAGACCACCTCTGCCGGCTCGACGGGCATGAAACGAGTATATACACCTACCTGGTAGGATCGCGCCCGTGACCGCCGAGAGTCGCCCCCTCGCCGCCCGGATCCTGGCCCCGGGACGCGTGCATTACGGGTGGGCGATGGCGGGCGTCACGCTGCTCGTCCTGGTGATGAGCGCGGGGTTCCGGTCGACCGCAGGTGTCCTGATCGTGCCGCTCGAGCACGAGTTCGGGTGGAGCGCGGCAACCGTCTCCTCGGCCGTCTCGATCAACCTGATCATGTTCGGGCTCGGCGCCCCGTTTGCCGCGGCGCTCCATGAGCGGTTCGGCGTGCGGCGGGTGACCGTGACCGCCCTCGTCGTCGTTGCCGCCGCGTCGGCCGCCACGACTCTCATCTCGGCGCCGTGGGAGCTGCGCGTCCTCTGGGGGCTCGTGATCGGCACGGCGACGGGCGCCGTCTCGATTCCGCTCGCAGCGATCGTCGGCAACCGCTGGTTCGTCCGCCGCCGCGGCCTCGTGACCGGCATCATGACGTCGGCCAACGCGACGGGCCAGCTGATCTTCCTGCCGATCCTGGCGACCATCGTCACGACCGCCGGATGGCGCTGGGCGTCGGCGACGGTCGCCGTCGTGGCGCTGCTCGTGGTCGTGCCGCTCGCGGCGCTCGTCATGCGCGACCACCCGTCCGACATGGGCCTTCCGCCGTACGGCGCCGAGGCCGTCGAGACGCCGGCGCCGCCCACGTCCGGGCCGGTGCGGACCGCGCTCGGCGGCCTGCGCGACGGCGCCCGGTCGGGGACGTTCTGGCTCCTCGCCGGCTCGTTCTTCGTCTGCGGCGCCTCGACGAACGGCCTGGTCGGCACGCATCTCATCCCCGCAGCGCACGATCACGGCATCTCGGAGGTGACCGCGGCGTCGTACCTGGCCGCGATCGGCGTCTTCGACATCATCGGCACCACGCTCTCGGGGTGGCTGACCGACCGCTACGACCCCCGCCTTCTGCTCTTCTGGTACTACGGGCTGCGCGGGCTGTCGCTCCTCGCGCTGCACTCGGTGCTCGGGTCGCCCAACCTCGGCCTCCTGGCGTTCATCGTCTTCTACGGCCTCGACTGGGTGGCGACGGTGCCGCCGACGGTCGCCCTGACCGCCGACGCGTTCGGGCGCGAGCGGGTGGGCGTCCTCTTCGGCTGGATCTTCGCAGCCCACCAGTTCGGGGCGGCGTTCGCCGCCTACGGCGCGGGCGCGATCCGGACGGACGCCGGGAGCTACCACTGGGCGTTTCTGATCTCGGGCGCGATGTGCATGGGCGCGTCGTTCGCCGTCACGCGCATCCGCACCCGCACCGCGCAACCGGCCACGGCGTGAGCCGGGCCGTATGATCGGCCGGTGCAGGCTGACCGCAACGGCCACAAGGGGCTCGACCCGATCCGGGCGGAGATCGACGAGCTATGCCGGGCGGCAACCGCCGAGGTGCGGGCGCGGGCCGATGCGTTCTGGGCGGAGTACGAGCGCGAACGCGACCCGGCCAAGCTCGCCGCCTGGTTCGTCCCACGTTGCTGGCGCGAGATCGACTACGTCTTCATGCTCGGCGAGGAGATCCGCCGGTACGGGATGCGGTTCGAACGCAAGCACGTGACGGCGCTCGCCCGTCAGCTCCACGACGAGGCGGAGCACTACGAGGCGGTCGGCCGGATCATCGAGGAGCTCGGCGGCGAGGTGCCGACCACCCCGCCGCCGTCTGCGGAGCGGTGGAGCGCGTTCCTCTGGGACAGCCTCGAGCGGCATCCACTCGGCGGGATCGCGGCCTGGAACATGAGCGAGACGGCGGCGACCGGGACGCTGGAGGGGATCGTGGAGGCAGGACTCCGCTACGAGCTGCCCAGCGTGGCGCGCACGTACGAGGGGATCATCAAGGACGAGAAGTTCCACGTCGGCCTGGGGCGGCTGATGCTCGACCGCTACGCCGAGACGGACGCCGACCTCGCCGAGGTCCGGCGGGCGATGGGCGGCATGGCGGAGATCGTTGTGTCGAGCCACGTGGCGCTCGACCTTCCTCTCTGAAAGATTGGGGTCTGACCCCGATTTTTTCCCCGGGGGTGAGGATGGGCGAGATCTGGAGGGGGACGCGACGGAGGCTGCTCGGCGGCGCGGCGCTCGTGGGGGCCGCGGGGGTGGCTGTCGGTCCGATCCTGTGGCAGCACGCGACCCGGAGCGCGGGGCGGCCGCCGCCGATCGACACGATCGTCGTCGCGTGCCAGGAGAACCGATCGTTTGACCACTACTACGGCTTCGCGCCGTTCGTCGGGGACCACGGCGTGCCGCCCGGCTACACCCAGCCCGACGGGTCGGGCGGGGCCGTCGCCCCGTTCCACTTCACGAGCCGGTCGACGGAGGACATCCGCCACTTCTGGTCGGCTGTCCACGGCGAGTGGAACGGCGGCCGGATGGACGGCTTCTTCACGACGGACGGCATCGACTGCATGGGCTACTACACCGGCGAGGATCTGCCGTTCTACTACGGGCTGCACCGGCACTTCACGCTCTGCGTGAACTACTTCTGCTCGGTGCTCGGGCCTTCCTACCCGAACCACCTCTACCTCGCCGCGGGAACGTCCGGCGGCGTCACGACCAACAACGTCGTGGGGCTCGGGCTGCTCGACTATCCCTGCATCCTCGACCTCCTCGACCGGGCGCGGCGCTCGTGGAAGGTGTACGGCGGCAAGGACGCCAATGTCTACGAATTCTTCGACCGCTTCGGGCAGGACGAACGCGCCCGCGCCACCGTGGCCGACTACCTGGACGACGCGAACCGAGGCCGGCTGCCCAACGTCTCGTTCATCTTCCCGGACTCCGGGCTGCGGCTCGACGAGCATCCTCCCGCCGACGCCTCGGTCGGCATGCACCTCCAGCAGCGGATGATCGAGGCGCTCATGGGCGGGCCGCAGTGGCACCGCTCCGCCTACCTGCTCACCTACGACGAGCACGGCGGCTACTTCGACCACGTCTCGCCGCCGCAGGCCGACGCCTACGGCCTCGGCATCCGCGTCCCCACCTGGGTCATCTCACCCCACGCCAAGCCCGGCCATCTCGAGACCACCACCTACGAGCACTCCTCCATCCTCAAGCTGATCGAACGCGTCTTCGACCTCCCCACCCTGGCGTCCGTCAACCACAAGTTCGACAACCACACCCCCGGCGGGCCCAACAACGAAGCCGCCGGAGGCGCCGCCCACGGCCCACCCGCACCACCTCGCGACGGCGTGCCCTGGATCGGCGACATGACCCAATGCTTCCGCTGATCAGCCGCCGCTGATCGCGGCGATGACGTCGACCCGCGAGCCGGGCGCGAGGGCCGTATCGAGCCCCGCCCGCTCGCGGTCGACGTACACGTTGATGTGCCGGCGCAGCGCCGGGCCCGGCTCGCAGAGCCGGTCGCGGAGACCCGGCCAGCGCTCGTCGAGCCGGTTCAGGGCCTCGTCGACGGTCGCCGCCTCCACGTCGAGCTTGCGGGGCAGGTCGGCGTAGAACGAGGGCAGCGTGGGTGGCAGGTGAAGCTCGGCCATCACGCGGCGACCACGGCGACTGCCACGGACGAGATGCCCGGCAGGTAGCTCGCGATCTCGTCCCAGCTCTCGCCCTCGTCGGCGCTCGCGAACACCTGGCCGGTGCTCGTGCCGAAGTAGAGGCCGGGCTGGTCGAGCGAGTCCATCGCCAGCCCCTCGCGCAGGACGCCGAGGTGGGCGTTCCGCTGTGGAAGGCCGCTGTCGAGCCGCCGCCACGTCGCGCCGGCGTCGCTCGTCCGCCAGACCGCCGCCGCGCCGTCGGGCATGACGCGGCCGTGGCCCGGGTCGAGCGGGATCACGTAGAAGCTGTCGCGGTCGTGCGGGTGGGCGGCTGCGACGAAGCCGAAGTCCGTCGGCAGCCCGTCGGTCACCTCGGTCCAGGTGTGCCCGCCGTCGTCGCTTCGGTGCATCCCGCAGTGGTTCTGCTGGAAGAAGCGGGAGCCGTCGGCCGGCGACATCACCAGCTTGTGGACGCAGTAGCCGACGCGCTCGTCCTCCAGCGGCCACTCGGCGCGCAGGCCCGTGTTGCACGGCTCC
>DATIDU010000146.1:0-5812 GCA_035456145.1 Gaiellales bacterium | reverse complement strand
AAGGAGCTCGAGGACGGCAGGCGGATCAGCGCGTCCGCCGGTGCGGGCCGCTCGCGCCCAACGGCGAGCTTCACCGCGTAGTTCACGCCCAACGTCCCCCACACCGTGGCCGCGACCCTCGTGGGCGCGCCGGCCAGCACTCCGACGACGACCCAGCCGATGCCGTAGTTCCCCGCGGTCGTGTAGGCGACGACCGCCCGGTCAAGCAACGGGTGTGGCACGTCAGATGGTTGGTTCCTGATGCACTTCTAGAAACCGACGCGGCCCACGTGGGCCTCGCGCTTCACATAGCCCACCTTCGAGACGTCGACGTGGTACGTGGTGTCGTCGGGCCCCGCGATCTTGACGACGCCCTTGCCCGCATCGAGCGCGGCCTCGAGCTTCGCCCACTCGCCGCCCTCCAGCTTGGTGATCACGATCAGCCCGCTGTCGAACCCCAGCTCGACCCGGGACAACTCATCAGCCATCGACCGCTCCTTCGATCTCGACGTATTCGACCAGCACGCCGGCGACGCTGGACGGATGGATGAACGCCACCTGGAGCCCGAAGAGGCCGGCGTGTGGCTCCTCGTCGATCAGCTCGGCACCGGCAGCGGCGGCGTCATGGAGTGCCGCCCGGATGTCGTCCACCGCGAACGCGACGTGGTGCATCCCCTGGCCGCGGCTCGCCATGAACCGTCCGACGGGGGTGTCCTCGCCGAGCGGTCGCAGGAGCTCGATGCGGTCCGCCCCGACGCGCAGCGACACGGCCTCGACTCCCTGCTCGGGCACGGTCTCGTGGTGCTCCACGACCGCGCCGAACAGACGCTCGTAGGTGGCGACGGCGCCCGAGATGTCGTCGACGGCGTGGCCGATATGATGGATCTTTCGGGCGTGCATCGCGCCCGCATCCTAGGAGACGCCAACCCGCAGGGGGCACCGATGGGGTTTCTCGACAAGATCAAGCAGCAGGCGACCGACGTCGCGTCGACCGTCGCCGAGAAGACGCAGGAGACCGCCAAGACCGGCCAGCTGCAGATGCAGCTTCGCAGCCTCAAGGGCGACGAGAAGGAGGCGCTCGCCGACTTCGGCCGCCAGGCCTACGGCCTCCACCGTGAAGGCGCGCTCGCGGAGCGTTCCGGCGAGCTCGCGTCCGGAGCTGCGCGCATCGCCGACCTCCAGTCGCAGATCGCCGCCAAGGAGCAGGAGATCGCCGACGTGAAAGGCGACGACGGGTCGGACACGGTCGAGGGCTCGGCCGAGGAGGTGCACGAGCCGGCCGCGTCGGAGCCGGCGGCATCGCAGCCGCCGCCCCCTCCTCCGCCTCCACCTCCGTCGGCCGAGTAGCTACCGAGTCGTGAGCTTCCCGTGGCCGTTGGCCTCGGGAGGCGCCAGCTCGACGCCGACGTCGAGCGACGAGTTCGACTCGGGCCTGAGCCCCTCGAGCAGGCGGTCGATCTCCGGCCGCTCCAGCGTCTCCTGGGCCAAAAGGGCCAGGGCGAGCCTGTCGAGGTACAGGCGGTGGCGCTCGACCAGGGCGAGCGCGTCGCGGTAGGCGGCGTCGGTGATCGCGCGCTGCTCGGCGTCACGCAGGCGCTTGGTCTCCTCGGAGAGCGCATAGTTGTCGGCGCGCACCTGGAGGTGGGGGACGCTCGTACCCATGCCCCACTCGAACACCATCGCCCGGGCGATCTGGGTGGCGCGGTCGAGGTCGTTCGCGGCGCCGTTCGTGATCCGGCCGAAGACGACCTGCTCGGCGGCCCGCCCGGCGAGGATGACCTTGAGCCAGTCGCGCAGTTCGTCCGTCGACTGGAGATAGCGGTCCTCCTCGGGCAGGTTGAGCGTGTAGCCGAGCGCCTGGCCGCGGGGGACGATCGTCACCTTGTGAAGCTGCATCGCGTCGCCCATCAGCCGGGCGACGAGCGCGTGCCCAGCCTCGTGGTAGGCGATGACGCGCTTCTCCTTGTCGGTGATGAGCTTTCGCTGTTGAAGGCCGGCCACGACCCGCTCGAGTGCGTCGTCGAAGTCGACGCGGAGGATCACGTCCCGTCCCGCCCGGCCGGCGAAGATCGCCGCTTCATTGGCGACGTTGGCGAGGTCGGCGCCGGTCAGACCCGACGTCCGCCGGGCGATCTCGTGCAGCTCGACGTCGGGATCGAGCGGCTTCCCGCGCGTGTGCACCGCGAGGATCTGCTCGCGCCCGCGCAGGTCGGGCGGCGAGACGCTCACGTGGCGGTCGAAACGGCCCGGGCGAAGGAGCGCCGGGTCGAGGTCCTGGAGGCGGTTCGAGGCGCCGATCACGACCAGCCGCTGGCTCTCGTCGAAGCCGTCCAGCTCGACGAGGAGCTGGTTCAGCGTCTGGTTGTGCTCCTGCGTCGAAGGCCCGCCGGAGCGCGTGCTCCCGACGGCGTCGAGCTCGTCGATGAAGATGATCGCCGGCTGGTGCTTGCGGGCCGCCGAGAAGAGCCTGCGGATGCGGGCGGCACCGACCCCCACGAACATCTCGACGAAGGCCGAGGCGCTCTGGAAGTAGAACGTCGCGCCGGACTCGTGGGCGATGGCCTTCGCCATGAGCGTCTTCCCGGTGCCCGGCGGGCCGTGGAGGAGCACGCCGCGCGGCACGCGGGCGCCGAGCTTCTCGAACCGGTCCGGATGGCGCAGGAACTCGACCACCTCCTGGAGCTCGGCCCGCACCTCGTCGACGCCGGCGACGTCTTCCCATGCCACGGCGGAATCCGAACGCGGCGTGATCTCCTGCGGCTTCGTGTTCGGCATCATCCGCAGCATCCGCCAGCTGATGTAGACGAGCAGGGCGAAGAGGATCGGGATAATCCACGCGATCGCGAGCTGCGCGAGCCCGACCAGCAGGTGCCGGACGGTTTCCAGGAGCGCATGCGCCGACGGCATCGTGAAGAGGACGTCCACCGTCCCAGGGTACTCCCGAGCCGGGCTTCTGACTAGGCCGGGGCCGGGGCAGCGCCCTCGAGGCGCAGCACCTCGTGGAGCGCAGCCTCCGCGACCTCGAGCTCGGCGGGGGTCGGCTCGCGGGTCGCGGCCACCCGCTGGAGCTCGAAGCCCGGCCGGCGCAGCGCCCGCGCGACGGGGTGGTCGCGGTGCCGACCCATCCAGCCGAACGCCTCGGTCGCCGCGCCGACCGCCGCCAGTCCCACCGCCAGCCGCGCAGGTCCCCGGCGTGACTCCGGCAGGCGGCTGGCGATCGCGTTCCCCGCGGCGGTCAGGACGACGATCGGGCCGACCATGTGCGACCCGCACCGCTCATGCTCCTTGGTCGCGTCGACCGCGTCGGTGCCCTTCTCGTAGGCGCCGATCGCCTTGTGCTCGGCGCCGTGGTAGCCGGCGATCTCCGACCCGCGCAGGGCCATCATCGCCGGAGTCAGGGCCGCCGCCGCTGCGAGCGACTCCGCAAGCAGCGGGTGAAGCCGGCTGCGGCGGGCGGCCTGAGCGAGGAGCGCCGAGCCCGCGAGCGCGGCCCCCATCCCGGGCCCTTCGATCGGAAGCCGGGCCTCGGGCAGCCGCCTCCGGACGATGGGAAGGAGCCAGGCGGCCTCGGCCATCCGCGCCACGCCGCGCAGGAGCGGCATGCGGGCGACCGCGTCGGGCATGTCGGGCTTGCGGCCGGATACGACCTTGAGCTCGCCGTCTGCGGTGCGGACCGCTGCGGCCCAGTGGCCGAGGCTGTGGACGAGGATGCCGTTTCGAAGCGCCATACCGCCGAGCCGGATCGGGGCGCTCGTCACGAGCGCTCGCCCATGGCCCGCGCCACGTGCACGAAGAAGCGCGTGCCCAGCTCGAGGTCCTGCATCGACGCCCGCTCGTCGGCGGAATGGACGAGTGCGCCCGCGAGCATCGGATCCATCCGCGACGGCATGAACCCGTAGGCGACCGAGCCGAAGGCCTCCCGCATGAAGTGGCTGTCGGTGAACCCGGCGTTCACAAACGGCGCGAGCGTCGCCCCCGGCTCGATCTCGGGGATGAACTCCTCGATCGCGTGGTAGAGCGGCGTGTCGGCCGGCGACAGCGTGCCGCCGACGTTCTCGACGAACTCGAACTCGAACTCGATCCCCGCGAGCTCGCTGCGGACGGCCCGCTCGATCTCGGCAGTCGTCATGTCGGGCAGGATCCGGCAGTCGCACGTGAGCCGGGCCCGCCCCGGGATGATGTTGAGCGCCGTCGAGGCCTCGCTCTTCGTCGGCGCGATCGTCGCGCCCATCATCGGCTCGACCGCGGCGGCGATGACGGGGCTCTCGGAGCGGCAACGGGCGACGACTTCCGCCGGGTCGGCCCCGTCCTCCCCGACGGCCGCGAGGAACGTGTGCAGCGCCGGCAGGTCCGCCGCCGGCCGCCGCATCCGCTCGATACGGTCGATGACCGGCGCCAGCTTCACGAGCGCGTTGTCGGCGGCGCCAGGAGTGGACGCGTGGCCGCTCTTCCCCCGGACGGTGATCGCGAACCCGGCACAGCGCTTCTCGCCCACCCCAATCGCATACGCGATGCGGCCGCCATGCTCGAGCCGCTCGCCGCCGCCCTCGTTCACGACGTAGTCGGCGCGCACGAGGTCGGGGTGCTCCTCGACGAGCCAGGAGAGTCCCCAGTTGTCGCCCACCTCCTCGTCGGCCACCGCACACAGGATCAGGTCTCCGGACCCGTGCCATCCCTCGCGCGCCAGCATGGCCACAGCGACGGTCTCGGCCGCCACCTGGCCCTTCATGTCGAGCGCGCCGCGGCCCCAGACGAAGCCGTCGCGCTCGAGTCCGGAGAACGGCGGCACCGACCACTCGTCCGGATCCGCGCCGACCACGTCGGTGTGGCCGAGCAGCAAGAGCGACGGGCCGTCGCCGGTGCCGGGGATCCGGGCGACGAGCGACCCGCGCTCGGGCACGCGGCCGACGATCTGGGCCTCGACGCCGGCGCCCGCCAGGTACGCCGCCAGGTGCTCCGCGGCCAGGGTCTCGTTGCCCGGCGGGTTCGTCGTATCGATCCGGATCAGCTCGGCCAGAAGGCGGCTGGTCTCCGTGCGCACGTCGGCCGCGATCATCGTCCGCACGGTACACGAACCCGCCGAGTAGATTGCTCATGGATGACGGGCGATCTCTTCTCGCATTCGGCCCAGACGCGCCTCGAGCACGTGGCGCCGCTCGCCCAGCGGCTGCGCCCGGGCACGCTCGCAGAGTTCGTGGGCCAGGCCGACGTTGTCGGCGAGCGGAGCGCGCTGCGGCGCGCGATCGCCTCCGACAGCGTCCCGTCGATGATCTTCTACGGCCCGCCCGGGAGCGGCAAGACGACCCTCGCCAGGATCGTCGCGCACACGACCAAGGCCCACTTCGAGGAGCTGTCGGCGGTCCAGGTGGGCGTGGCCGACGTCCGCCGCGTGCTCGGCGAGGCGCGCGACCGCCTCGGGGCGAACGGCCAGCGCACGATCCTCTTCCTCGACGAGATCCACCGCTTCAACAAGGGCCAGCAGGACGCGCTCCTGCCGGCGGTCGAGTCGGGCCTCGTCACGCTGATCGGGGCGACGACCGAGAACCCGTACTTCGAGGTGAACTCGGCGCTCCTCTCGCGCTGCCAGCTCTTTCAGCTCGACCTCCTGACCGAGGAGGATCTGTCCGCGATCGTCCGGCGCGGCGAGGAGGCGCTCGGCATCGACCTCTCGGCCGAGGCGCGTGAGGCGACCGTCCACTCGGCGGGCGGCGATGCCCGAAACGCGCTCAACATCCTCGAGGCCGCCGCCGGCGCCGCCGGCGACGCGCCGGTCACGCCCGAGCACGTCCGCGACGCCGCCCGCAAGCGCCCGCTGCTCTATGACAAGGGCGGC
>DATIDU010000145.1:0-5649 GCA_035456145.1 Gaiellales bacterium | reverse complement strand
CGTGCTTCCGCTCGAGGTCGACGAGGCCGCCGTCCTCGCCGACGACGCCGCCCGCCGTGTGCTCGCCCAGCTCAAGACGGCCGGGGTCCGTGGCCGGGTCCGGGTTGAGTTCGAGCTCCTCGGTCAGGACGGGGAGCTCGTCCGCGACTCACGGCCGGGAGCGGTGCGGAAGATCGCCCGCGGTGAGCCGGTCGGCGCGTCGCCGGACAGGCGCGACCGCCGCCGTCGCAGCCGCGGCCGCCGCGGCCGCCGGGCGGGCGCCACGGTGCAGGCGGAGGCCGCCGCCGCGCCTCCCGTCGCCGACCAGGCGGCGGCTCCTGCCGCGTCATAGACGTTCGATACACTCGGCACGCTGTGGTCAAGGAGGAGACCATCGAGGTCGAGGGCGAGGTGACCGAGGCCCTCCCCAACACGATGTTCCGGGTCAAGCTCGACAGCGGTCATGAGGTGCTCGGCCACATCTCCGGCAAGATGCGGCGCTACTACATCCGCATCCTGCCCGGCGACCGCGTGAAGCTCGAGCTCTCCCCCTACGACCTGACCCGCGGCCGGATCACGTACCGCTTCAGGTAGGGGTTTCAGGCGGCGGGGGCGCGCTCTGCGGCGGCCTGCCGCTCGGCGACGAGCCGTTCGACACCGGCCCGGTCGCCGGCCCGCAGGAGCTCGATCGGGTCGGGGTCGCCGTTCACGATCGCCTCGAAGAAGTCGCGCCGGTCGGCGAAGGTGGGAAGCGTCGCCTTGGCCCAGCCGCGGGCGTCATTCAGGATCGCGGCCAGCTCGGCGTACTCGGGGCCGTAGAGCTCGGCGATCTCGCGCTTCATCCGCTTCGCCAGCGCGGGGCTCGCCCCGGCCGTCGAGATCGCGATCGCAATCGGGCCCGTGCGGACGATGGCCGGGAGGATGAAGCTGCAGAGCGGCGGGACGTCCACCACGTTGGACAGCATCGAGCGCCGCTCGGCCTCCTCGAAGACCGCGATGTTCGTCTCGGTGTCGGATGTCGCGGCGATCGCCAGGAAATGATCCTCGACGTCGCCCGGCGCGAACCGCCGCTCGGTCCACTCGACGTCGCCCGCAGCGGCCAGTGCCCGTACGCCCTCACACGCCTCCGGGGCGATCACATGCACCTGCGCATCGCATGCCAGGAGCCCCTCCACCTTCTCCAGCCCCACATCGCCGCCGCCGACGACGAGGCACCGGCGGCCGGTCAGCTTGAGGCAGGCGATATAGAACGTGGTGTCGAGCATGTCCGCGACGCAGCGCTGGTCGCACAGCTCGAGCCGGTGCTGGCAGACGCACGGCTTTCCCCGGTAGGCCTGAGCGGGCATGCCCGGATGGTAGTGGGTAAGATCGACCGCCCATGCCCTACAGCCGGTCCGAGAACGAGCTCGTGTCGGCCGTGATGTCCGGCCGCCTGCTGACGACTTCGCCGTCGGACAGTCTGGCGGACGCGGCCCGCCGGATGGCCGACCGCCGCGTCGGCGCGATCCTCGTGGTCGAGGACGACCGCCTGGCCGGCATCCTGACCGAGCGCGACGTGCTGCGCGCGGCCGGCCGCGGCAACGTCGACGGGACGGTCGCACAGTGGATGACGGCCGACCCCGACACGGTTCCGCCGGACGCCACGATCGGGATGGCGGCGGCGATGATGGTGCACGGCGGGTACCGCCATGTGCCGGTGGTGGACGGTGGCACGCTGGTCGGCATCGTCTCGATCCGCGATCTGCTGCGGCTGCCGTCCGAGACGCCCGCCGGCGCGTAGCCTCAGTCGACGTCGCGCCGCATCGTCATGACGGCACCGGCGACCGCCGCCGCGACCGTCCAGGCGACGAGGACCGCCGCGGCCGGCAGCGGGTCGAGCAGGTGGGCGTCGCCTTGTCCCATGAGCGCGTTCTGCGCCTCGCCCGGCGTGAAGCGCCCCTCCGACGGTGCGAGCGCGAAGAGCAGGTTCTCGATCACGAAGCCCCAGGCGAGGAGGCCGATGATCGCGCCGACCTGGTTTCGCACGACGGCGCCGAGGCCGACGCCGATCGCACCCCAGAGCGCAGCCCCGGCGACCGTGCCGAGCGCCAGGAGCGCGAAGTCGCTGCCGCTGGGCGTGATCTCGATCCCGCGCCCGGAGAGGATCGCGGCGCCGACACCGACGGCGAGCGCCGCCCCGAGCACTCCGAAGACGAGGCCGGCGACGAACGCGGCCGCGGCCTTGGACCCGATCACGCGGTCGCGCCGCGGAGTGAAGAGCAGCGTCGGTCGGATCGTGCCGAAGCGAAACTCGCCGGTGACGAGCAGGATCCCCGCCAGCGCCGAGAAGAGGCCGGAGAAGCTGCCGATTGCGAACACGCCGATCTGGTCATCGACCGAAGAGATCTCGCGGGCCCCGGTCAGCGAGGTCGTCAGCACGATGAAGAGGAGGACGAGGGCGACCATCCCCAGGACGAGGCCGATGGTCGTGCGCGTCGAGCGCACCTTGAGAAGCTCGGCCCGAAGCTGCGCCGTCATGCGCGCTCCTCGGAGGTGAGGTCGAGGAAGACCTCCTCCAGCGAGGAGGCTTCGGGCGCCAGCTCGTGCAGGACGACGCCGGCGGCCGCGGCGATCTCGCCGACGCGGTCGCTCGGTGTCCCGTGGACGTGCAGGACGCCGGCGCCGTCGGTCTGCGCGGCGATGCCCTCCGCCTCGAGGGCCCGTCCGAGATCGGAAAGCTGCGGGCTGCGGACGCGAACGCCGCCGCCCAGCCGGGCCGTCAGCTCGGTGAGCGGCGCCGCGATCACGAGCCGGCCGCGGTTGATGATGACGACGTTGTCGACGGTCTGGGCGACCTCGGCCAGGACGTGGCTCGACACGAGCACGGTGCGTCCTTCGTGGGCGAAGCGGCGCAGGAACTCGCGCAGCCAGCGGACGCCCTCAGGGTCGAGGCCGTTCGCCGGCTCGTCGAGGACGAGGAGCTCCGGGCCGCCGAGGAGGGCGGATGCGAGCCCGAGACGCTGGCGCATGCCCAGGGAGTAGCCCTTCACGCGCCGGCGGGCGGCGCCCTCAAGCTCGACGACCCGCAGCACCTCGTCGACGCGGCTGTCGGGGAGGCGCGCGGCGCGCGACAGCGTCCGCAGGTGGTCGCGGCCCGAGCGGCCGGGGTGAAAGTCGGTGGCCTCGAGGACCGCGCCGATCCGAAGCGCCGGGTCTGCCACGTCCCCATAGGAGCGGCCGAAGACGAGCGCACGTCCGCCGGTCGGTGCGGCGAGCCCGAGCAGGACGCGCAGCGTCGTCGTCTTGCCGGCGCCGTTCGGCCCGAGGAACCCCGTGATGGTGCCGGGTGCGAGCGAGAACGAGAGCTCGTTGACGGCTGTGATCGACCCGAACCGCTTTGTCAGGCCCTCGATCGAGACGACGGCGCCTGTGGGATCGGATGAGGTCGGCGGCATGGTCACGCGCGAAAGCATTGCACCGACCGGCCTAGTGGCAGGGAAGCCGCTTGACTTGTGATCCGTCAAATGGAAGAAATGTCCATGCCCATCGATGTGACGGTTGGAACGATCGTTGCCGGTTATCGCATCGAGCGCGAGCTCGGACGCGGTGCATCGGGCGCGGTGTTCCTCGCCCGTGACGAGCACCTCGACCGGCCCGTGGCGCTGAAGCTGCTGTCACCCGAGCTGGCGGCCGACGAGCGGTTTCGAGAGCGGTTCCTACGCGAGTCGCGCATCGTCGCCCACCTTGACCACCCGGGGGTGGTGCCGGTGTACGCCGCCGGGGAGGTGGACGGGCGCCTCTATCTCGCCATGCGCTACGTCGACGACGGCGACCTGCGCGACGCGATCGAGCGTGAGGGACGGCTCGAGCCGTCCCGCATGCTTCGGATCGTCCGCCAGGTCGCCGAGGCGCTGGACGCGGCGCACGGGGAGGGGCTGATCCATCGCGACGTCAAGCCCGGCAACGTGCTCGTCGGGGCGGGCGACCGGGCGTATCTCGCCGACTTCGGCCTCGCCAAGCACGCGACGACCGTCCAGAGCCTGAGCAGGGAGTCGCCGTTCTCGGGCACGATCGCCTACGTCGCGCCGGAGCAGATCCAGGGCGGTGCGATCGACGGCCGGTGCGATGTCTACGCGCTCGGCTGCGTGGCCTTCGAGTGCCTCACGGGCCGACCGCCGTTCGACCGGGAGACCGACGTGGCCGTCGTGCTGGCCCATCTCCAGGATGCGCCGCCGTCGATCTCCGCGCTTCGTCCCGACCTGCCCGCCTCGCTGGATGCCGTGATCCAGCGAGCGCTGGCCAAGCGCCCGGACGACCGGTACGCGACCTGCGCCGACCTTGTCGAGGACGCCGCCGCTGCGCTGGGTGGAGGCGACGTGGTCAGGCGCGAGGGCAAGGCGCACCTGCGCACGTTCCTGATCGCCGACGTGCGCGGCTACACGCGCTACACCCAGGAGCACGGCGACGAGGCCGGGGCGGCCCTCGCCGCCGCGTTCGCCGAGTTGGTCGAGCGGACGGTGAAGGAGCACGGCGGGCGGCTGATCGAGCTTCGCGGCGACGAGGCGCTGGTCGCCTTCGACTCCGCCCGAAACGCGCTCCGCGCTGCGCTGGCCGTCCAGGCGCGGGTAGAGGAGACGGAGCTGCCGCGCGGCGTCGGCATCGGGCTGGACGCCGGGGAGGCCGTGCCCGTCGGGGCCGGCTACCGGGGCGGCGCGCTCAACATGGCCGCGCGCCTGTGCTCGCTCGCGCGGCCGGGCCAGGTGCTCGCCAGCGACGGCGTCACCCATCTGGCGCGGGCGGTCGAGGGCGTGCGGTACCTGGAGGGGCGGCTCGAGCGGCTGAAGGGCATCGACCACCCCGTGCGCGTCGTCGAGGTCGTGCCCGTCCAGCGGGGCGACGCACTTGCGGCTCGTCTCCGGCGGCGGACGCACGGCCGGCGCTGGGTTCCTGCGCTCGGCGTCGCCGTCGTCGTGGCGGCCGGCATCGCGGCGGGGATCCTCTTCGCCGGCGGCGGACCGGCGGCACGTGCCGGCCCGCCCGGCAAGCTGCAGACGATCGCCGTCTTCGACGCCCGGACGCTCGCCTACCGCGGCGCCGTCCCGGTGGGAGCGACC
This sequence comes from Gaiellales bacterium, assembly GCA_035456145.1. GTDB lineage: Bacteria > Actinomycetota > Thermoleophilia > Gaiellales > JAICJC01 > JAICJC01. The sequence goes on along the minus strand of DATIDU010000145.1, from coordinate 577 downwards.
ACCTTTGAGCAGCGAGGGGAGGGCGGATGGCTCTGGTCCACGGCCGACGGCGAGCTCCTTCGGGTCAATCCGCGGACGCGCCGGGTTGCGTATCGGTACGCGGTCGGCGACGTGAGGCAGTGGACGGTGGGCGCGGGCGCCGCCTGGCTCACGTCGGGCGAGCGGCCCGAGATCCTCCGCGTCGATCCCAAGTTCGACACGATCGGCCACATCCCGCTGCCGCGGAACGGCGGGACGGGGGACGGGATCGCGCTCGGTGCGGGCTCGATCTGGGTGGCACAGGGCGCCTTCGGCGACGCCAGGATCCAGCGCCTGAGCCTCGAGACCCACAAGCTCCAGGCGTCGATCCCCTTCGTCGGGGCCAGCATCGTCCGCTACGGCGACGGCGCGGTCTTCGCCGCGAACCCGGTGAACGGGGAGATCATCAAGATCGATCCGGCCACGAACAGGCAGGTGTGGTCGACAACGCTCCACCCGTGGCTGCCGGACATCCTCCCGGCGGCCGGGTACCTGTGGGTGACGGTCGACTCGGACGCCGGGGTGTACCGGTTGGACGAGCGCACGGGCGCCCAAGTGG
>DATIDU010000144.1:0-6351 GCA_035456145.1 Gaiellales bacterium | reverse complement strand
CGACGGTGGCGCGCTGCATCTCGGCGCCGCAGCGCGGGCAGACGGCACCGCGCCGGCGTGAGGCGATCACGTCACCGGTATGGGCGCCGCCGCGGCGGATCGCCGAGCGCGTGGCGGCGCGCACCTCGCGGCGCAGGCGATCGAGCTCCACGGTGCTCAACTCACCGGCCGGACGGCGCGGATCCAGGCGGGCGCGCCAGAGGATCTCGTCGGCCAGCAGGTTGCCCACGCCCGACACGACGGCCTGATCCATGAGTCGCGCCTTCAGCGGCGCGGTTCCACGCCCCACGCGTGCGCGGAAGTCGTCGCGGCCGATCTCGGCGGCGTCGGGCCCGAGGGCGGCGAGGTCGGGCTCCAGCCGGGCGCGGCCGAGGCGTCGCTTGTCGCGCAGGGCGAGGCGGCCGCCGTCCTCGAAGTGCACGACGAAGCGGTCCCATCCGCGGGGGGCCGGCTCCTCATCGAGCGCGATGCGCCCGGCCATGCCGAGGTGCAGCCCGAGCACCGGGCCGTCGCCCGAGGTCTCGACCCACATCGCCTTGCCGCGGCGGTGCGCGGCGGTCAGCTCGCGGCCGACGAGCGCGTCGGCGATCTCGCCGGGGGCGTGCGGGCGGCACACGTAGCTGTCGTCGTCCTCGACGCCGACGATGCGCCGGAGCAGCGCACCGCGCTCGATGGTCGTGCGCGCGCGCTCGGCCTCCGGTAGCTCAGGCATCCTGAGCAGTCTCTCAGGACGCGTCTGCGCTGGGGCGCCACTTCTGTACCCGCTGGGGTGCGTACCAGCGCTGATGCGTGTTGCAGCATCGGTGTGGGGCGGGGCGGTCGTCCTCGCGCGCAGGTGTCCTGCCCAGCGGTCGTCCTGCGACCTCCAGGCAGGACAGCTCCCACCGCACCCGCCCGCGCGGGCTCACGCAGGTTGCAGCGGCGCGCCCTCGTCGTAGAGCTTGAGGACCCGCACGGCGCCGTCGGGCGCCGCGTCGAGGCACAGCCCGCAGAGCACGCACTCGTCCAGGTTCTCCTCGACGAGGACCGTATGGCCGCCTTCGACCGCGTAGATGTCGACCGGGCAGACCTCGGCGAGCTTCGTCGCGACGGCCGTGTCGTGGGCGACGGCGTCGTCGACCTCGACGCCGATGAAGATGGCATCGCTTCTCACGTCGCGGCGCTCCTCTCCGTGAGCTTCGCCTTCATGATCTCCGGGATCTGCGAGATCTCCTCGGCGACGGTGATCCCGGCCTCGGCCAGGCGCGCGATCTTCTCGCTCGCCGTGTCCTCCTTGCCCTCGACGATCGTGCCCGCGTGGCCGAAGCTCATCCCCGGCATCTCGTCCATGAAGCGCCCGGCCATGAAGGCGACCACCGGCAGGCGCGAGTCGTTCTCGGTCACCCAGCGCGCCAGCTCGGCCTCCATGCGCCCGCCCGGCTCGGTGTAGATGACGATGCCCTCGGTCTCCTCGTCGGCCTCGAAGAGCGGCATGAGCTCGGCATAGGTCGAGCCGATGATGGCGTCGCCGCCGATCGACACGGCGGTCGACTGGCCCAGGCCGGCGGCGCTCAGGGTCGAGGACATCTCGGTCGTCATGCCGCCCGAGCGCGAGATGACGCCGATCGGGCCCGGCGTGTAGGACTTGGCGGCGTCCTTGGCCGGGCCGCCGATGCCGCCCATCTTGATCACGTCGGGGACGATGATCCCCAGGCAGTTGGGGCCGATGATGCGCGCGCCGCGCAGGGCGGCGAGCTCCACCATCTCGGCCACGTCGCGGCGCGGGATGCGCTCCGTGACGATGACCACGAGCTTGACGCCGTTCTCGATCGCCTCGAAGACGGCGTCCTTGGTGAAGGCGGGGGGGACGGTAACGACCGAGCCGTCGATCGGGCGCCCGTGGTGCGCGACGGCCTGGTCGACGGTGTCGAAGACGGGCACTCCGTGCACGTCGCGGCCCTTGCGCCCGGGCGTGACGCCGCCGACCACCTGGGCGCCCTTGCCGTAGTCCAGGCACTCGCGCGTCAGGTTGACCGCCTCGCGCCCGGTGATGCCCTGGACGATGAAGGTCGTGGTCTCGTCGATGAGGATCGACATCAGCCCGGCACCCTTTCGACGGCCATCCGCGCGGCGTCGTGCAGCGAGGTCGAGCGGTCGGCGTAGCGCACGCCGTAGCGCTCGAGGATCTTGAAGCCCTCCTCCTCCCAGGCGCCCGGGATGCGGAAGATCGAGATCTTCTCCGCCGGGTCGTAGCCGAGCTCCAGGCACGCCTTGATCACGCCGCGCGCGACGATGTCGACCCTCGTGTTGGACACGATCGACATCATCACCGCGATCTTGTCCACGCCGGGCTTCTGGAGCACGAGCTTGGCCAGCCCGCACGCCTTGCGCACGCTGGGGTTGCCGCCGATCTCGCAGTAGTTGGCGGGCTTGCCACCGTGGGAGCGCACGGCGTCGAAGAGCGTGAGCGAACCGCCGCCGGCGCCGATGACGAGCCCCAGGTCGCCGTCGAACTCGGTGACGTTGCCCGCCACCCCGCGGTGGTCCATCCCGTCGACGGCCTCGCCCGCGAGCTCGAACTCGGTGGCCTCGCGCGCCTGGCGCGTCTCCTCCTCGCCGACGCCGAGCTCCTCGAGCACGGCCGCCTGGCGCGGGCGGGCCTCGTTCTCCATGTCCATGTGCGCGTCGAGCGCGACGAACGAGCCGTCCTCGAGCTCGCCGAGCGGGTTGATCTCGGCCAGCGTCATGTCGCGCTCGACGAACAGCCGCGCGAGCGCGGTGAGGATCGGCACGAGCCGGTTGAGCTGGCGTCCGGTGACCCCGACGGAGGCGATGACCTCCTTGGCCTGGTAGTCGCTCAGGGGCAGGATGTTCGAGAAGTGCCCGCGGCCGACGTGGTCGGGGTGGCGCTCGGCGACCTCCTCGATGTCGATCCCGCCCATGTCGCTGAACAGCATCACCGGCTGCTTGCGGATCCCGTCCCACACGACGCCGGCGTAGTACTCCTTCGCCACCGACGCCTTCGGGTCGACGAGCACGCCGCGCGGCATGTGGCCGTTGATCTCGAGCCCGAGCACGTGCTTGGCCTTGGCGGCCGCCTCGTCCGGAGTGTCGGCGAACTGCACGCCGCCCGCCTTCATCCGCCCGCCCGTGAGGACCTGGGACTTGATGACGACCGGCTCGCCGATCCGGACGGCGATCTCGCGCGCCTCCTGCGGCGTGGTCGCGAAGCCGTAGTCGGTGACGGGGATCCCCGCGCGCTTGACGAGCTCGCGGGCCTCGTACTCGAAGAACCTCATGAGGCGCCAAACATAGTCGATTGACTGCTCAGTCAACACCGATCCGGACGGCGACCGCACGGCCTCCCTGGCAGGTGAACGACGACTTCTCCCCGCATAGCGGGGCATTTCTCGTCGTTCAGCCGCTGGCGGCGGCGGGCTCGAAGCCGTAGGCCTCGGCGAGCTCGGGGTCCTTGGCGGCCAGCAGCTCGGCCAGGTCGACCATCACGCGGCACTGCTTCCAGGTCGCGTCGTCCTGCATCTTGCCGTCGATCATGTGCACGCCGGCGCCGTCGGGGATCGCCTCGATGACCTTCTTGGCAAAGGCGACCTCGTCGGGGTCGGGCGAGAAGACCTTCTTGGCGAGGTCGATCTGCACGGGGTGCAGCGACCAGGCGCCGACGCAGCCGAGCAGGAAGGCCGCGCGGAACTGCGTCTCGCAGCCGAGCACGTCCTTGATGTCGCCGTACGGGCCGTAGAAGGGCAGGATCCCGGCCGCCGTGCAGGCGTCGACCATGCGGGCGATCGAGTAGTGCCACGGGTCCTGCTGAGCGCTGGCCCGCGGAGCGTCGGGAGCATCGGCGTCGGGATCCTCGATCACGCGGTAGCCGGGGTGCCCGCCGCCGACGCGGGTGGTCTTCATGCGCCGCGAGGCGGCCAGGTCGGCGGGGCCGAAGCTCATGCCCTGCATGCGGGGGCTGGCGGTGGCGATGTCCTCGAGGTTGGTCACGCCCAGCGAGGTCTCGAGGATCGCGTGGATGAGGATCGGGCGCTCGAGGCCGGCCTTGGCCTCGAGCTGGGCGAGCAGGCGATCGACGTAGTGGATGTCCCACGGGCCCTCGACCTTGGGCACCATGACGACCTCGAGGCGGTCGCCGATCTCGCTCACGAGCTGGGTGATGTCGTCGAGCATCCACGGCGACTCGAGCGCGTTGACGCGCGTCCACAGCGCCGTCGAGCCGAGGTCCATCTCGCGCCCCACCCGGATGAGGCCCTCGCGGGCGGCCTCCTTGCGGTCGATCGGGATCGCGTCCTCGAGGTTGCCGAGCAGGATGTCGGTCTTGGTCGCGATGTCGGCGGCCTTGGCCACCATCTTCTCGTTGGAGAAGTCGAGGAAGTGGATCATCCGCGAGGGCCGCAGCGGGATCTCCGTCAGCGGTGCGGGCGCTCCGATGGCCAGCGGCTTGAGGAAGTCGCGGGGGTTGCGCATGTCGGGGACGATATTGACTCGCCAGTCAATTTGTGGCATCCCTAGGGAATGCGCCGAGTCCTGCTCGCTGCGCTCGTCGCCTCTCTGGCGGCCCCCGGTGCGGCCCAGGCCCACCGGGTCCGCCTGGCCGCGCCGGCCCAGTTCGACGTCGCCGTCGCCCAGGTGCGCTACGCCGTGCCGCACGGGCCGAGGCCCGCGCTGCGCCTCGCGCTCGCCGGCCCCACCGGCCTGGACTACGTGGCGGTCGCGCTCCCGCGCCGCCAGCCCCGGCACGCCGCGGTGGCGCTGGTGGCGGTGGTCAACCGCCGCCCGCGCGGCTCGCAGGCGCCGGACCTGGCTCAGGTCCTGCTCAGCACGCGGCCGACGCGGGCCATGCGCGCCCCGACCGTCAGCCAGGCGACGAACGTCCTCGCCGCCGCGCCGGCCCACCGGCCGGCCGCCTGCGGCCTCGGATCGCTTGAGGCCGGCGACCTGCGCTTCGCCGTGCGAGCCGGCACGCCGCCGCCCGGGTTCGGCGCCCGCGCGACCATCGTCCAGGCGCTGAACGCCGCCTGCGGGCGGCCCGTCGCGGCCTCCTTCCTCGCGGCCGTCGCCCCGCCCGCCGTCCCGTCCCCGTCCCCGCCGCCGCCGAGCCCGTGTCCACCGTGCCCGCCGTTCCCGCCGGGCAAGCCGACCATCATCTGCCCAACGCCGGCACCTGCGGCCTGTCCCGAGCCGGCGTGATTGACTGCCCGGCCCAGCCAGACCAAGGGAGCGAACCACAGCGATGTCCGACACCACGTCTGCGGCGGTGGAGACCGATCAGTCCGCCCGCGAGGCCAGCGGCGCCCATCCGTACGGGCGCTACCTCGAGGAGTTCGAGGTCGGCGACGTCTACAAGCACTGGCCGGCCAAGACGGTGACCGAGGCTGACGACCACCTGTTCTGCCTGATCACCATGAACCACCACCCGCTGCACATCAACGACGTCTATGCGGCGCAGTCCCAGCAGGGGCGCAACGTGGTCGTCGGGCCGCTCGTCTACTCGCTGGCGCTGGGGATGAGCGTCTCCGACGTTTCGGGCAAGGCCATCGCCAACCTCGCCACCGAGGAGCTCAAGCACCCGGCGCCCGTCTTCCACGGCGACACCCTGTTCGTGGAGTCCGAGGTGCTCGAGAAGCGCGAGTCGCAGTCCAAGCCCGACCGGGGGACCGTCAAGGTCCACACCCGGGTACACAACCAGGACGGGACGCTGGTGGCCGAGTTCAAGCGTCTCGTCCTCGTGCCGCGGCGCCCGGCAAATGGGGTGGAATCCACGGATGCCGCCGAGGGCAACGTGGAGTAACACCACCCATAGGCCGAAAAGAGAACCCCTACCGAGATCCGCCGCCTCCGGCACAATCCCCGCCTTTCCATTTGAACATGACCGTTTCCCAAGCCTCCGAGGAGTTGACCTGACCAAGTGAGCCAGACGACAGTCCCGACGAAGAACGAGAAGCTGCTGGCATGGGTCGAGCAGGTCGCGGAGCTCACGCGGCCAGAGGCGGTCCACTGGTGCGACGGCTCGGCGGCCGAGTACGACGCCCTCGCTCAGCAGCTCGTGGACGCCGGGACGTTCGAGCGGCTCTCGGAGGCCAAGCGCCCCAACTCCTACCTGGCCCTCTCGGATCCGGGCGACGTGGCCCGCGTCGAGGATCGCACCTTCATCTGCTCGGAGCGCGAGGACGACGCCGGGCCGACGAACAACTGGCGCGATCCGGCGGAGATGCGCGAGGTCCTCACCGACCTGTTCACCGGGTCGATGGAGGGCCGCACGATGTACGTCGTGCCCTTCTCGATGGGCCCGCTGGGCTCGGACAAGAGCCACATCGGCGTGCAGTGCACCGACTCGGCCTACGTCGCCGC
>DATIDU010000143.1:0-2126 GCA_035456145.1 Gaiellales bacterium | reverse complement strand
CCACGGGTGCACCCGGGCGACGGGCGGCGATCGCGCCCCGGCGACGGGTGGCGATCGGGCTTGCGTGTCGGCCGATCGGAGTGTTGTCTCGGTCGCTGCCGCGGCCCCGCCAGCATCGGTCCGATGAACTCTCTCTGGGCGTCCCGACGCATCGTGACCATGGCCGCCGGCGTGCCGCTCGCCGCCGTGGCCATCGCCGCCTGTGGCGGCGGCAGCGACACACCGCGGCCACGGAAGAGCGCGAGCGGCCTGCCCGCGACCATCGGGCTCGAGCCCGCCGGCGGCCTTGGCAAGGTGCTCGTCGACTCGCGCGGGCGCACCGTGTACCTGTTCCGCAAGGATTCCGGCGGCAAGAGCTCCTGCACGGGCGCCTGCGCCGCCGCGTGGCCGCCCGTACGCGCGCAGGGCATGCCCGTGCCGGGGCCGGGGCTGAGCGCCGCCGCGCTCACGACGACGGCGCGGTCCGACGGCGCGCCGCAGGTGCTCTACAACGGCCACCCGCTCTACCGCTATGCGGGCGACGCGAAGCCCGGTGATACGAACGGGCATGGCGTGACGGCCTTCGGCGCCGCGTGGTTCGCCGTCTCCGGCGCCGGACAGGTCGTCTCGCGTCCCGCATCCAAGCCGGGTGGCGGGAGCATCTACTGACCATGGTGTCGCCGAGGCCGCATCGGGTGATCGTCGTCGGCGGCGGCTTCGGCGGCCTGCAGGCCGCCACGCACCTGACCACCGCGCCGGTCGAGCTCACACTGGTGGACCGGCGCAACTTCCACCTGTTTCAGCCGCTCACCTACCAGGTGGCCACTGGGGCGCTCTCGCCCGGAGAGGTCTGCTACCCACTCCGCGCGATCTTCCGGCGCCACCAGAACGTCCGGGTGGTGCTCGGCGAGGTCGCCGGCTTTGACCTTGACCGCCGCCGGCTGGACGTCCGTCCGGTCGTCGGCGAGGGTGTCACTCGCTCGCTGGAGTACGACACGCTGATCGTCGCCGGCGGCTCGCACTACTCCTACTTCGGCCACGACGAGTGGCGCGACGCGGCCCCGGAGGTCAAGTCGCTCGAGAGCGCGGTCGCCGTGCGAGCGCGGCTCCTCGCTGCCTTCGAGGCGGCCGAGCTCGACGACGACGAGGCGCGCCGCCGTGCCTGGCTGACTTTCGTCGTGGTCGGTGCCGGGCCGACCGGGGTCGAGATGGCCGGCCAGATCGCCGAGCTGGCCCGCGACACGCTGCGGCGCGACTTCCGCTCGATCGACCCGCGCCACGCGCGCGTGCTGCTCGTCGAGGCGGCCGACCGCGTGCTCACGGCGTTCCCTCCGTCGTTGTCACGGCGCGCCGCCCTCCAGCTCGAGCACCTGGGCGTCACGCCGGCGCTCGAGCGCACGGTCGTCGGCGTCGACGAGCACGGTGTCACCGTCGCGGCCGCCGGCGGCGAGCAGGAGCGCTTCGAGGCCCGCACCGTGATCTGGGCGGCGGGGGTCACCGCGTCGGGACTGGCGCGCCGCCTCGCCGAGCTGACCGGCGCCGAGCTCGACCGGGCGGGCCGCATCGCCGTCGAGCCCGACCTCACGCTGCCCGGGCACCCGGAGGTGCTCGCGCTCGGCGACATGGTCCGCGTCCGTGACGCCCGGGGAGAGCCGCAGGTCCTCCCCGGCGTGGCGCCCGTCGCCATGCAGCAGGGCCGGTACGCCGCCGCGCTCGTCCGCGCCCGGCTGCGCGACCGGCCGAATCGGCCGTTCCGCTACCGCGACAAGGGCAACGTCGCAACCATCGGTCGCGCCCGCGCGGTGGCGGACCTGCACGTGGTCCGCCTCAGCGGCTTCCCGGCGTGGATCACTTGGCTCGTCGTTCATCTCTTCTACCTCGTCGGCTTCCAGAACCGTCTGCTCGTGCTCATCAGCTGGGCGTTCAGCTTCGTGACGCGCGGTCGCGGCGCGCGCATCATTCGCTCCGAGGCGCCACGAGCGGATGCTCGACGAGATGGCCGGTGCGCCGGCCGGCCCGGCTCTGGATCCTGAGCGTCACCGCCGACCGCCTCGATGCGGTCAGTGAAACCGACGAGTCCCGACCGTGCGCCGGGCCCGGCGAGCGCAACCACCGGCCGGATCAGCTCGTCCACCTGGGGCTTCTCC
>DATIDU010000142.1:0-3012 GCA_035456145.1 Gaiellales bacterium | reverse complement strand
GAGACGCTGGAGGTATTCCTCGTTCCAGGTGTGCAGGCCGCCGACGGGTGCCGTGTCCTCGACCGTGCTCCACGGAGCCAGGATGCGGATGAAGTTCGATCCGAGGGTGAGCGCCATCCCGTTCGACTGAACCCCTGCACCGCCCTGCTGGTTCACGCCGCGAAGGACGATGGGGAGCCCGTTCTGGTCGGTGAACCCGACGCCCTGGACGTGCACCTACGGCGAGACGATCGCGGCGGAAGCGGTGGACGGGAGAACGAGCGATGTCAGGGCGAGCGCGCCCGCCAGTATGAGCGTCCGAACGGAGAACATCCAACCCCCCGGTGGCATTGCGGTTCCGGGCGGATATCGGGCGCGCTGAAGCGGACGGCGCTACTCCGTCTGCGGTAATCGCCCTCCCGCTATCCGTACCGCTCGCCTGCCACAGCAGACAACTTCTCCATCGAATGCGTGGCCTGGAGCGTGCGGACGGTGCCGGACTTCGAACGCATCACGAGCGAGGACGTGAGGGCGCCGCCGGAGCGGTAGCGGACGCCGCGGAGGAGGTCGCCGTCGGTGACGCCGGTGGCGGCGAAGAAGACGTTCTCGCCTCTGATCAGGTCGTCGGTCGAGAGCACGCGGTCGAGGTCGTAGCCGGCGTCGCGAGCCTCCTGCGCCTCGTCCTCGTTGCGGGGCCAGAGGCGGCCGAGGAACTGGCCGCCGAGGCATTTGAACGCCGCTGCGGCCAGGACGCCCTCGGGCGTGCCGCCGATGCCCCAGAGGAGATCGATGCCGGTGTCGGGGCTGGCCGCCATCATGGCGCCCGCGACGTCGCCGTGCGGGATGAAGCGGATGCGGGCGCCGGCGGTGCGGATCCGCTTCACCATCTCGTCATGGCGGGGACGGTCGAGGATGACGACCATCAGGTCGCGCACCCGTCCCTTGCGCGCACGGGCGACCGTCTCGAGTGTCTCCTCGATGGGCGCGTGCATGTCGAGCTCCTCGTCGATGTCGGCGCCGCAGGCGAGCTTCTCCATGTAGAAGACCGGCCCCGGGTCGAACATCGTGCCCGACTCGGCGGCGGCGACGACGGCCAGGGCGTTCGGCTGGCCGCGGGCCACGAGCTCCGTCCCCTCGAGCGGGTCGACGGCGACATCGACGCTGACGCCCGAGCCGGTGCCGATCCGCTCGCCGTTGTAGAGCATCGGCGCCTCGTCCTTCTCACCCTCGCCGATGACGACGACGCCGTCCATCTCGACGGTGGCGAGCATGTGGCGCATCGCATCGACGGCGGCCTGGTCGGCCGCCTTCTTGTCGCCGAACCCGACCCACCGCGCCGACGCGAGCGCCGCCGCCTCGGTGACGCGCACCAGCTCGAGCGCCAGGTTCCGGTCGGGAGCTTCCGGCATCGCGCGAGAGGATACCCCGCGATATCCCGCAGGGTCAGACCCTGACGGCCGAGACCTCCTCGATGAGCTCGTAGGAGGTGTCGAGCCCGATCGACGCCACGTGCGGCGCGATCGCGTCGAGCATGTCCTGCCGACCCGACCCGACCGAGTCGCGGAAGGTCTGCATGTCGGCCACCCGCACGATCCCGATCTGGATCGTGTGGTCCGGGTTGGTCGTGTCCTGGAGCAGCATGAACTCGATCCCCGCCGGCACGCCGCCCATCCGCTCGTTGAACTCGCGGCCGGCGTTCACGTAGTCGTCGAACGACCCGGGGTTGAGATTCCGCTCGGTGAGGAGAACGGCCTTCTGATTTCCGGTGGCGCCACCGTCCTCGTGGACGGTCACGTCGAAGAGCCCCGAGACGAGCGTCTCGGCGACGTGCGGTGCCATCCGCTCGTGCCGGGCGCGCTCGGACGGCTCGAGGTCGGCCTGGAGCCGCGCCGCGTCGTCGTCAGAGACGTCGAAGAGCCCGATCACGGTGATCCGGTCGGGATCGGCGGTGTCGCGCATCAGGTAGGCGCCGCTGAACCCGGCCGGCCACTCGTCGGGCTCCCACGCCTTGCGGAAGTCGTCGTAGTGGCCCGCGTTCAGCCGGCGGGCGGTGAAGACAGCCTTCATGAGGACCCCCAATCGTGGCGGTTGCAACCTGCAAACTAGGTTCGGGTGAGACGGTTTGCAAGCCCGCTCACCACCTCCTTCCGCATCAGCGGCTCGATCCACCGCTGCGGGATCGCGTCTGCCCCGAACCGGGCTCCGGCGAGCGCGCCGGTCACCGCGCCGTTCGTGTCGGCATCCCCGCCCAGGTTGACCGCGAAGACGACGGCCGGCTCGAACGCGTCGTGGCGGAAGGCCGCGGCGAAGGCGATCCGAAGCGTCGTCAGCACAAACCCGCGCTGCTCCTTCGCGGCGAGGGCCAGCTCGGCCTCGTCGGCCGCGATCGCGGCCTCCGCGATGCGGCCCACCTCCGACAGCGACCGCGGCGGACGGCGGCCCTGGATCAGCGCCGCGACCGTCAGGTTGAACCAGGTGCAGGCGTCGGCGGCGAGCGGGTCGTGGTGGGTGAGGCTCGAATCGAGGCGCGAGAACCGCTCGATGGCTCCCGCATCGTCGCGGTAGCGGATCGCGATCGGGACGGTGCGCATGAGCGAGCCGTTGCCCGCGCTCTTGCCCTCGGCGTCGTGGTGGGCGGCCGCTGCCGCGCGTGCCTCGGCGGCGGAGCGGGAGCGGCGCAGGGCCGCGGCGACGGTGGCGCCGATGTCCTTCGGGCGTGACCGGGCCCAGAGCGCGTAGCGGCCGAAGACGTCGTCCTCGTCATAGCCGCCCTGGTCGGCCATGCTGGACGCGAGCTCGACGGCCATGGCGGTGTCGTCGGTCCACTCCCCCAGCTCCCACATGCCCGACGCCACCATGTCGCGCAGCGGCCCGCCGTAGCGGCTCTGGATCTGTTCGGGGTGCAGCCACTCGACCGCGGCTCCGAGCGCGTCGCCGACCGCCAGCCCGAGCATCGCCCCGCGCGCGCGATCGTGCATGCCCTGCGGCTCGCGGCGGCGGATCACGCCGCCTGGCACCGCGGGCAGAAGTACG